>DATKMS010000110.1:0-21958 GCA_035541735.1 Candidatus Margulisiibacteriota bacterium
TTGCCGAACAGCACGCGGTCGCCCGCCTTCACGTCGAGCGTCACCAACTGGCCCTGTTCGTTACGCGCGCCCGGGCCGGCCGCCACCACTTCGCCCTCCATCGGCTTTTCCTTCGCCGTGTCGGGGATGATGATGCCGCCCACGGTCTTCTCCTCGGCCGTGATGCGCCGGACCACGACCCGGTCGTGGAGAGGACGGAATTTCGCCATGGCGTTTGCTCCCTGTGGTCGTTGGATGTCGGACTTCTCTGATTTGACCGGCCGTCCTTCCGGCCGACGTCTCGGCCGGCGTCAGCCGATCGGTATGCGCCGCGGCTGCGCCTCTTTCATCTTGGGTAGGGTGAGCGTCAGCACACCGCCGGTCACCTCCGCCGTGATGCGGTCCCGGTCGATCCTGTCCGAGACCGTGAAGGATCGAGAGTAATTGCCGACGCCATATTCGGTGTAAACTGGCTCCATCCCCTCGTATTTCGTCAGATTAATCCGACCTTCGACCGATAGGACGTTGTTGTCGAGCGACACGTTCACGTCATTCTTGTGAACCCCCGGGATCTCCATGATTACCATGAGGGCCTCTTCAGTCTCGAATATATCGGTTGCCGGCATGTAGTGCCGCCCCGGCACGGTCTTTTCTTCCCGGCCGGTAACCTCCTTTTTCTCGCGAGGAGCGAGTTCCTGAGCGCCTGACATGTTGTCCTCCGCCTCCCGTATGGTTGCTCTAGCTCAGGGGGATGCGCCGTGGCTTGTCGCGCTCGGCGCGGGGCAATAGCAGGGCGAGCACGCCGTCCTGGTAGTTGGCCTGGACCTTGTCGCCATCGACTTCGATCGGCAGCGTGACGGCCCTGTCGAACCGCCCAAACGGCCGCTCGCGGCGGTGCAGGCCGGCCTTTTCCGGGTAATTCGGCGCCTTCTTCCCGGCAAGGCGGATGGTGTTGCCCTTCACCTGGATGTCCAGGTCCGCCCGGTCGACGCCGGGCAGCTCGGCGATCAACACGTAGTCCTCACCCTTCCGGAAGGCGTTGATGGCAGGAAAGCTGCCTCCCGCACTTGGTCCAGCGTCCAGCCAGTCGCTCGTTCGGGAGGAGTCCAGCGCCTGTTGCAGGCGCACAAGCAGCTCAAACGGATCGGCGAACATGGCCATCTGTCACCCCCATCGGCTCAACGAAGGCGGCGAGAGCCTCGACGGTCTCCGCCCCACGACGAACCGGCGACGCTGGCACTCACCGACTTCGAGTGCCAAGGCAGCTAGGCAATGGCGGTAGCGCGATCAAGGGGGCCCCAACGATCAGCGTGTCCGATTTCCGCGCCAGCAGGCCGCCCGGGGTGTCGGGGGGCGGTGTCCGCAGCCGTGGTGGAAATTTGTGTCGGCGTGGCGTCGATCAGTGGCGTTGCGGATTCGGTCGCGGGCAAGGTCTGCATGTAGCGGTGCTGAAGCTGCCGCTCGTCGTTGGCTTCCACCAGCACGGCGCCGATCAGACGCACGATGACAGCCTCGTTGGGGAAGATGCCGACCACATCGGTGCGGCGCCTCTCCCCGCCGGTCGCCGCCCCGCGAGCGCAGCCAGCGCCGAAAGCGTTGCCGGGGTTCTCATCTTCCCGGCCCCGGCAGGTCGGCCGCGGTGCTGGCGTTCAGCGCCCCGGTCGCGAAGGCCAGCGCGGCGGCGTTGATCAGCGACTGGGCGTGTGCCCGCGCCACATCCGCCCGTGCCGCGGCCAGTGCGGCCTCGGCGGTGAGGGCGTCGGTGTACGTGCCAACCCCATGCGCGTAGGAGTCACTGGCCGAGCTGAACGCGGTCTGCGCCGCAGTCAGCAGCGCCCGCGCCGCGTCGTATTGCTGCAGGCCTGTGTCGAGCTGATCGGAGGCGAGTGCAACTTCCCGCAGCGCCTGATCGCGGATCTCCTGAACGGCGTCAGCTGCCGCCGCGTGCTGGGATTCCGCCTCCCGCAGTCGGTTCTGCAGCAGTCCGCCCTGATACAGCGGCCAATCGAAGTGCACGAAAATCCCCGCCTGGGGCTGTTTCACCCCTTCATACGGCAGGGAGTCCACGCTGATCTGACCAAGATTGCCCTGGATGTTCGCGCTGAAGGACAGCTTCGGCAGAAACGCCGAACGCGCGAGGGCGATCCCCGCGTCGGTCGCGCGCAGCCTCGCCACCGCGGCGATCAGGTCCGGCCTTTGGCGCAGCGCCTCGCCGAGCAGGCGCTGCACGGTGGCGCCGGACGGCGGCGGGAGCGGCCGGTTCGAGACGTCGACGATGCGCAGCTGCATAGTCGGCGGAAAATCCATTGCCGTCAGCAATCCATAGGTAGCGTTATGCTGGGCAGTGCGCGCGAGCGCCAGGTCGTATTGCCGCTGCGCCGTTTCGCGCCGCGCGAGTTCAACCGTGACGATCGTCGCCAGCCCCCTCCCCTGCAGTGCCTCCGCGGAACGCTGCAGCTCCCGGGCGTCCCTCAATGCCTGCTCCGCAGCACGCAATGTCGCATCGGCGCCGTTGAGCGCGAAATACGCCCTCGCAACGTCGAAGATCAGCTTCTGGTGTGCCTGGTTGAACGCGACATTTGCGGCGACGGTAAGCTCGCGCGCCGCATTCACCGCTGCGCCCCGCCCGCCGAAATCGAGCAGCAAATAGCTAATCGCGAGGGTCGGAAGGAACTCCTCGGTGTTCGCGGTGATATACCCGCGCGAAACCAGGTTGCTCGGAAACGGCAGTGCGATCCGCTGATAGCCCCCGATGGCGCTTGCCGTCAGCACGGGCAGGTAAGCCGCCTGCGCGATCCCCACATGGATTGCCGCCTGCCGCGCCTGCTCCCATGCGATGCGCGTCGCTTTGTTGCGGCGCTCCGCGACGTCGATCAGTTCGGCCAGGGAGTAGCGGTGGAATGGCCTGACCTCCGCGGGCGTGCCGGCGGACACCGGAACGACCTCGCTGGGACTGGGAGCACTGGAGACCGGGACCGGCCAGGGCGCTGCCGGCGCTGCCGGCGCAAGATCCTGCGTATCATTGCAAGCCGCAACGACAAGGAGCAGACCCAGGGCCGCGACGACATGCGTGGTCGGCAAGGCTTAACCCGCCCCGGATGGTTTCGTGCGCCGGCCGTCAGCGCGGGCCAACCTCACGCAGGATGGCACAAAGATCCTGATACAAGACGCGATGCCAGGCACCCAGCGGTCCCGCCGACTCGGCCGCGGGCGGCCCGGGAAGGCTTTCGGCGACCGAAGCTGCGCCATCGCCATCGCGGATCCAGGCCGCGGCACGCTGGAACCAGTCTGCCAGAGCCGAATGGTAAGTTGCAACGGTGATTGACCCCGGAGTCTCCCGCCGGAGATCGAGTATTACCGAAACCGGGACGATCAGGAACTGCACCTGCGACAGGATCCCCCCGTCGATCGGCCGGCGTCCGTCCGAAGTCAGTACCGCGCGGGGTTCGAACGCCTCATTCACCATGACGGCCCGAGCCTGTTCCATCGACTGGACGAAGGCGGCGCGATGCACGGCCTCGGCTTCGTCGGTCTGGAACAGCGCCGACAGCTGCTCGACGGCTTTCGCCAGGTTCGCGCGCGCGACACGGGCCGCGCTGACCGGCCAGATCGCGGTGAAAATAACCAGGATGACCAGATCGCCGAGCACAAGGCCGACGATGCGGTCGCGCGCCGTCGCCATGTCCAGCGTCGGCCCGAAATCCTGAAAGGTGCTCAGGTAGAAGGCCATTGCAACCTGCCAGCCGGCGTAGGAAATGCGCTCGCCGCCGTAGCCGACCCACCCTGCCAGGAACGTCACCGCCGCAACCAGCAAGAGCAGCTCACCCAGATCGGTCATCACGGGCATCAGCAGCAGGATGGTGCCGATCCCCAGCACCCCGCCGACAATGCAGCCCGTCAGCCGCAACGTCCCCTTGTGGACCGTCTCGCCCACCGTCGTGAGCGCGACAAAGAAGCAGGTGATCATGCAGGTATGGATGCCCGGCCAGTCGAGCATATTCTGGGCGAAGTAGCAGAGCATCACGGCCAACGTGACCTTCAGCGCAAAGCGGACGTGATCCGGATTGCTGAAAGCATCGGGCGCGAGAAGCCGGCTCGGTTCCTTGGTGACCGGATGCGCGGGCGCCGGTGGTTCACGAATGTCGCGCAGCGCTCGCGTGATCTGGTGACCCACGGGCTGGGCGGCGCCGGTCAGCGTAATCTCCGGCGTCTCAGGCCATGAAGTCGCACTGTTCTGCAGCGTCTCTGCTGCATCCCGGCAGAATTGTGCAACCGGGACCAGGCTGTCCTGCAATCGGTCCCGCCCGGAGACACGGTTGACGGCCATGAGCAGCAGCAGCAGTCGCTGGATCTCGACCACGGGAGCCGGGTGAGCAGACTTGTGCAGCAGGCCCGACAAGTGGCGCAGCTTCAGCAGTGCTGCCGTGCCCTCCCCGGTCAGGCTCGCGAGCTGGCGGTCGGCGCCCGGCTGGCCCTCACAAAACCGCGCTGCCGTCTGCAGCCGCTTGACGAGGGCGGCGCGAACCATAACGGCAGGGTCTCGCCCGGTCAGCAGATTGGCGATGACGACCAGCGTCACCGGTATCGCCACCGCTAGAGCCAGCCAGAGCAGAAAGTGCAGCAGCGCCTCCTCGGGCGGGATGAAGGCCAGCTCCGGCAGCGTCGTCTGCGGCGTGTTGGCCACCGACCCCGGCATGAGCGCGAAGCCGAGCACCTCATTCCCCAGCGTCATTCCGTAACCAATGATAAATCCCGCTATGAAGAAAGGGATCCCCAGCTGGCCGGTCGTGCGCGCGAGGAACATGCCGATGAACGTCATGCAAGCGATCATCGGAACGCGCAGCGCCGGCTCCGACAGGCTGAGCATCAGCGCAACGATGGTCGCGAAGACCGCCAGGATGACGGCCGCGCCACCGATCAGGGCGGTCATCACAGAGGACGCGGCCTCCGCCCCCGACACGAACAGCACGATGTAGGCCGAGACCGCGATCTCCGGGAGGCGGAACGTCTCTCCGATCACCACGGTCGCCAGCACCAGCACGACCACCCGAACGGTATTCTCCAGGCGTCCCGGTGTGGGGCTGACCAGGCGCTGCCAGAGCAGCGCCAGGCCGGGCGGATCGCCTTCGTCGATGGCCGGCGCGGCGCTCACCGTTCGACCACGATCGCTGCCGTGGCGCCGATGCGCATCAGGGTCTCCGGCGGGTGATCGAGCAGGATGCGGACGGGGAAGCGCTGGGCGATGCGGACCCAGTTCAGGCTGCGCGGCACATGCGGCAGGCCGAGGAACGTCGCGCCCTCATCCGGCGCCACGCCGCCACCCAGGCTGTCCACCACGCCCTTCACGGGCGTTCCCGGCGCTTGCATGACGTAGACCAGGGCGTGCTGGCCCGGCGCGATCCCGGAAAGATCTGTTTCGCGAAAGTTGCCCACCGCGTACCAGTGCTCAGTATCAATAATAGTGAAGAGCGGCTTGCCAGTGATCGCAAATTCGCCGGCGGCGATATCCAGCGCGGTGATCTGACCGTCGCAGGGAGATCGCGCGACGGTCAGCCGCAAGTCGCGCTCGGCCATGGCCAGCGTGGCCTTGGCCGCCTCCAACTCTTCCGCAATCGGCTTGCTGCTGCCGATCGCCTGCCGTGCGCTGTTGGCCTGCAGACGCGCCTGCTGGAGCGCGACCTCTGCTGTCCGCTTTGCCGTCCGCGCCTGGTCCACCTGCTCCGCCGTCACGTAGCCGCGTGGCAACAGGGGCTCCAGCCGCCCAAGCGTGCTGGAAGCAAGCGTCAACTGCGCCTCGGCGGTGGCGATGCCGCGGCTTGCGGTGTCCGCGTTGGTGGTCTGCGAAGCGACCTGATCGGCGGTCACGGACAGCTTCGCCTCCAGGCCCCGGACGGTCGCCTGCGCCTGCTCCACCCGCAGCCGGAAGGGGACCGGATCGATGCGGAACAGCACTTCGCCCCGGTGAACGATCCGGTTGTCCGAGACGTCCAACTCGACGATCCGCCCGCTGACGTCCGGGGCCATGTGAACCAGGTCAGCCTGCAGATACGCATCGTCGGTCCGCGGCCGCACGTCGATGCGTCGCACGGTCAGCACGGCGAGCAAGATCACCGCCCCGAACGCTGCGACGCTGACCAGAACGCCCATGCCCTTGCGGATAAAGGAGGGCATCTAGTGACCAAACCAAAGCAGCCAGACGAGCAGGGTGCTGGCCACTGCGATGCAGGAATAAGTCAAAGGAGGCGCAATCAGATGTCTATCGACCCCAATTACGGACAAGACCTTGCGCAGGATAACAGTAGTAATGACTCCTGCTGTCGCGCACAGCATCCATGCAGGAAAAAACGAGCCGAATAAATTCTGCGCCGGCGAGGTGCTACATCCAGCGAGAAGCAGCACGGCCATTTGAGCAGGCGCGGTCTTCAATCGTTCACGTTTCACCCTACCCTGTTTCCAGCCGATCTGTCGTATTCGGCTAACACGCTCGGGCTTGGTCACACAAGTGATGAAGTCTATTCATCCGATCGGCGCGAGATCGAGCGTCTCCACCCACGAGAGAAGGGCAACTTCCGGATCTCCTACAGGCGCCGGGCCAGATTTCTTTCGGGGCAGTATGGAGGATGGCAGAAACCATAAGGGGCCCCCATTAAATAGCTGTATAAATAGCAGTCGCCGGAGTTGACAGATTTCGTGTCCGGTTTGCTGCAAAATCGCCGCTGGCGCGCCGTCCATCAATTGAATTTACGTAGCCATTTGGCACTCGAAAGAATAAGCCGGCTTATACCTTGGGCGGAGACCTGGCCGCGACGCTGCCGCTTGCTTCCCCCCGTCGTCCCCAAGCAGCGTCCTGGTGCGGGCAGAACCGTGTCGATGACCGGTTCGTCGGGCGTGCAACGGCTGCTTGGTTGATGAGATCGCGGCCGAACCGATCCGCCCGAGTCACCGCGCCGCTTGGCCCGACGCCATCCGGAAGGCGCTTTCCCCCCAATCCGGTGAGAGATGCGGGACAGGCTTTCCTGCGACTCCGTCGAGCGGATCACCCATCAGAATCCGGTCGGAGTCGGAAGGAGCGCGGGCCGCCTCCCCTGCCGTTCACCCCTGCGCGTCCGCCTCGGTCTCGCCATCGATCACCGGCGAGAGCAGCTCATCGAGCTGGACAATGCGATGCTCGACCATCGCGAGCGCCTCGGCCAGGCGGGCCCGTCGCTCGCCCAGCCGCGCCCGCTCCTCGCGCAGCTTGGTCCGGTCCAAGCGCCCCGCCAGTGGCGATTCGGCGCCGCTGGCGGGCACCTCGCGGCGGAGCTGCATGATCTCTCGCCGCGTCACATCCGGCCGGATCAGACCCCTGTCCCACGCCACCTGCAGCTGCGGCTCGGTCAGGAGCGTGATCTGGTAGGCGGTGCCGTAGCTACCGGGGCACGCCTCTGCCGGGATACGACCGCCATCGACCGCCCGCGCAATCTGGCGCAGCTGCGTGGCCGTTGCGTCCGAAAACGGGAACAGACGCTCCGTCCCGTGTCGCAGTCGCGCAAATTCAGCCCTCGTCAGCTCGTTTTCGAGTGCGATCAGCGCGCGCCCAATCGCCAGGAAGGAATCGCGGGCGTCACCCCATTCCTTTTGGATCTCGCTTCGGGTCCGGAGGATGCGGCGAACCTTCTCCTGGTCGTCGGGAAGGTTCGTGCCCGCAAAGACCTCGCGGATCGCCTCCAGGACAGTGGGATCTTCAGCACCGAACGAACGGAGCTCGGCGGCACGGGGATCGACAACGGCGACGTCGATCCTGGTGTCGTCCTCGGTCGCGAGGAAGGCCTTCAATGCGGCTTTGGAACGCTTTCCTGCCGCCGCACTCATAGTCCGATCTCCCGGCGCACGTAGGCCCAAATCTCCTCGAAGGGCTCAATCCCCCGCGACTTCGAGTAGTCGAGCAGCGTAAGCCCCTTGGTCGAGGGAACGTGGATGTCCTCGAGTTGCGGCAACTCCGTCGGGCAGACCGACCCGGCCTTCACCATGACGCCCCGCATCCGCGCGTAGCTCGTGGTGCGCCGGTTGGCGCGATTGAGGACGACCGAGCACGTGAAGCCCTTCCCTGCCAGCGTCCTTACCCAGGGGGCAGCGGACTCGACATCGTCCTGCGTGCAGACCGCTGGCACCAGGATCAGGTCCGCAACCTGCCCGAGGCTGTCGATAGCCGGGAGATAGTCCTCAACGCTCGGGGGTGTGTCGAGGACTGCGAGCTGGTAGCCGTCGGTTCGTCGGAGGGCGCCGCGCCAGTCCTGCAGTGAGACGGGCTCAACGGCCGTCTCGGCGAAGTCGGGAAACGCCTCGCGCGTCCTGGCTCGCCTGGCTGCCCACTTCACGAACGTCTGCTGCCGGTCGAAGTCCAGCCCGATCGCCTTTACACCCGCCTGCGCGGCGCTGACCAGGATGTGGCGGCTCAGCACCGACTTGCCCGATCCGCCCTTTGGACTGCTGATCAACAGGATCCGGCAGTGCGTATCTTTCGCCTCTTCAGCGCGCTTGCGCACCGCGGCGTCCAGCATATCCCGCTCCCCTTACGCCTTGAAATTGCATTAGCGTCTTCCTTCGCGCCGTGTCCATGATCGGCCGCGACCGACGACAGAAAATGGAAATTAGACATGTCTAATGGGCCGGCGCGGCCGCGGCATTTGATCCTTTACAGGGCAGGGCAGGGCAGGGCGCGACGGGACGGTCAAAATCGGCCGCTGGGATGCCGCGGTCCGGCAGGTGGTGACGGGCCATCCCTGACTGGCCGGTATCTTCGAGCGACTGCTGCACGCAAGAGCCGATCACCCTGCTCGACATGCAGGGGCACGCGATCGTCACATGGCAAGGTGTAATGCGAAGTTTCAGTATATAATAGCTGACTGGCAGGCATCGTCCGCGACCGAACGTTGCTGCCGCCCGCGCCTGGAGAGGGCCCGCTTGATCGAACTTTCGGGTTACGTGTTCTCGTCGTTGCGGGAGGGCCCGTTCACGCTCGATCGAGGTATTGGTAGCGGGTTCGCGCCGATCCTCGTGGTCGCGCCTGCGGGCGAATACCCCTCGCCGGGCTTGTTCCGGCGCCTTGAGCATGAATACGCGTTGCGGAAAGACCTCGATGCCGACTGGGCGGCGCGACCTATCGAGCTTGCTCGGCACGACGGACGGCTCATCCTCCTCCTGGAGGACCCTGGCGGAGAGCTGCTCGAACGGCGGCTCGGCCGGAAGCTGGAGGTTGCGGCGTTCATTCGCATCGCCATCCCGCTCGCGGTGGCCGTCGGCCGGATGCACGCACGAGGGCTGATCCATAAGGACCTGAAGCCGGCCAATATCCTCGTGGACCCGGCCTGCGGCGGAGTGTGGCTGACTGGTTTTGGCATCGCCTCCCGGCTGCCCCGCGAACACCAGGCCCCGGCGCCGCCAGAGGTGATCGCGGGGACGCTCGCCTACATGGCACCGGAACAGACCGGGCGAATGAACCGGTCGATCGACTCCCGCAGCGACCTCTATGCGCTGGGCGTCATCTTCTACGAGATGCTGACAGGGACACTACCGTTCACCGCCTCCGAACCGATGGAATGGGTGCACTGCCACATCGCCCGGCAACCGGTGCCGCCCGACGAACGGGTCGCGGGGATCGCGGGGCCGCTCTCGGCGATCGTCATGAAGCTGCTCGCCAAGACCGCCGAGGACCGCTACCAGACTGCCGCCGGCCTCACGGCCGATCTGCAGCGTTGCCTGGCGGTACGGGACGCGACCGGCCGCATCGCACCGTTCGTGCTCGGCGCGCGGGACGCCTCGGATCGGTTGCTGATCCCGGAGCGGCTGTATGGGCGGGAACGCGAAACCGGCACCCTGCTGGCCGCCTTCGACCGCATCGTCGCCGATGGCGCCGCCGAACTGGTCCTGGTGTCCGGCTATTCGGGCGTCGGCAAGTCCTCAGTGGTGAACGAACTCCACCGGGCACTCGTCCCGCCGCGTGGCCTGTTCGCGTCCGGCAAGTTCGACCAGTTCAAGCGCGACATCCCTTACGCCACCTTGGCGCAGGCATTCCAGGGACTGGTCCGTCCACTGCTCGGCCAGAGCGAGGCAGCGCTCGGCCAATGGCGGGAGGCCCTGCGCGAGGCACTTGGTCCGAACGGCCAACTCATGGTGACCCTGGTTCCGGAGCTTGAACTGGTCATCGGTCCGCAGCCGCCGCTGCTGGAGTTGCCGCCTCAGGATGCGCAGAACCGGTTTCGGCTGGTGTTCCGGCGCTTCCTGGCAGTGTTTGCCCGGCCGGAGCACCCGCTCGCCTTGTTCCTCGACGATTTGCAGTGGCTGGATATGGCGACGCTCGACCTGCTCGAGCATCTGGTCACGCACTCCGAGGTGCGGCACCTGCTGCTGGTCGGGGCTTACCGGGACAACGAGGTCGGCCCCGCGCACCCGCTTGCGCGGACACTCGAGGCGATCCGGGCGGCCGGAACAAGGGTGCAGGAAATTGTTCTGGCCCCCCTCGGGCTCGAGGATGTCGGTCAGCTCGTGGCCGATGCCCTCCATTCCGAGCCGGCGTGCACGCACCAATTGGCGCAGTTAGTGCACGAGAAGACCAGCGGCAATCCGTTCTTCGCGATCCAGTTCTTCAAGGCGTTGGCCGAAGAGGAGCTGCTCGCGTTCAACCGGGTCGCGCTATCGTGGCAATGGGACATCGATCGTATCCGCACCAAGGGCTACACCGACAATGCGGTCGATCTGGTGGCCGGGAAGCTGAAGCGGCTCCCCGTCACTACCCAGGAGGCCCTGAAACAGCTCGCCTGCCTGGGCAATGTCGCCGACATTGCCGCCTTAGCCATGGTTCATGGGACGACCGGGGAGGCGATGCGCGATGCGCTCTGGGAGGCCGTCCGCGCCGGATTCATCTTCCACCAGGATGGCACCTGCAAATTCCTGCACGATCGGATCCAACAGGCCGCGTATTCACTGATCCCCGAAGAGCACCGCGCCGAAGCCCACCTGCGCATCGGCCGTGTGCTGCTGGCGAGCATGACGGCGGACGTGCCCGCCGAGCATCTGTTCGATGTCGCCAACCAGCTCAACCGCGGCGCTGCACGGCTGACCGAGCGGGACGAGAAGGCGCGGGTCGCCATGATCAATCTGAATGCCGGGCGAAAGGCCAAGGCGTCGGCGGCTCATGTGTCGGCGTGTGTGTATCTTTCCGCCGGCATGGCCCTGCTCGACGAAAGCGAATGGGCCAGCCACTACGAGCTGACGTTCAGCCTATGGCTCGAACGCGCGGAGTGCGAGTTTCTGACTGGTGGCCTCGACATGGCCGAGCAATTGATTGTGGAGTTGCTGCGGCGCGGCGCATCGAAAATCGACTTGTCGGCTGCCTATCATCTCAAGGTCCTGCTTCACGTCGTGAGGTCGGAATATTCGCAAGCCGTCGCAAGCGCCCTCGCATGCCTGCATCTGTTCGGCATCGACCTTCCGGCGCATCCAACCTGGGGTCAGGTTCACGCCGAATACGAAATGGTCTGGCGGAACCTCGAGGGGCGTCCGATCGAGGGACTGATCGACCTGCCGCTGATGATCGATCCGGAACTGCAGGCCGCCATGCGTTTGCTCTCGGCCCTTTCCGACGCCGCGTACAATACAAATATGCAGCTATTCTGCCTGCAAATGTGCCGCATGGTGAACATCACCGCGCGACACGGGGTGAGCGGCGGGGGTGCGCACGCCTTCGGCTACCTCGGGATGATCCTCGGACCAGTCTTTCACCGCTATCGGGAAGGATATGATTTCGCCAGACTCGCATGCGACCTGGTCGAGAAGCACGGCTTCCTCCCCTATCGGGCAAAGGTTCGCGACCCGATGGCGTTGGGTGCCATCTGGACGCAACCGATCGCGACCGCGATCGACTTCAATCAGGCGGTCTTTCGTACCGCAATCGAGACAGGGGATCTGACCTATGCTTGCTACAGCATGATCCAATCTGTCACGTATGCTCTTTTGCGAAACGATCCGCTCGACGCTGTGTGGCGCGAGTCGGAGACGGCCCTGGACTTCGCCCGGAAAGCCAAATTCCGCGACGTGGCGGACGGCATCGTGAGCCAGCAACGCTTCATCGCAACCATGCAGGGCCGGACTCTCAGCTTTTCCACCTTCAGTGACGCGCAGTTCAACGAGGCGGCGTTTGAGGCGCAATTGGACGGCGATCGGATGGCCGCGATGATCTGTGCGTACTGGATCATCAAGCTGCGGGCACGATTTGTGTCAGGCGACTACGCCGAGGCTCTCGCGGCGGCCAACAAGGCGAAAGCACTGCTTTGGGCCTTGGCCGGGCAGATCCAGTGGCTCGACTACTTCTACTACACAGCGCTGACGGTGGCAGCGCAATACGAGAGCGCTTCTGCCGACGAGCAGACCGGGTGGCACAAACTTCTTACGGCGCACCTGGAGCAGCTGCGCGAGTGGGCCGAAAACTATCCGCCGACTTTCGGCGACAAGCACGCCCTGGTGTCGGCCGAGATCGCGCGCCTCAAAGGGCGAGACCTCGACGCCATGCGTCTGTACGAGCAGGCCATCCGATCGGCACGCGAGCATGGCTTCATCCAGAACGAGGGCCTAGCCCATGAGGTAGCCGCACGGTTCTACGTTGCACGTGGCTTCGAGACGTTCGCCCACACCTATCTGCGCAACGCCCGTCACTGCTATCTCCGCTGGGGCGCTGAGGGCAAGGTTCGGCAGCTCGAGCAGTCTTGTCCGCAGCTGCGTCAGGAGCAGACAGCGTCGCTTCCCACCACCCTGTTCGCCACTTCCGTCGGGCAGCTCGACATTGGGGCGGTACTCAAGGCCTCGCAAGCCGTCTCCAGTGAGATCGTCCGCGACCGGCTCATTGAAACCCTGATGACGATCGCGCTCGAAACCGCCGGCGCCTCGCGCGGCCTGCTGATTCTCCTTAGGGACGACACGCCGCGGATCGAAGCGGAGGCGAGGATCGGCCACAAGACGGTCGAGGTCGCGCTGCGACAACAGCCGGTGACACCGGCGACGCTGCCCGAAGCCCTGCTTTACACCGTGATCCGTACGCAGCAGAGCGTGATCCTGGATGACGCTTTGGCGCAGAACCCGTTCCCGGCGGATGAGTACATCCGTCGGCAGTACGTTCGCTCAGTCCTCTGCCTGCCCCTGGTGAAGCTCGCCAAGCTCGTCGGCGTGCTCTACCTCGAGAATAACTTGGCATCGCACGTTTTCACGCCCGCGCGGATCTCGGTGCTGGAACTGCTGGCGTCGCAAGCGGCGATTTCGCTGGAGAACGCCCGGCTCTACGCCGAATTGCGCGTGAGCGAAGATCGGTGGCGCAGTCTGTTCGAAAACGTTCCGGTCGGCGCGGCTTTGGTTGGTTCGCACGGGCGCTATATCACCGCGAACCAAGCCTTTCAGAATATGATTGGCTATTCCGAGGCAGAGCTCCGCAACCTTTCGCCCGTCGACGTTACTCATGAGGACGACCGTGCAGCCACCAAGGCGATCAGAACGGCCCTTGCTACGGGTATCCATTACCCTCAGCGCATCGAAAAGCGCTACCGGCGCAAGGATGGCGGCGTGGTCTGGGGGGAAACCAGCGCCTTCCTGGTCCCGGTTGCAGCGGACGGACCGTTTTTTGCCGCCGTCACGGTCGATCTTACCGAACGGAAGCGCGCCGAGGAGGCTCTGAGAGACGCGCAATCGGAACTCGCCCGCATGACGCGGCTGACGACGCTCGGCGAACTCGCCGCGTCGCTTGGGCATGAATTGAACCAGCCGCTTGCCGCCATCGTGACGAGTGCTGGGGCTGGCTTGCGCTGGCTAAGCCGGCAGACGCCCGATCTCGACGAAGTGCAAGCGGCGCTCTCGCGGATCGTGCAGGACGGCACGCGGGCGGGGGACGTGATCCGCGGCCTCCAGGCGCTCGCCAGGAAATCAGGGCCGCAACTGGCCCGACTCGACATTGACGACGCCATCCAGGAGGTGCTTGCGCTTACCCGCGGCGAGTTGCAGCGGCATGGCGTCGTGCTGCAGACGGATCTGTCCGCTGGCGACCGGCCGGTCCTGGGCGACCGGATTCAGTTGCAGCAGGTGCTGCTGAACCTGATCATGAACGCGGTCCAGGTCATGGCAGCGGAGACGGAACAAACGAGAGAGTTGACGGTTTCCTCGACACCTGCCGAACCGGACGGCGTTCTGGTTGCGGTCGAGGATACCGGCCCGGGACTCGATCCGGCCATCGCGCAGCGCATTTTCGAACCGTTCTTCACGACCAAGTCCGACGGGCTTGGCATGGGTCTTTCAATTTGCAGATCGATCGTCGAGGCACATGGTGGGCATTTGTGGGTGTCACCCCGCGCGCCGCATGGCACTGCCTTCCACTTCACCGTCCCCATCGCGGTTGAGATGTAGCATTGCCGTAGAGCAAGCACCCGCCAACTGCTCTGTGGCCATGTGCTCGGCTGGCAAATGCTTAAGCCTGTGTTTCGGCGTGGAAAAAGGCCCCCTTTTGGAGGGGTGATCGGCGTCCAAAAGGGCCCCCTCTGGTGACGGGGTTCGCGATGACTCTCGGGATGAACGGGGGCCTGGATCGAGAGGTGGTGCTGCGCTGGGCGAAATGGTGGGCCGATGGCTCCCCCGTCCGTGCGGGGATCGGCCCCCGTGCCCGCAGATCGTCCGCGCCCGCCAGGTGGTGCGGATTCCGACGAAGTCGGCCGTCGATTCCGACCGAAGGCGGCCACCTGTTCCGATCGAACCTGGCCGGGCGTTCCGACGGAATGCGGCCGGGGTGGCGGCGCGGTCTGAGGGCGGGCTCATTCGGCTCAGGAGGCAGCCGTCTCGTCAAGCCTAGCGGCCTTCCCGGCGCGCTGCTTACGCAATGACCCCCCTTTCAGCTCGATGCGGTGCGCGGTGTGCACCAGGCGGTCGAGCACGGCGTCGGCGATGGTCGGGTTGCCGATGTGCTCGTGCCAATGCCCGACCGGCAGTTGGCTAGTGACGACGGTGGAGGCGCGGCCGTGGCGATCGTCGGCGATCTCCCCGACCGCCGGCCGGCGCTACGGTGTCGCCCGTGTCCGCCAGGTCTGGGACTTGCCTCGCTTGTCCTTCTCTGCGGCCCGCCGGCCGCAGGCAGGAACCGCTGCGCTGGCGACCCCGCTACGGCGGTGCGGGCCGAACCCCATGGTCGCAGACGACGCCCTGCTGGCGGCGATCCGCGCCGATCTCTCCCGCTCGCCATGGACCGGCGAAGGCCATCGCAAGGTCTGGGCCCGGCTGCGGGTGATCGACGGCATCCGCGTGGCACGCAAGCGGGTGATGCGCGAGAATGCCCTGTTGTCGCCGCACCGCGCCCGCACGCGCAGCGAGGCGCCGCACGACCGACAGATGATCACCAAGGCGCCGAACGTGATGCGGGCCACCGACGCCACCCAGATCGCCACCGTGCAGGACGGCAAGGTCTGGCTGTTCGGCGTCATCGAGCACGGGAACGCCGAACTGGTCGGCTGGCACGTCGCCGAGCGAGCCACCCGTTTCGAGGCCATCCAGGCAGTCAGCATGGCGGTCCGCCAGGAGTTCGGACACCTCACCCCCCGGCGCTGCCCGCGGCCTGGCGCTCCGCCACGACCACGGCAGCAACTTCATGGCCGAGCACTTCCAGAAGCAACTCCGCTCTTGGGGTATCGCGCGGAGCTCTGCGTTCGTCGGCGAGCCCGAGACCAATGGCGTCATCGAGCGGTTCTTCCGCACCCTCAAGGAGCAGATCGTGCACGGGCGCATCTACCACACCATCGATGACGTGCGCGACGCCGTCCGCAGCTTTGTCGCCCGCTACAACGCTGAGTGGCTGATCGAGAAGAATGGCTTCCGCAGCCCCGCCAACGCGCGGGCCGTGTGGAACCAGGCAACCAGGAAGGCCGCCGCTTAACCCCAACCTTGTGTCCAAAGAACCGGGCGCGGTACACCTGCTTGGCACCAACTCCGCCGGACAGCTCCACCATGACCCGCCACTGCACCCGGCCTCTCCCGTTTCCGTGGTACGGCCGGTTCTACTCTGGAGCGCAAGGCCCCACCTTTCCGACGGTCTCTCCCACCCTCCGGACACTTCCCGTGCAGGTGAGCTGCAGCGGCGGGATGATCAGGCGGCGCTCGACGTCTAGCTCCCGACCAGCCGCCAACGCGTCTCCTCGCCCAGAGCCGGCGCAGCGGAACGTGCTGCGTGACTGCCCTGGCGGCCTGGCGTCGCTCCGAGAGCTTCGAACAGAGTTGCGACGGCGTCTTTCACGCCTGCGGCAGGCGCGAGCGCGTAGACGAACTTGTCCGGCCGCATGATGGCGACATGACCGTCGCGAGCGCCGGCGGAGCGGAACCATCTGAGCGCGGTGCCGGTGAAGTCCTCCATCTCAATGAGCTTCTCGGGGCATTCGCGCAGCACCCGCGGAGACCCTTTCGGGCTTGTCGCATAGGCCTCCTGCGGGCGGCGCGCGAAGGGATAGAGCGCGATATAAGTCGTGCCCAGCCGGTCCAGCCCGGCCAGTGTCGCGGCGTCGAGGCCCGTGCGCGGATCCGACGATAGGCCGATCAGAGCGAAATTCTCGCCGATGATCTCGTCGAGCAGATGCCGCCGCCCATCGAACGTGCGCACCATGGGCTGCGGGATCAGCCTGCCCTCGACGCTGCTGCGCGACTTGCGCGGTACGCCCAGGTAGCGGCCTTGGTGATATGTCGGCTGAGGGCGGAACCGGGCCTCGCTGATCCAGCGGCCGAGCTTCGGCGTCGCCAGCGCCGCCCTCATGGCACCGTTCCGAAGCTTCGCCTTCCACGGATTGGGCATCGACACGAACTGCTTCATCCTGACGGAGGCGTCGATCATCTCCTTGGCGTGCGGGCTGCGCTCCAGCTCGTAGCTGTCGATCAGCCCGATACCTGCGTCGCCCTTGACGACCGCATCGAGCTTCCACGCGAGGTTGTATGCATCGCGCAGCCCGGAACTCATTCCCTGGCCCATGAATTGCGGCGTCATGTGCGCCGCATCCCCGGCAAGCAGGACGCGGCCGTCGCGCCAGCGCTCGGCAACCAGGGCGTTGAATGTGTAAACGAGCGCCCGAAGTATCTCGAACTTGTCGGGATCGACGTGCCGGCTGAGGAGGCGGCGGATGTTCGCGGGGTCTTCCATCTGCTCCCGCGTCGTGTCGCCCATCACCTGGAATTCGAAGCGATGATGCCCGTTGGGCTGCGGGCAGGACACCGTGGGCTGCTTCGGATCGCAGTAGAAGTTGAAATACGGCATGTGCCGCAGGCAGTGCTCGCCGGGCTTCTCCTTGATATCCACGACCAGCCACGGCTCGGGGAAGCTCCTGCCGACCATCTTGATGCCGAGCTGTGTGCGAACCGAGCTGCGCCCGCCGTCGCACGCGACCAGCCAGCTCACCCGCGTTTCCTCCACTTTCTCCGGCTTGGCCTTCGCGGCCTCGATCTGGCCGTATCGTACCCCACGGCTGGCGGCATGAGAGAGCGTAACGCCCGACTCATCCTGGGCAAACGATAGCAGCTCCCGCGCGCGCCGTTTCGTAACGTTGGGGTAGCGCACAAGCAGATCCTCGAGCTTGTTCTCAAGGTACGGCTGATACAGGAAGCTGGACATCGGCCATCCGTTCGGACGGTCCAGGCGTATCAATTGACCAAGGACGGAGCCGTCCTCCAACACCCATTGCACCGGGCTGTCCTGGATCATGTCGGCGGCGAGTTCGTCGCCGACTCCGGCGCCCTGGAAGATGCGCATGCACTCGTCATCAGTGTAGACTGCACGGGCGAGACCATAGAACTCCGGCTCGCGCTCCAACGCCAGCACGCGCAGGCCGCGCCTCCCCAGGAAGTGGCACAAGGTCAGGCCCGTGGGGCCCAGTCCGATGACGGCGACGTCGTACTCCGTGTTGTTTGTCGTTGCACTCATGTTTTTTCACTCGAATTTGCAGCAGACGGTTCCGAACGCTCCGAAATCAGCGACGACCTCATCGCCGGTCTTCACGGGCACCATCGGGCCGAGGGCGCCGGACAGGATCACCTCGCCGGCTCGGATCGGCTGGCCGAGCGAAGCGAGGGTGGTCGCTAGCCAGAACGCCGCGCGCAGCGGATGATCGAGGCATAGGCTTCCTTTGCCGGTGGACGACACCTGTCCGCCGACACGCAGCTCCATCGCCACGTTGGCCAACTGCACCGAGCCGATCGCGACCGGCTGATCGCCGAGCACGTAGCGCCCGGCAGAGGCGTTGTCGGCGATCGTGTCGAAGAGCGTGATCTTCCAGTCGGCGATCGCGCTGTCAACGATCTCGATCGCCGGCAAGGCATAGGCCAGGCTGGCGAGGAATTCGCACCAGCGCGGTGCGCAGTACGTGCCGATCTCGCGCGCCGCGACGAAGGCGATCTCCGCCTCGACCTTGGGCTGGATCAGCCGCGTCATCGGAACGACATCGCGGCTGAGAAACTCCATGTCGGCGAACAGCACGCCGAAGTCCGGCTGGTCGACGCCGAGCTGCTTCTGGACGGCTGTCGAGGTCAGGCCGATCTTCTTCCCGGACGGGCGGTGCCCTGCCTCGATCAGCGCGGCAGCGTTGAGCCCGGCGATGGCGTAGGCGTCGTCGATACTGCCGATGCCGTGCGTGGCGGAAATGGGCGGGATCGGTTGCCGGCTCGAACGGGCCTGTCGCAAGGCCAGTGCCGCATCCGCGATTGCGGGATTTACGTCCATCGTCGCTTGCCTCAGAACGGCGTGTATTCGGGGCGGAACAGCGACGACACGCCGCGGCCGACCTGGGCGAGCTTTTCGCCGATCGTCTGATCCTGCGGCTTGTGTCCCCACAGGCTGATGCCCTTGTGCGCGACCTGCGGCCACGTCTCGATGTCGTGCTCGCCCGCCGAGCACCAGCCGAGCTCGAAATAGAACTCGGACGGTGTGACGGCATAGAACGACACGTCGCGGTCGTTGGTGTGCTGGCCGACCGCCATGGCGATCTTGAAGCCGAGTTCGCGCAGGCGACGATAGGCGTCGGTGACGTCGTTAATGTCCGCCACCTGCATCTCGACGTGCTGGATCTTGGTCCGGAAAGGGTCGAGCGCCAGCCCCTTGGTGGCCGCGACCGCGACCGAATGGTGGCGCGGGTTCACCCGCATGAAGGTGAAATGCAGGTTGATTCCGCTGATGCGGTCGTCGATGAAGTCGGAAATCTTTGCGTCGAAGATCTCCTGCCAGAAGGCGATCATCTCCTTGGGCTTGCGCGTCGTGATCGCGACGTGTCCTAGCCCGCGCTCGCCTGTGACGAAGCCGCTCGCCTTGACCTTCGGCGGCGTGCCATCGAGCAGCGGCTCGGAGAACAGCTCGAACACCTGACGCTTCGGGCCGAGGAAGCGCCACAGCTTGCGGACGCCGCGAAGCGCGGCCTGCTCGCCTTCGGCGGTCTCGACGCCGATCTCGCGCCTGCGCAAACGCTGCAGGATCAGGTCGAGGGCCTCCGGCTTGACCTGCCAGCCTAGGGTGACGTCCTCGTTTCCGCTCTTGCGCACGACCAGACGCCGCGCGCGATCGTCCACCCGGAATGCCAGCGTATCCAAGGCAGAGGCGGCGATCTCCATGCCGATGCCATCGGCGACGAAACGCTGCCACTCCTGCAGCCGGGGTGAGTCGACGAGGACGTAGCCGAGCTGGACCGAGCCGTAGGCGGTCGGTGCAGCCTTGTTTGCGTTGATGTTTTTCATTGCTGAATTCCTGGACGGATCCACGAGGGTTGAGCTTAGGCCGGCAATGGTTTCGAAAGGAACGCAATCGTGACGGCGTTGAATTCGTCTGGCCGCTCCCACTGCACCCAATGTCCGGTACGGCTAAACAGATAAAGGTCGCAGTTCGGCAGGCTCTGCTGCAGCGAGTAGCCACCGCTCGGGCGGTTGACGAGATCATTGATGCCCCACAGCACCAAGGTGGGCGTGGGGAGCTGCGGCAGGCGGTCGTCGCGGGTGAAATCGAGTGCCTGCATGTTCGGCACACCGCTCGGCCGGACCAGCGGCGGATTGGCCATGACCTCGGGGTCGGTGCTGGCGCGAAAGCGCGCGTCGACCACGGAGTCCGGAATGCGGGATCCGTCATACACGAGGTACTGCCGCAGGAAGGTCGCCATCTTCTGCCGCGTGGGTCCCTCGCCCGTGTAGTAGTCGAAGAGATGATTCAGTCCGTCGGTGGGCGGCGAGCGTGTCGTATCGATGCCGCCCGGCCCCATCAGCACGAGCCGATCGACCGCGTCCGGCTTGTCTAGCGCCATGCGCAGTGCACAGGCGCCGCCCAGCGAATTGCCGAGCACATGCGCGCGAGAAACGCCGAGCACGTCGAGCAGCCCGAGCATAGTGCGCGCGAGATCTCCGAACGGGTCGTTGCGGTCGATGCTCTTTGTCGAACGCCCGTAGCCCGGCAGATCCGGGACGATGACGCGGAAATGTCGCGACAGAATTGGAATGTTGCGCTCGAAGTTCGGCGCTCCCGATGCGCCCGGTCCGCCGCCATGCAGCATCAGCAGCGGCGCCCCCTCACCCGCTTCGGCGACATAGATGTCGCGGTTTCCGACGCGCAGCGTCCGTTCCAGCATCGCGTCCGCTGCGGGTGTTTCCCCAAGCATCCCATTCCCTCTCCGATCCCACGAGACTTCAAGTGACATATTCGTCAAGTTGACACAAGTGGCAGTTTGGACTTTCACGCGCACGTGATACCGGACAAGGCGACGGAGGCGAGAACATGGAAAGTCCCGGGAAGGGCGAGCACCGAACCCGCGTCGGCGCGGCGCGCAGGGCGCGCATGCGCCGGAAGCTGATCGAGGCGGCGCTGATCGTCTTCGCCGAGAAAGGTGTCGATGCATCGATCATCGACGATGTGATCGCCGCCGCGGGTGTGTCGCGCGGGACCTTCTACAACTACTTCCGGAGCAACACCGAGCTGCTGATCGCGACCAGCGAGGAACTGGCCAACGAGATCGCCGACCGGATCGAGGCCAGTCTGGACGGCGCTGCTCCCTCCGTCGTGTCCCTGGCCACCGGGCTCCGGCTCTTCCTGGACGTTGTCGGAAGATTCCCGCTGCTGGGACGTTTCGTAACCCGCGTCGGGTTTCAGGCCGAAAGCCAGACCGCGCTGATCTTCCTCTATCCCGCGAAGCACATTGCGGAAGCGGTCAGGCGCGGGGAACTGGTTGGCGTCGATGCCGCCATGGCGCTCGATGTGGTGATCGGCTGCACGCTCGTCGTCGTCGCGCGGCTGTCCACAGGGGCCGTGGCGCCCGGCTACATCACCAACATGCTCGGGATGATGATGGGTGCCCTCAGCGTTCCCGCCGAAAGGGCGACCGAGATCGTCACCCGACCGATCACGCCCTTGCGGCTTGGCCCAGAAACTCTGCTTGTTCGCAGCCATACACACTTGGCCGAGATGCAGAACGCGCAACGGCAAACCGCGCCGAAGACGCAAGGCGGCGCCGCGAAGGGGTACACCCTTTCCAGGCGTCGCTAGCAAACGGCCAGGCATCTTGTCCCGGGTCGGGCCGTCGGCCGGTATGAACCGGGTACCTTCCTGACAGAATAGACCGGGAGCCTCCCTGACAGGTCAACTATCGCTCGGCAAAAGGAGTTCGAGCGATGCCCTTCAAGGGTAAGCGTGTGTTTGAGGCCCTTCTTCCTTGTGCGGGATGAATATGCTCGGTCGAAGCCGCAATGGGCCTCGAGCGGTCACTATGGACGTAGTTAACGACGACGCGAAGGCGGGCTTCCGGCGGATTGAGATCCTGACGGGTGCGACGCCGCGGCGGCGCTGGTCGGACGATGAGAAGGGGCGGATTGTCGCGGAGACGCTGGTCCCCGGTGCGTCGGTGACGGAGGTGGCCCGGCGCTGGCAGGTCTGCCCGCAGCAGGTCTGGGATTGGCGGCGCGACGCCCGCGAAGGCCA
>DATKMS010000111.1:0-6581 GCA_035541735.1 Candidatus Margulisiibacteriota bacterium
CCCTTGCGGCCCATATGGCCGGCGCACCCTGTCGCCGCGAGCGTCATTGCCAGAAGAAGGCTTGCCGCAGTCAGTCGCTTGGTCGGTTCCATGACGGCCAATCCTTTCATCCCTTCACGACTCCCCCTTCGTTCGAAGCAAAAGGCATCAGAAGATCGTCTGCAGCCGCAGGCCCAAGACCGTCGCCGTACCCACGCTTCGCCGATCCCGCAGGCTGATGATCTGTTGTTTCTGAGCCGGCCCGATGACTTGGACGTCGGGCGTCAGCAAGAGCCACGGCGTCAGGGCGACATTGTAGTAACCCTCGAAGCCCCACTCATCTCTCAGGGCCGAAAGTGGGGGCCGCCTGGGGCTGAATACTATCGTGGGGTTGTTGATGCTGCTGTAGTAATAGCCGAGGCCAAACTGGTCATGGTCGCGGCTGGGAATGAGGCCTTTGGCACCGACGCCGGCACTGTAGAAGTACTGCGTCGGAATCGGGTCGCCTTCCGAAGCACCAAAGCGTCCGAACAGGCCGATGCCGTGACCCGCCGCCTTGTCGGTTTCATACAGAAACTGGTCGAAGTTGTAATACATCGCCCACGTCCCGTCTTGCGTCGCCAGCGCGCGGTTCTCGATGACGAAGCCCAGGCGCTGATCGAGCGACGTGTAGCGCTTGTTCGAATACAGCGCACCGAGCAGCTGATGCCCGCTGAGACCGAAGAAGCCGGTACGCACCCGACCCTCACCCGCAAAGATCGCCCCGTTCAAATTGTCAAAGCCCGAGGTGCTGGCCTTTCCGGTGGCCGAGAGCGCGAGCAAGCTGACGACCGCCTGGTTGGGGTCTGCGGTTGGCAGAACGATCACTCCGGCTCCCAGTGTCGAGTACGGGACCACCAAGACAGACGGGTTGATGTTGAATGCCAAATTGAAGAACTGGGCATCGCCTTTGCCGTGGGCAAATTCGTTCGCGTCGCCGGTGGTGACCGTCTGGAACTTCCCGACGGCCACGCCGAAATAGTGCGAGAGGAATTGCGCGAAGGACAGGTTCGGCAGCGCGGCGTTGTCTCCAGTGGGTAACGGAAAGAGTTGGTTGGTGTTCGCTGGCGAGAGCGCCCCGGTCTTACCATTGACCGAGCTGGACCAATTGCCTTCGAGTTCCACCGTCAGGAATCCGCCGGGCCACAATCCGGCCTTCTGCGTATCGAGATTGGCCGTAATGTCGCCGCGCCCGCCGTACTCCCAGCTGCCGTTCTTGCCGCCGCTGACGACGCCTTGCTCGATCTGCGTCAGGTTCGCATCGAAGGTAACGCCCTTCTCCGCCCAGTCGTTGCGCAGGCCACCCCAGTCGCCCGTGAGGGTCGAACGCGACAGGAGATCGCCCGAGTAGCGGTGTGCAGATTCCTCCTCCTCCGCTTTCGCAGCCGCGCAAACAGAGAGGCCAACCAGAGCCAGGATACCCACAACAATTGCTGATCGCTTCATCACACACCCCCCATCTCCAGTATTCGGCGACCGCCCAACGCGGCAGAGCGGCAGACAAGGATGCGAGCGCTTTCCGCGACGATGCCCTTACCATCACTGGACAGCCGATGCCATAGCCCGTCAGTACAGTCCGGAAGGTCCGCGGAAGATTCTCGGAAATCACTGGTGACGCCCTCCTCGCGCGCCCCTCATGGGCGCAACGAAGCGCCACGGCACAGGCCCCCGCCGCGCGCGCCGGTGCCGTCATCCTTGCAGTGCCCCGCGGTTGAAATCCAGCAAACGTCCATGGCAATGTCTCAACATGGCGACTCTTCGCCAAGCGCCGATCCAACCTCTCGATCTCATCCTCTTCCACGGCATCGATCCCGTGAGCCACGCGATCTGTTTCGTGGAAGCCAAGAAGTTCGGGCACGGCGACTTCTCGCACGCCGGCGTCGCGATCACGCGCGAGGTGCTCGACCTGCCGTTCCTGGAGCCGGGCAACGTCTACGTCTGGGAATCCACCCTGAGCGCACCCGCGGGCTTCTGGGCGCACTTCACGGACAAAGTGCCCGACGCCGAGACCAAAGGCGTACGCTTCGGCGTGCAGATTCGTGATTTGGAGCTGGTCATCCCGGGGTATTCGGTGGGCGGTGGCAAGGTGGCATGGGTTGCCTTCCGCGGCGAGCGGCCGCCGATCGAGGAGACGCGCAAACATCTCCTTGCGCTACACGAGGAGTACGGACACGCCCCATACACGGCGAACCTCCTCGACGTGTTCGCGGTCGCCTTCCCAGCATTGCGGACGGCACGCGACCACTTCGATCGCGCCGAAGACCGGCTGGCGCACTTCATGAACCACGTCCTCGAGCGCGCCCGCACGCACAAGCGCCTCGTCGATGCCGAGCACCACGTGTTCTGCTCGGAATGGGCGGGAATTGTCTACAAGCGCCTCGGATTAGCAGCGACCCCCGATTTCGACCCGCGCCTGGTCGCCCCCGTCAGGCCGCTTGAGCGGCCGGACCGCTTCGCGGAGCCAGTCTTGCTCGAGGCTGAAGACGCGGCGGCCCAGAAGTCGTAGACGCCTTGCCCCGCCCTTGGCTTCCTCGATCTTCGCTTTCACGGTATCGAGGTTGAAGCTCGCAAATGGGCCGTTTGTACGCGCGACCTTCCACCCTTCCGCACGCCAAGGGACCGCTTCCATAGGGGGACAGCCATGACGTCACCACGCGATCACAGTGCGCCCGCCCGCTTCCCCATCCTGCAGGGGGTGCTGCCGATCACGGCCGCTCGGATCCCGGCTGAAATCCTTGCCGGTATCACGCTCGCCGCCATCGCCGTCCCCGAGGTGATGGGCTACACCAAGATCGCTGGCACGCCGGTGATCACCGGTCTCTACACCATGCTCATCCCCACGGCGCTGTTCGCCGTGTTCGGCTCCTCACGGCACCTGGTGGTGGGCGCCGACTCGGCGACGGCGGCCATCCTCGCCAGCGCTCTGGTGGGAATCGCCGCCACCGGCTCGGAGCAATACCTGGCGTTGGCCGGCGTGCTGGCGTTGATGGCCGCGGGTTTCTTGATTGTGGCACGCCTCATGCGCGTGGGATTCCTCGCCGACTTCCTCTCGCGCACCGTGTTGATCGGGTTCCTGACCGGGGTCGGCATTCAGGTCGCGCTGGGGCAGGTCACCGGCATGCTGGGCCTGAAAGCGGGCGGCCACGGCACGCTGGGGAAATTCTGGAACGACCTGCAACAACTCGGGCACGTCAACCGCTACGAGCTGACGATCGCGCTCGCCGTACTGGTGGTCATCGTCGGCCTCGAGCGGGTATCGAAGAAAATTCCCGGGGCCTTGATCGCGGCGATCGGCGCCCTGGTCGCCAGTTGGGCATTCGGACTCGACAAGCAAGTGCAGGTGATCGGAGCCGTTCCGAGTGGTCTGCCACTCCTGGGTCTGCCCAGGATGAAATGGGACTGGCCAGTGATAGCGAGTTTGATTCCGACGGCCTTTGCGATGTTCGTGGTCATCCTGGCGCAGAGCGCGGCGACTGCCCGCGCCTTTGCCACGCGCTACGACGAGCGTTTCAGCGAGGACACCGACCTAGTAGGTCTGGCCCTGGCCAACATCGGCGCCGCCCTGTCCGGCACCTTCGTCGTCAACGGCAGCCCAACGAAGACGCAAATTGTCGACAGCGTCGGCGGCCGCACCCAGCTGTCGCTCCTGGTGATGGCGGCGATCGTCTTGATGATCCTGCTCTTCCTGACCGCACCGTTGGCGTACATGCCGGAAGCGGCCTTGTCGGCCATCGTGTTTCTGATCGGCGCCGGCCTGATCGACCTCGCCGGGATGCGGCGGGTCTTCGAGCAACGGCGATCGGAGTTCTGGGTGGCACTGATCACCGCTCTGACCGTCGTGGTCGTTGGTGTCGAACAGGGGATCCTGCTCGCCATCGCGTTGTCGCTCATCGACCACACCCGGCACGGCTATCGACCGAAGAACGCGGTGCTCGTGAAGGGTGAATCGGGCAGTTGGCACCCGTTGCCAGTAGCCACGGCTGCTCAAGCTGCGCCCGGCCTGGTCATCTACCGATTCACGCACAGCCTGTACTACGCGAATTGTCAGCAGCTCGCGGACGAGGTCTCGTTTCTCGCGGACACCAAGGAACCACCCGTGCGCTGGCTCTGCCTCGACGCGTCGGCGGTCGACGATGTCGACTACTCCGCGGCAGAGACCCTGCGGTCGGTTCACGCAAAGTTGAAGGCGAGAGATATACGCTTGGTGGTTGCCGAGGTCATGGAGGACGTCAAGGCCCATGCACGCTACCGGCTCAACGAAATATTCGGCGAGGATGCCTTTTACGACAGGCTGGAGGATGTCGTGAAGCACTATCGGCAGCAGTTCGACGTCGCAGGGGGAACTCGATGCGCGGAGGTTTCAAACCGACGATTACATGCAGGCAGGACTCCTTGATGTCGTTGGCCGAGAATTTCCAGTGCGTCACTTGTCTGTGAACCCGGCCCGGTACTTCTCGAAGATCGCGCGGATCTGCTTGGCCATCATGCCGCGGCCGATCGACTGCTTGACTGATGCGCCGAAGCCGCCGAGTTGATCGGTGGTGGTGCGAGCCACATAAACAACCACGGTCCCGTCCGCGACCGGAAGCAGGCCGGCCACGGCTTGCGTGTCGTTGTACCCGGAGCTCACGTAAAAGTCGCGATCGGCGACCACGTAGGCATCGTCGACCGGCATTGCAAGACGGTGCCGGAGGGCGAAGTTCGGCCGGCCGTCCATCCCGTAGCGGATGCAGAAGAAGCGCTGCTTCAGCCTGGCCGGGGTACCCTGCGGAAAGTTCATGAGGACATCTTCGAAGGCCGCAGCGTATTTCTTGATCCCCTTGGCGGCTTGCGTCGCACGCCGCAGGTCGTCTGCCGGCTGCGAGGCCTTGTCCGTACCGCGGGCGTACGGCGCAATGCCGGCCAACCCCTTGTCGTGATAGGCCTGGTAGCGGGCGAGGAGCAGCTGCCGCACCGCGTCTTCGACTTGCGGCTGTCCGGCGCCCGAGGCCTTGAGTGCGGCGAACGTGGCGATCTCCGCCACCGAAAGATTCAACGTGTCGCCGGGCTCCGCGTTGAGATAGCGCTGCGTTTCCTTGGGCCCGCCCGGCTGGAGCACGACCGCCTTCGGCTCGGCGAAAGCTCCCGCGGCGGTGATCTCGGTCACCGACTGAATCTGGGGATCGTTGCGCGAGCTCGGGCCCGCTTTGAGGGAAGCGACCAACTTCTGCACCGGGGTTTTGACGAGAAACAGCATGACCACGGCGAGTTCCCGATCGGACGTCTCCTTCGTGGTCGTGTCGACCAACTCACCGTTGCGCACCCGCTGCACCTCGTCCGTGCCGAGGCCGAATTCGGCCGCCAGCTCGTCGAGCGTCGGTGCGGCGAACGCCCGCGCACCGGCGCCGCAGACGGCGACGAACGCGCACAGGGCCGCGATGACGAAGCGCCACCGGCCCACCGCCAGCTTACGTGTCAATCGATTTTGCATATCTCCTCCTTTCGTTGGGTAAGGGGCGCGCCGGCTGCGGGTCTCACCGGAGGGCTCCTTTTAAGCATACGGCCGCGGCGCGTCCGCCACGCAGTAGATCAGCCGCGGCCTGTTCGGATCAATGCCGACCCCCGGCGGCCGTCACAGTGGGTGATGCCTCACTTGCCTTCTCCTGTCGACATGGGCGGTTCAGCGGCTACTCGACGTGTCGCCGCCGTCAGCGGCTCTTGCGGCGCGGCCCTTCTTGCCCGCCCCTTTCACCTCGGGCGATGCGGGGATTGCGGGACCGGGAGGCTCTGCAGCGCTGCAGCGATTTCCTGACTGAGGTCGCCGACATCAGCGCTCAAGGCATTGACGGCGGCCACGGCCGTCGCAGGCGCCACGGGATGCACGAAGCTCGACTCCTTGCTGGCGACCTCCGCGCCGCGGCGCGCATCGCGGATGCTCCAGCGCGCGTGCAACTGCGCCTCGCCCGTGGCGGTACGCTCGAATTGCAGGACCGTGACCGCGATCTGGTAGCTCACGGAACTGGCGCGCGGCCACGGGTAGAGGACGATCGGCTCGCCACCCAGCAGGGTAGAGAGGTTTTGCTGCAGCACGCGCGTCAGGTTGGTCTTCAGGCTCTCCGCCCACAGATCCGTCGGAGCGTACGTGACCTCGGCTGGACTGACGCGCATGGCCAGTTCCGTGCGATCGAGGTACGGCGGCAGCTCGATCGGACCGAGGCCATAGGTAAGACCACGCGCCCCGCCGCCGCTCACACCCGCATCGGCCACCGCGTTCAGGGTATAGAACCGCGAGACGTCCGGCTGCGGTGCGAGCAGCGAGCAGCTCCACAGCCATGCACCAGCGATGAGAATGCTGGCTGTTTGGTAACCGGTACGCTGACTCATTGGCTTGCGACGTCCTTCCCGCGCACGAGGACACTCGGGTTGCGCTCCAGGAGGTTGGCGAGCAAGCGCAGCGCGCGCGCCGCCTCCGCGACCTCCTGCAGGGATCCGGTCAGCTGCGTCGACAGCGGCGACTCGGGCTCCACGAACTGCTGGACGCTCTGCAGCGTCTCACGCGCCTGGTCTATCGTGGCACCGCCTTT
>DATKMS010000112.1:0-2593 GCA_035541735.1 Candidatus Margulisiibacteriota bacterium
GCTCAACCAAGCCATCCAGTTCCCGCTCGCCGAGCTCCAGACCGAATGCGAGATGGTGCGCAACCTCGTCTACAAGACCGCGTGGCTGCTCGACCAGCAGCACCGCATGGAGGTCACCGACAAGGTGTCGATGTGCAACTACCGCGCGAACCGCCTGGTGTGCGATGCCGCCGACCGCGCCATCCAGGTGCACGGCGGCATCGGCTACACGCGCCACAAGCCGTTCGAACACATCTACCGCCATCACCGCCGCTACCGCATCACCGAAGGTTCCGACGAGATCCAGATCCGCCGCGTCGCCGGCATCATGTTCGGCCGGCAAGCGAAGCGCGGGTGAGAAAAGAAGCGGTCAGCGCTCAGCTTCACTGGAAGGGTAGTTTCCGAAGCTGATAGCCGATAGCTGAAGGCTGATAGCTGAAGGCCGATAGCTCGCCAGGAGACAACCATGCCATTCGCCGAGTATGCATCCTACGACGGGCTCGGGCTCGCCGAATTGGTGCGTAAGCGTGAGGTCACACCCGCCGAGCTGGTGGAAGCGGCCATCACGCGCATCGAGAGACACAATCCGCAGCTGAATGCGATCATCTACAAGATGTACGAGCAGGGGCGCACGACGGCAGCGCGCCGAGCCCACGGCGCGGGCGGGATGTTCGAAGGCGTTCCGTTTCTGCTGAAGGACATTCTCGGAAACTACGCGGGCGTGCCGACGACTGCCGGCTGTCGGTTCATGACTGGCGTGCCTGCGACCCGTGACGACACCCTCGTCGTGCGGTTCAAGGCCGCCGGTCTCAACGTGCTTGGGAAGACCAACGCGCCGGAGTGCGGCATCCTGCCGACAACCGAACCGGCGCTGTACGGGCCGTGCCGGAATCCGTGGAATCTGGCGTACACCACCGGCGGTTCGAGCGGCGGGTCCGCGGCGGCGGTTGCGGCCGGGATCGTGCCGCTCGCGCATGCCAACGACGGCGGCGGGTCGATCCGCATTCCGGCGGCGTGCTGCGGGCTGGTTGGGCTCAAGCCGACGCGCGCGCGCAACCCGGCGGGACCTGACATCGGCGACTTGTTCAGTGGCTTGGCCGTCGAGCACGTGGTCACCCGCACGGTGCGGGACTGCGCTGCCGCGCTCCACTGCACGCACGGTCCCGAGGTCGGGGATCCGTACTGTGCACCCCCGGTGACACGTCCGTTTCTCGATGAAGTGCGCCTGCCCCCCGGACGCCTGCGCATCGCTTTTACGACCAAGAATCCCAGCGGCCAACCGTTGCACCCGGAGTGTGTCGCCGCGGTGGAGGGCACGGCGCAGCTGCTCGAGGAACTCGGTCACACGGTGGAAGAGGCGGCGCCCGCCATCGACATGGGCACGTTCATGACGGCCTTCTTCACGGTCTTTACCGCTGCCCATGCCATGGTGATCGAAGCCTTTGGAATGTTGCATGGTCGCATCCCCACCGAGAAGGACTTCGAGGGCCTGACCTGGAGCCTGTACCAGCAAGGGAAGGAGATCCCGGCAGCACGGTACCTGATCTCGGTTGCCATGCTGCAGATAGCGGCCCGCCAGATCGCGCAGTTCCACGAAACGTACGACTGCTGGTTGACCACCACACTGGGAACGCCCCCGATCAAGAACGGCACCATCGACATCAACGAGCCCGATCTGATGACAGCGATGGCGCCGATTGTGGACTATGTTCCGTTCACCCCGATCCAGAACGCTACGGGCCAGCCGGCGATCTCGCTGCCGCTGCACTGGACCGGCGACGGCCTCCCGGTCGGTGTGATGTTCGCCGCCCGTTTCGGCGACGAAGCGACGTTGTTCCGCCTCGCCGGCCAGCTCGAGCAGGCACGGCCGTGGCGTGACCGGCGGCCGGCGGTTTGGGGCTGAGGACCAACTGAACCGGCGCAGGTTTTGACATGACCTGCGTTTGGTCGTACAAGGCATGGTGTTGTGAAGCCCGCGGCCAAGGAGGGCACCGGATGACGCGCGTGCGAAAAATGATGGTGGGGATCGGGTTGCTGCTGGCCATTCCGGCGGTGGCTGCCGTGATCAATGTGAACATCGCGGGCGACTGGACGCTCACCGTCTTAGAGCCGACACTCGAGTGTACGTGGGTCGGGCCACTGACGCTGGCGCAGACCGACGATATGTTCATGGGATCGGCGACCTTGACGCTCCAGCCCGGGAGTGGCAACTCGTGTCCCGCGAACCTGGTTGGGACCGTGTCGGGTACCATCAGTGGCTTGACCATCAAGTTCGGCGTCGCCATGAGCGTTGAGACTGCGAAGTTCGAGGGTACCATCGACCCTGATCAGTTGAGCGCGAGCGGGACATGGACGGTCCCTGGAGAGTTCGACGGGACGTGGTTGGCCCAACGCGTGGTGGGTGTGCGCGCTCCGGCGTTGAACGCTGCCGGGTTGGCGGTGCTGTTGGTACTCCTCCTGGCCGGTGGAGTGTACGTGCTGCGACGCCGCGCGGCCTGACGCCGGTATCGGTTTCAGCGCGGGGTGGTAAACGGCACGCTCTCGTAGCCGTGCACGTTGCTCATGTGCACGCGCTCGCACTGTGCCTCGTCAATCACGTAGCGCGGAAAGCGGC
>DATKMS010000113.1:0-13893 GCA_035541735.1 Candidatus Margulisiibacteriota bacterium
GAGGCGTTTGTCGATTCACCAATGGTCTGGCACGCCGAGGGTGAGGCGGCACCGCTCAATCCGAACGCGCCGCGGCTGCGCGAGCTGGTTGAACGACTGGGCACCGAGCTGCGGCAGCGACTGGCGACCGCCGGCGCCGGCGCAACGGCAACGCCTGCCGAACTCGCCGACTAGCATGGCCTCGTTCTGTATCTCTTGTTCCAGCGCTACGAGGACGATTGGTACGCGCTGATCGAGCCGGCCGAAGCCGGCGAGGCGGCGCACAAGCGCGTCAGCTGCTACGCACGCTTTGCACACGACGTCCAGCACCGGCCCCGCCGAACTGACGCCGGCCGCAGGCCCTCAGCGCTTGTCGTAGCTGTCGTGGTGGCGCCACCAGTAGGTGGGTTCGTTGCGGCCCCTGGGGGCGCGGTCGAGCCATTGGTAGGCGCCCCAGAGACCGTCCAGGCCGCGGGCGAAGGCGGAATAGCTGTGGTAGACAGTGCCGTCCTCCAGCACGAAGGCGCTCATGCCCGGGCGCTCGCGGGCATAGGTGGCAGGATCGGTGCCGGTCGCCTGGGCGCCGATATTGGGGCCGCTGCCTTTTGGAGGCGCGTAGGGAGCCTGGCGCCGATAATTGTATTCGGTGCCGCCTTCGTGCTGCTGCTCCTCGGTCAGCGACATGGCGAAATCCCAGTTGAAGTCGCCGTCGAAGGAGGAGGCCCAGGGGAAGGACCAGCCCATGCGCTGCTTGAACGCCTGCAGCTTCGCGAGCGGCGCCCGCGACACCGCCCAGAGCATCACGTCATGGTTGGCCAGGTGCACGGCGAACCCGTTGAAGCCGTCCGCGATGGCCGAGCAGGACGGGCAGCCGGCGGTGTAGTCGGGCCCGAACATGAAATGGTAGACGAGGAGCTGCGAGCGCCCTTGGAAGAGGTCTGCCAGCGAGGCACTGCCCTGGTCGGTCGCGAATCGATACGCCTTGTCGATCCGAACCCACGGCAATTCCTGCCGCCGCCGCGCCAGTTCGTCGCTGCGCCGCGTGAGCTCCTTCTCCGCCTCGAGCAGCTCGAGCCGCGCTGCCAGCCACTCTTCACGTGTCCCGGTTCTGTGCTTCGTCATCGCTCTTGTCTCCTTCCTTTGTGTGTCCTTCAGCCTACGTGCCCTTCCGTCCCGCCTGCGGTCGATGTCCTGCGCCGGCGCCGATTCACGATTCCGTTCGCTGCCCATCGCTCGTCATTGGTCATGAGATATATTTAGCCCCAGGTATCGAACGGTGGGAGTGACAAGTGTGACGGGATTCCGATGGACTCGCTGATCACGGCCGCGGCGCGTGCGCTCGCGACGGGTGATCCCCTCGGCGCATTGCAGCGGGTCGCCCTGCGCGACGACGCGCCTGCGCTCGCGCTTCGAGGCATTGCGATGGCACAGCTCGGCGATCTCGTTCGAGCGAAGGCGCTCCTGCGACGTGCGGCGCGAGCCTTCGGTCCGAAAGAGGCCGTCGCCCGCGCGCGGTGCATCGTCGCCCAGGCCGAGATCGCGCTGGTCTCGCGCGAGCTGGCCTGGCCTGCGAAGGCGCTCGAGGCGGCGCGGGCGACGCTCGAAGAGCACGGCACCTGGGAGGGTGATGAGAGCGATTTGCGGCGAGTCGATCCTCGAACGGGAGAGGTCCTGGAGAGGCTCGAGATGCCGCCCGGAGTTAGCGTCTCGGGGCTCGAGTCCGATGGCGGCGATCTGTTCTTCTGCGGAGGAGGAAGGAGCGGCAAGGTGAGAACCGTCCGCCGGCCTAAACGAGGCTCCGCGACTGGCACTGACTCCGAGATCCCCGTCGACTCCACGAGGAAGCGGCCGTTGCGGCGGATCTGGTCGAAGATCCAGCTGGTGATCGACACGCCGGTGCTGGCTGAGGCAGTGACGGCCGACGCCCTGGCACTACACGGCGCCGCGTTTGGAGGGTCTGGCGCCCGTGAACTGAGTGGCACGCCGTTCTGCAATACGAAAGTTTTCCCGTTTTCCGACGACGTCGCACGCTGTGCTACGTCCTCGAACAGCGCAAACCGACCAAGGGCTTCAGGAGCATCAAGAAACTGCCGACCGCCATCACCCCACCCTTGTACAAACGGTTGCCTGCTCACCCGCTGGGAACCGGTCACCTCAATCTCGGAGACTGGACCTCAGCGAACGATGCGTAGGCAGCGAACTCAGCCACGGAAGCCAGCTTCGTGGTGGGCGGCGCTCCTTCCGACGATACGCAGCGCTACATACGGGACCAAGTTCAGCACAATGATCCCGATCTTGAAGAACATCATCCCGGCGTAGTTGAGGGCATCGAACTGCTCCACCGGTAGATGGCACCAACGCCCGGTTGCCCCATACAACCAATCGTGGGTAACCGTGAACAGCAGGAACCACCACAAGAGCAGTCCGTAGTTGATGACGGCGCACCAGAGGAGGAACGTGGGCAATTTATCGGGGTTCATGGATCACTGACTACCACCAGCAACCCACCGACTGGAGCCTTTACCCGCACAGGTCCATGGCTAAGGCCACAACTGCACCATCAATCGGCGAGCACCTCAGCGCATTCCACGCCTTCGAGCCAGGTATACCCCACAACCCGTCAGTAAAACTCCCAGCGCTAAGAGTACCGCGTGGGACGCTGCCGGTGCGGGTGACGGCTGACAATCAGCAGCGTGCTCCGAACAGATGCCATCGAGGACTTCGAAAAACTGGCAGCCTGCCCTGGTGCAGATGCCCGTACAATCCGCCTCTTCTGTGCCTTTGGCCCCAACGCTGAAGCACTGGAGCGCCGCATCTGCGGAGCAGTCGTTACAGACGCAACAATACTGCTCCAACTGGGCGCGCGACAGCCGAGGGACCAGCAGCACGGTTATGGCCACGCCGAGGATCAGCAGTAGAGAGCGCATGGTGGTCATGAACGTCTCTCTCGTCGTCGGACCAGCCACACGCCCCCGCCGAGCAGCAACAGACTCGCGAGCGTGACGCCGGTATGAGAGAGAGCCGGTGCGGGGGTACGTTGCATGCACGCGCACACACGCTCGATGTCGCCGTTGGCGGCATCCGCAGTCGTCGGCGGAGAAGTACAGTACAAGGGGGACTTTGTCGCCGTGTTGTAGGAGCAGCCGAAACCGTCTGTGCACACCCCTGGCTGGCAGCCCCCAGTCAAGACGCCAAGGACACCCTGGAGGGTCATGCAGGCGTCCATCGTCCCATCGGACCCGGCCACGGTACGGGTGTTGTCATCGTACGCCAGTCCCTTGCTGGTGCAGACCTCTGTGCAACTTTGCCCCGGATCTCCAAGAAACCAGCACCCTGGAAATGCACCAATGACTCTAGTGCCGGTGTCCAGGCACGGTTCAATCGCGTAAACCTCAGCAACGGCCTTTCCAGGCAACGCCATCGTGAAGCCCACGAGTATTGTCCCCAAAGCCCACCCGATGTGTCGCCGTGTCATCATACCTGTACATCCCCCATGGCCGTTCGCGGGCTGTAGCACAAAACTCACGCAGATAACACAGGTCGCTCGCCGTGGCTCAGCCCAACAGGATCAGCATCACAGTCGCTGCGGTGGCCGCCGCCAGCTACAAGTTACATGCTAGTTGCATATGTTGACATAGTCTGGGGATGGCCCTAACGTCCGCCCATGTACGTCACCCGAAGAGCTCTCCTGGATCTACGCTCGACTATGTCGGAGGGACGGAGCCGTACCGCTGTGATCCGGCACCACCGCGGAGGGGCAGCATGAACGCTGCGGCAGCGCCGCTTGTCGACGCGACAGAGGTGGCTGCGGGCGACTCAACGCGGTGGCTCGACGCGCTGACGCGGGAAGACATCCAGGAACTGCGACGGATGAACGATTGGCACTCCTGGGCGTCGCTCCTCACCAACTGGGGGCTGGTGTTCGCGTCGTTGGGGATGGTGGCGTACTTTCCGAATCCACTCACGATCCTCTTGGCGCTCGCCGTGATCGGTACGCGGCAACTGGGTTTGTCGGTCCTCATGCATGAGGCCGCCCACCGTACGCTCTTCAAAAACCGTGCGGTCAATGACTTCGTCGGCAACTGGCTGTGCGGCTATCCGGTGTGGAGCGATCTCGGTCCGTACCGCCGCTATCATCTGCAACATCACGCGAAGAACTGGACTCCGGAGGATCCCGACCTCAACCTGGCGACCCCGTTCCCGGTGACCTGGGCGAGCATGCGGCGCAAGATCTGGCGCGACCTCACCGGGCAAACGGCGTGGAAGCGAGTGAAGTACACCCTGAGGCGTGACCTCGGCGGAATGAACGTCCAGCAGTTTGGCAGCAACCGCGGCTGGCGCAACCTGCGCGGCGTGGCGATCACCAACCTCGTCTTACTCGGTGCGCTCGCAGCCTGCGGACACGCCGCGCTGTACCTGCTGTGGATCGGCGCCTGGTTCACGACACATCACCTGGTCGTCCGCCTGCGCTCGATCGCCGAACACGCGATGATCCCCGACCCCAACGACCCGCTCAACAACACGCGCACGACGCTGGCGCGCTGGTGGGAGCGCCTCCTGATCGCCCCCAACTGCGTGAACTACCACCTCGAACATCACCTCGTGATGACGGTGCCGCACTACAACCTGCCGCGCATGCACCACCTGCTGCGCGACCGCGGCGTGCTGGACCGAGCGTGCGTCGCGAACGGCTATCTTAGTGTCCTGCGGCTCGCCGCCAGCAAGGCTGCGTAGTTCCCGGGTCGGAAAGTTCGAAACGCTATCCTTTGTTTCGAGTTTCGAATTTCGCGCTTCGTGTTTCTTAACGATGGAGGCACGTATGCAGGATCGGCTGCGGTCGCTACCCACAGATGTCACCCGAAGAGAATTCATCGTCACGACGCTGGCGGTGGGGTTTGCATTGGCGGTGCAGCCGGTGTCCGCCCAAACCATCACCACCGATACCGGCGGCCTGATCGCCGGCGAGGTGAAGATCCCCGTGTCCGACGGCCAGATTCCCGCATACCGAGCGATGCCCGCCACTGACGGGTCACATCCGGTGGTGCTGGTCGTGCAGGAGATCTTCGGTGTCCACGAACACATCAAGGACATCTGCCGCCGCCTCGCCAAGCTCGGGTACGCGGCCATTGCCCCCGAACTCTACGCGCGCCAAGGCGACGTCTCGAAGCTCTCCAACGTCCAGCAGATCGTCTCAGAGGTCGTAGCCAAGGTGCCTGATGCGCAGGTTATGTCAGACCTCGATGCGACCGTGGCCTGGACAAAGACTTCTGGCAACAGCGATACCGACAGGCTGGGCATCACCGGGTTCTGCTGGGGCGGGCGGATCGTCTGGCTGTATGCAGCGCACAACGCACACCTCAAGGCCGGCGTAGCCTGGTACGGGCGGCTCGTGGGGCCGACGGACGCGTTGCATCCGCAGAACCCGATCGATGTGGTCGCCTCGCTGCATGCTCCGGTGCTCGGCCTGTACGGCGGAGCCGATGCAGGGATTCCGGTCGAGACCGTCGAAACGATGCGCCAGGCGCTGAAGGGCGCCCATCAGCCCTCGGAGATCGTCGTCTACCCAGACACCCCACACGGCTTCAACGCCGACTACCGCGACAGCTATCGCAAGGAGCAAGCGACCGACGGCTGGAAGCGGCTCGTGGAGTGGTTCAAGAAGCACGGCGTGGCGTAGCCGAGGTTTCAGATGAGACTACCACTGCGCAAGCCGTACACCGCCTGGCGGCTTGCTTCTCTGACGCGCTTGCTGTTGGCGGCTTGGTGCGGGACCACCGCCGGATGTGGCGGCACGGTTCAGCTGACCGAACGTACGGGCGTCACCCGGAGCGAACGGGTGTGGGTTGATCCGAGTCGCTCGACGCCGCGCACCAGTGCGTTCCCGGGTGCACCGACGCGGACGCTGCGGACGCTGATCTGGCAACCCGCGTCGGCAAACACCCTGCCCCTGCTCGTGATGGCGCACGGCTTTGGCGCGTTGCCCGAAGATTTCGACGCTTTCGCGCACAGCGTGGCCGCCGCCGGCTTTGTCCTGGCGGCACCGACATTCCCACTGACCAATAGCAACGTGCCTGGTGGACAGTTGAGCCTCAACGATCTTACACATCAGCCGGGTGATCTGAGCTTCATCATCACCCAACTCCTACAGGCAGCGGCCACCCCGGGCGACCCACTGCAGGGCCACATCGCGTCCGCGAATGTTGCCGTGCTCGGACAGTCTCTCGGGGGTGCGACGGTGATCGGCTTGACGCGGAAGAACTGCTGCCGTGATGGCCGCGTGCGTGCCAGCATCCTGTCGTCCGCACCGCTGCTGGCAGGCGCCTTCGGTCCTGATCCAATCTCCGCTGCCGGTCCACCGACGCTCATCCTCCAGGGCACGGCCGATACCACCGTGGTCTACGTGACCGCCACACAGCTCTTCGACCTGATCGATCCGCCCCGCTTCCTTGTCGGCCTCAAAGGGGCCGCGCACTCGGACGCACTCGAGAGCCAAGCGGAGCCGCCGATTCCCGCCCGCGACGCCGCGCAGCGGGCAACCGTGGCCTTCCTCGATGCCGCGTTCCGTGGCGCATCCGCCGAGCTCGACGCCACGCTGGCGGGCCTGGCAGCGCAGGGAAACTTGTTGCAATCGGATTGGGGTAGCACGCACTGAGGGCGCGCCGCATCTTCAGTGTGCGCGGAAGAAGTCGGTTATGAGCTGATGCACGCCAACCGGATCCTGCGCGGGGTATCCGTGGCCCGCACCTTGAACGATGTGGAGCTGCGAGCCCGGAATGCGCTCGTGCAGCAGATAGGCGTTTTCCACCGGAATGAGGACATCCTGATCACCATGGACGATGAACGTGGGTGCCTTGATCTGCGGTAAGCGATCGTAGGTCGTCCAGCCGAACATTCCGGCCATCGCGCGCATCGCCGTCTCGGGCGGTGTCGGCGGCAGCAACGGCGCCAGCATCATGAGCATGTCGCGGATCCCCGGATTGGCCGCGATCCACTCGCGCGGGAAGATGAGCGGCAGCTGCCGATCCACCCACTCCTGCGGGTCGGTGCGGCCCATCCCTTGGATGACTTCGATCAGCGTGTCGATCACCGCTGGGTCTCCCAGGGTGGCGTGCGCGCCGCCGCACATGGTGCAGCCGAGGACCAACGAGCGCACCTTCTGCGGGTGACGCAGCACCAGCTCCTGGGCGATCATGCCGCCCATCGAGACCCCGTACACATGCGCCCGTTCGATCGCGAGGTGATCGAGGATTCCGGCGGCATCATCCGCCATCAGCTCGATCGTGTACGGACCGTCGGGCTTGTCGCTCCGACCCGTACCGCGGTTGTCGAAGTAGATGGCGCGAAAGCCCTGCATGAAGGGCAGCGACCCGAGCCAGGCATCGCCGGGCATGCCGAAGCCCATGATCAGCAGCAACGGATCGCCGCTGCCCGCTTCAGTGTAGTGGATTCTCACATCGCCGATCCTTGCCTCTGCCATGGCTCCTCCGCTGTACGTTGTGACTAGCCAAAAACACGCCTTGCGGGAATAGGACGCGGACGGTCGCCTGCTCCGTTCTCGTGCCGATGCGGCAGATTTTCTATTTCGGAACGATCGGCCCGGTCTATCTCAAGGAACAGCAGCGGCAGCTCGACCAATACTATGTCGACCACGGCGGCTTCGGGATCGATTGGCTGGATGCACCGGCCGTCGATCCCTTGACCGCCGAAAACTTCTTCATCCACTGGCCGAACATCGCCGCCATGAAGGCAGCCACGGCGTACATGGAGGAGTTTCCCAAGCTGACCGGGTTCACCGTGGTCTCCAGCACACCCCTCTCCTCGATGCTGCCAAACGCCGACTCGGCGCTGCTGCGCGGCCTGTTCATGGAGAACGGCGTGGTCGGCGAGGGCTGACAGAATCGCACCCAGGCTTCGGACATCATCGCAGAGAAGGACTCCGACGCCTTGCGCGGCGTCGAGCGCGTCTACGACCCTTCGACCAACCAGGTCTACGAGGTCCCGGCCGGTTGGTACACGGAGTACGATATCCACCGCGGTGGGTACACGATGAACGACCTGCAGCTCCTGCCGGCCGACAACCTTGAACTGTGGACGTCCGCGCCGGCAGACGGCGGCGCGATTCATTAGCCTCAAGAAGCCAAAACAAACTGCCAAGACGCCAAGACAAACCAAGAAAGCAATCAGACAATTGATCCGGTCTTCTTGGCGAACTTGGCGTCTGGGCAGTTCGCCTTTCTGACCTCGACGTTCTTACGTCCGCTTGGCTAGCGCTTCCAGATGCTCGATCTGGCCGTCATCACGCTGATGGAGGACGGCGTTGTAGCTGCTCTCGCCGCGGTGATGTCGGGCCTCGGGGCGTGCGAAGGAGATGATGGCACTGATGCGGTAGCCGTCGCGTCGTAGGGCGCTTGGCGGCGGCGCGGCATGCACGGTGTCGCTGTAGTGCAACGACACGTCACCCGGCTGCGCGGCGAAATGCGCGGCGTACGCCGTGAGGTCGGGACGCTGATCGTGGGCATTGAAAGAGGCACGATGCGATCCGGGCAGCATCGCCAGCTCACCACTCTCCGGGGTCGCGGCCGTCAGGTACACAGAGGCCACCAGGGTGGGGCAGATCACTGCGTGACCGCCCATGCCGCAGTCACGATGCCAGGGAAGGTCCCCGAGGCCTTCGGCCATGTTCGGATGCTTGAAGATCACCGTGACGCCATCACCCTCGCCCTGCTTGTGAACAAACGACTCGTCAGCGAGGTCCTTGAGGCGCCGCACACGCGCATCGGTCGGGAGCGTCGCCAGACGCGGCTTGGCCGCGCCGCGCGTCACACGCGTGAGCACCTCGTCGCCGGCAGCGTTCCTTCCCCACCACGACAGCTTGTCGCCCTGCCGCGCTTCACCTTGCAACTGATGCGCCTCGTCGAGAAACGCCGCGACTTCTTCGGGTGCAAACACGTCGCGGACGAACAGGTATCCCGCGGTGCAGAGGAAGTGCGCCAACTCTTCGCGGTTGGACGCGAGCGTAAACGCTGCCTGCGTATCGAGGACGCGGCCATGCCGATCTGTCAGCCCCTGATGCGCAGGGTCGTATGGCGGACGCCCGTTGTAGAGGGCACGCAACGCAGACTCCCACGCCATCAGATCGATCAGATTGCCATGCACGCAGCGCACCCGGCCCGCGTACAATAGTCCCGCGGGCGCCTCCAACTCGTGCACCAGTCCCTGCCACGACTCGAGGTCCATCCCGATCACGGTGACGGCAGCATCGTCTCCGGAGACGATGTCGACGCCGGCGTCGTGCGGTCGATACGTGTAGGCAACTCCCCCGTCCAGGCGCAACGCGATGCTTCCCAGGCCAGCCGCAGCGCGCGCCGCCAGGTGTTGACGTCCCCGCGCCAGCAGGGCGGGAAGTTCCTGGCGATGGAATTGCTCGAAGTCGATGGGAGGGAAGCCGGCGGGTAAGGGCATGGGGGTAAGGATGCCGGGGCGCAGGCCTTAGCGTCCCACGAAGTGGGGCGGGCGCTTTTCGATGAACGCCAGCTGCCCCTCCTTGATGTCCTCGCTCTGAAACGCGGCAGCCATCAGCGCTTCACATTCGCGGCGCGCCTCCGCACTGAGCAAGGCGGAGGCTGCAATCAGGTTGAGCGTACGCTTGATGCCTTTGAGCGCCAGCGGCGCGTTGCTGGCGATCTCCTCGGCAAGGGCGTACGTTGTCGGCTGCAGTTCGGAGCGCGGCACGAGACGGTCGACCAGCCCCATCGCCTGCACCGCCGGGCCGCGGTAGGTGCGGGCCGTAAAGAACACCTCGCGTGCTCGCGCCATGCCGAGCATTTGCACGAACTGCGCGATGCCGTCGCACGGGTAAACCACGCCGAGCCGGGCCGCAGGCATGCCGACGGCAATGTCATCGGCGCCTATTCGAATATCGCAGCAGAGCGCGAGGTGCACGGCGCCGCCGAAGCAGTGACCGTTTACCATCGCGATCGTCGGGTACGGGAAGTTCTTCACGCTCGCGAGTGCGAGTTCGAGCGGGTTGCTGTCACGGAGGCGCTGCGCCATCTCCGGCGTCACGTCGGTCGGGATGGCGAGGATGTCGTACCCCGAGGAGAAGGCTTTGTCGCCGGCGCCGGTGATCACCACGGTGCGGATTTCGTCGTCCTGCGCCCAGGTGTCGAGCGCCTCATGGAGCCGAAATAGCAGCTGTGGGGACAGTGCGTTGCGGCGTTCAGGGCGGTTCAAGCGCAGGATGCCGACGCCCCCTCGCCTCTCCGTCAACAGCTCGTTGGTGTCGTCCATCGCTCGGCTTCTCCTCTCGAAGTCATGGCACCAGATCGACGGCGCGAAGGATCGTCTGCGCGGCGGAGTAGGGATCGGTCTCGCCGCTGCACACGCGTTGGACGGCGTCGTCCAAGGTGCCGTTGCCGTCCCAACGCTGACGGACCAGCCGTGCGACCTCGCGCTCGAGTAGCGTGAGAATCTCCTCGCGCACGCGCGCCTCGTCACGCGTGCCGCCGCGCTGCGAGCCCGTCGCCGGCCCCAGGAGTGCACCGACGAGCGCCTCCACGCCCTGGCCGGTGAGCGCGCAGGTTTCGAGGACCGGCGCGGTTCTTCTCCGGTCATCGGCGGTGAGCGCTTGCATCGCGCGGATGTCGGCCACGAGCACGTCGGCGCCGTCGCGATCGGCCTTGTTCACGACGAACAGGTCGGCAATCTCCATGATCCCGGCCTTGAGTGTTTGCACCCCATCGCCCTGTCCCGGCACGCACACGACGACCACGAGATCCGCCGCCTTGACGACCTCGATCTCGTCCTGACCGACGCCGACGGTCTCGAGCAGGATGATGTCGTGACCGGCCGCGGCGAGAATACGGGCGACATCGCGGGCCCCCTGACAGAGCCCGCCCAGCGTTCCGCGCGTCGCCATCGAGCGGATGAACACACCGGGCGTTGTCGCAACCGCATGCATGCGCAAGCGATCGCCGAGCAGGGCGCCACCAGAGAACGGGCTGGTGGGATCGACGGCGATGATGCCGACGCGGCGGCCGCGCGCCACCAGGCTCGACGTGATGCAACTCGTGAGCGAGCTCTTGCCCGCGCCCGGCGGCCCGGTGATCCCGATCAGGCATGCGGCACCGGCGTGCGGAAAGAGCGCCTTCATGGCCTCCTGCCAACCCGCCTCGCGGTCTTCAACGCGGCTGATCAGCTGCGCCAAGCGCCGGGGGTCCCGTCGGAGCGTGCCCGCAACAAGGTCATTCCAGGAACACTCCACGTTCTGCGCTCTCCTCCGTACCTTCAGATCTTCACTTGCTCGGCTGCGCCCAAGACGGCGCGCAGGCCATCGCAGATCCCTTGCAATATCGCCTCGCCCTTGGTCATCGTTGCGCCGCAACTGGGCGGCATAGTATCCCAGTGCGCCGCCAGCCGCCATTACGCGAACGTAAGTGGTCAGCCCGCCCCGATGCGGGGCGACGATGTCTGCGCTGGCGTTCATTCGCGTTCAACTGCAGCTCATTCACCTTTCGGCGCACGCATGCACGACGATTCTCCTCTTGCACCACGCGGTGCGCCTGTTACAAGACACGTTCCGCTCAAAGCTGCTGCGGTCCGGTCTTCACTTGCCTAACAGCATCAGATGGTGCTCTGCTGGAGACAGTCGGGGCGGTTCGGCCGGTCGAAGTAGATTCGGAGTAGCACGTTGACGTTCCACGATCACTCGCCACGGGTTGTCTGGCCCGCGCCAGGATTGCCGGCGCTCCTCGAAGGGGAGGCGCGGCGGATCGAATTCATCATCGCCCACACCGAAACCGGGCTTGATCCCCTATTCAACTGGGCACGGCGCCTGGCGCTGCGCGATCGGCGGCAACGCCAGCGCGTCGAACTGGCGATCAGCTACCTCGAGCCGCTGGAGCGCAGTGCCGTGAGCAAGCTCGCCCGCCGCTTTGCCGAATTGCCGGAAGCGCAGCACCTGCGATTCGCGCGGCTCGTGGCGCATACCCCGCCGGGTTTGAGCCCAGCACCGCCGCGTTCTTCCTGTGTGCTCGACGTGATGGTGGGTGACGCCGTCGAACGCTCCAACGCGGTCGGCATCCTGGCGCCGCGCGCGCGGCTGGCGCTGGCTTTCGCCAGCGATCTGCACGTCGCCGCCTTCTGGCAGATCATGGGAGAGGCGGTCTCGCGCTTCGCGCCCGACCTGGCACCGAAGTTCCTCCACCCGGGGCGCCTGCTCGACCGCTTCATCGACCAGGCCAATCGCCTTGCGGCGCGCGGTGATCTCGACCTCGTCATCCTCGGCGGCGACCTGGTGGACCACGTGCATCCGCACGCCAGCCGCGTCAGCCACGCCGGCGAGACGAACGTGGCGCGTCTGGTCGAGGCGTTGTCGCGACTGGAGGTGCCGGCGATCGTCCTGCCGGGGAACCACGACCATCGGTCGTTCCCATGGCGGCCGCGTCTGCCCGGACTCGGGGCCGTGGGCATTCCGGCCGGCCGCAGCTCGCGGATTCTCCGCGACGCCGGGCTATGGGACCCCTGGCCGGTGCGCCCTTCCGACCGTCACAACCTGCGCACCGAAGATGAGACGGGCCGGCCCGGCTTGGCCTACCACCTCGCCTTGCTGGCGCCGGCGACGGATTTCCACCTGACGGTGCGCGGCATGCAACTGGTGTTCGCGTCGACCGGCCGTGACGTTCTGCCGCGCTGGCGCGAGGTGGAGTGGTCACGCCTCGGCTTCGTACTCCGCAGTCTGCGCTCGTCGTGGGAAGACCCCGACTGTGAGGGGTTCACCGACGCACAGCTCGCGGCGATGGCCGGCGCGTTGGACGGTACACGGGGCGCCGCCCTCTTCTTCCATGCGCCGCTGCTCAATCCGCATCCACACGAACCAGTGGAGAAACGCCTCGCTCGGTTGGACCCCGGCGACCGCGACGACCCGGCCGCGCAGATTGCCTTCGAGCGGCGGCTGTTCGCCACGGGCCTGCGCCGCGGTGTCGTGTTCCGCAACGTCGGACCGCTCATCCGCATGCTGGCATCGCATCGACACCCGCTCGCCGTTTTCAGCGGCCACGTGCACCGCTCGAGTGCGATCGCGTTCGACCGCATCTCGCTGCGCTTGCGATCGACGCCGTTTGCCCCGCCCCACGCGGCCGATCAAACCGTCTCCTTGCTGACTGCGCCGGCGCTCGGACATGTGCGCTTTCCCGGCAGCGAGCCCCCCGGGTATCTGCTGGCATCGTTCGAAGACGGCCGGCTCGCGGCGCTCGAACGCCGCCCCGTGGGTTGACCTCAGCTGCGGGACGGGCGCACCGCGGACCGTTCAGTAAGGGGATACGGGCGCCAGCAGGCAAGCGCTGAGACTTTGATTCTCGATTCCGCTTCGGCATATGATCACTTGTATGTCTCGCTGGCTTTGCACCGTACTATTGGCCCTTCTCCTCTTCGCCGGCAGCGCCGCGACGGCAGCGGCACAATGCGGCTGCGCGGGGGATTGCAACAGCGACGGGCAGGTTACGATCGACGAGTTGATTACGCTGATCGGCATGCAGCTCGACGATGCCCTGGGAGTCTGCGGATGCATGACGCTCTGCGCCGACCCCAGCATCTGCACGAACATCGATATCGTGGTGGTGCAATCGCAATTCAACCTCTTCAACGGCTGCCCCTCTTCCCTCTACTAGCGAGGCGCGCCTCGGACCAACTGACGCCTGCGCGCCTCGCGCCTACCTCTTCTCAATCTCCGCGAGGCGCCGTTGCAGGAAGCGCCGCTCGGGTTCGGTGGTCACCAGGTCGAGCGCGCGACGATACGACCGCGCGGCTTCTGTCCGCCGGCCCAGACGCCGCAGCAGATCAGCCTCCACCGACCACAGCAGGTAGTAGCCATCGAGCTGACCACTGTGCGTCAGCTCCGCAATGAGCGCCAGCCCC
>DATKMS010000114.1:0-12879 GCA_035541735.1 Candidatus Margulisiibacteriota bacterium
CAGGAGACACCAGTGCAGACCGCGACCGAGCGGTCGCTAGGACCAATGCGGGTCAGTGAGGAGAAGGTGAGGCAGGTCGGCGTGGAGGGCGTTTCACGCGGCGGATTCGGACGGGCTGGAACGCCACGCGTCGCACCTTCAGCACCAATAGGAGTGCGATCGCAGGAAGTGGACGGACGAACTGAACGCTGGCGACGCTCTCTGATCCTGGGAGACGCGTCTGCCCGTCCCTCGGTGGCTCAGTCAGCAGACTCATCCGCGTCAAACCGAAGTGTACGGAGAGCCGTCCGGCGTGACGGGTCAGCGGCCGCACCGCACCCACGAAGACGGTGAGTGCCAAGAGGATCACGATACCAAGCTTGTTCGGCAAGTAATGAACGTCATGCCACATGGTGAAACCGACAGCTCCTCATAAATATTCACCCCGATTTTCTCCCTGGTCAAGGATTTCCTTGCAGCCAAGAGGTGACCGTGAAGGCGACAATGAATCCCGATTCGGTCATTCTTGGGCGTCACGCACTCTACGAATGCACAGATGACATGGCATTTGCGCAGTCGACGGAGGCGAGACCTGTGAACTTAGGAAATGAAGTGGAGCCGAATGGACTCGAACCCTCGATCTCCAGGGTGCAGTTCTCTCCGGATGTGGTGCGCTTCGCCCAATCGCGGTATGCTCGGACAAGAGCTTGTGCAACCGGTCGGAGGCTGAAATGACATCGATCAGACGAAGGGGGCACGCCGGTCGTGTCGCGGCACGCTCATGAGCATTCCGGTGCCGTTAGATGGGCTCCGCGCGGCGCTCGAAGAACGCGGCAGGAGCGCGTACGTGCTCACAGTGACCGATGACGCGCGGCCCCACGCGGTGCACGTAGCCGTGCAATGGGAGGGCGACGCGTTGTCCACCGAGGTTGGCAAGCGCAGCGCCGCCAATGCAGCGGCGCGCTCGGCGGTTTCGCTCCTCTATCCGATCCGGACAGACGGCGACTATACCCTGATCGTCGATGGTACCGCGGTGGTCGCGCCGCACGAGAACGGAGCGCGTTTGCTTATCACGCCGACCAAGGCCGTCCTACATCGGGCGGCGGCAGCGCCCGACCCGCTGTCGTCGTGCACCGCCGACTGCGTCCCGCTGCTGTCTCGGTAGCCAACCGACAGCCGTGCGCCCGTACGGCCGTAGGTCGGCCCTCTCCGGCAGCTCGCTCGCCCGGCAACCGACGAGCCGCGCCTCTGGAAACCAGTGGCGGCGTTCGTGAGGGTGATGTGCCGACGCAAGGGAGAGGACGAGCGCGCAGGAACGATGCGCGCAGATTTTTCATCCGTGCTTCATCCAGGCTTCACGCGAGCGCGCCTTCGCGCATGGTACCATCACGCAATGGACCTAGCGTTCGATTCGCCAGCCAGCTCGGCAAGAGGGACGACGTGGGCAGCCGTACGCCTGGCGCTCGGCGTCGCACAGATGAATGGCGTCCTCGCCGCCGCCCTGTGCCTCGGGCAAACGGGTTTGAGCGGCGCGACGCTCGCTGCGGTGACCACTACCGGTGGATTGACGATGATCAGCGCGCTGCTTTTCGGAAGCGCGTTCGCCATCTGACGCCGTGCGACGGACTGTACCCGAGCTGTTGACGCTAGCAGCCCGTTGAAAACTGGTCGCCATCGTTACCCCCGCGAAAGCGGGGGTCCAGAAGCATGCGGAAGATTCTGGATTCCCGCGTTCGCGGGAATGACGGTCCAGGGCATCCGCGGACTTTTTCAACAGGCTGCTAGTCCCGTTGCGGCCACACGGGACCGAACTCCGCGACCGGTTGATGTTCTACCTCCAATTTATCGGGCGTTCCCCTCTGCGCACCATTGTGTGATACATCAATGGACCCGTACAGGCGGAGGTATGCATGACGCAAACGATCACTTCGGGCAACTCACCCATCACGGTGCACCAAGAGAACGCCGGCCTCTGCGTGATTTCGGGCATGCGGCAATCGATCCAGATGGGACTGGTCGCCGCGGCGAGGGAGCAACCGCGGGCCGCCGGCGTCCCGCGGGCCCCGCATTGGCGATGAGGATGCAACAAAGCAGGAGCAGGTAGCCCCTTCCTGGAAGTCGCGTCCCTCGGAGCAGCCTCGTGTCGTGTCCGTACTGCTTCTCTGCAAACCCGCCCGGCAGTGTGTTTTGTAACTCCTGCGGGTCGCGGCTTCGTGCGGGCGGTGCCCCCCCGGCGGTCCGTCCTTCCGCCGCCCCAGGTGAGCGCCGACAGTTGACCGTTCTCTTCTGCGATGTCGTGGGCTCGACCGAGCTTGCCAGCCACATGGATGCCGAGGACTGGCACAGCATCGTGGCGGAGTACCAGCGAACCGTCACGACGATCGTTTCTCAGTTTGGCGGCTACATCGGCCACTACGTTGGTGATGGCTTGATGGTGTGGTTCGGCTACCCCGAGGCGCATGAAGACGACCCCGAGCGTGCCGTGGGCGCCGGGCTGGCGATGATCGAGGCCGTCGCCGCACTGGGAACGAACTCGTTGACGGCGACCGCGAAACTCCTGCCCCCGGGGACTCTGCGCGTGCGCGTCGGCGTAAACACCGGCCCGCTGGTGGTTGGCAAGGGCGGCGGCGGGCGTCTCGACGTCTTCGGCGATGTTCCCAACGTCGCCTCTCGTGTGGAGTCGGTGGCCGAGCCCAACGCCGTCTTGATCACCAGTGATACCCACCGCCTGGTCGACGGTCTGTTTGTCGTGGATGCTCCCACGCAACAGCGGCTGAAAGGCGTGGCCGAACCCATCGACCTCTACCGCGTGCGGCGACCGTCCGGCGTGCGCGGCCGGCTCCATGTCGCCAGGTCGCCCGGCCTCACACCCTTCGTCGGCCGTGAGGTCGAGCTGCGCCAGCTGCGCCAGTCTTGGGAGCGCGCCTGCGCCGGCGACGGACAGGTCGTCCTCATCACCGGCGAGCCCGGCATCGGAAAATCGCGCCTCGTACTTCAAGTAAAGCACGAGATTGCCGCCACTCCTCACTCCTGGATCGAGTGGACCTGCTCTCCTCGTGACCAGCAGGTGCCGTTTTCTCCGGCGATCGAGCTCGTGCGGCAGTCCCTCGGGTGGAAGCGGGACGGCGCCCCGGACGGCGCGCTGGCGCAGCTTGAAGAGGCCCTGGAGTCCGGCACCGGCCAGCTGCGCGAGGCCGCGCCGCTGGTCGCAAGATTGCTCGGCCTAGCGGTAGCCGGCGACCATCCGGCGCTGTCCCTCTCCCCGGAGCAGCAGCGCCGGCGGACGCTCGATGCTTTGCTCGCCCTGCTGCTCGTAGCTGCGCGGCAACAGCCGCTGGTGCTGGCGCTGGAAGACGTGCAGTGGGCGGACCCATCTACCCTCGATCTGCAAGCGCTTCTGGTCGAGCACGGCGCCCGGGCGCGGCTGCTGATCCTGTACACCGCACGCCCCGAATTCAGCCCCGCATGGCCGCCGGCGCCGCATCACACGCATATCGAGCCCGGACACCTGAGCCGCGAAGAGACGCGGCAGATGGTGACGCTGGTGGCCGGCCGCGCCGCTCTCTCCGCGCCGCTGGTTCCCGAGGGCGCACCGCTGTCCGGCGAGACCATCGCCACCGTGGTGGCACGCACCGACGGCATTCCGCTCTTCGTCGAAGAGCTCACCAAGGTGGTGATCGAACCGCACGCTCTCGACTCCGGAAAGCAACGCATCCCGATGACCTTGCGCGATTCGCTGATGGCACGCCTTGATCGGCTCGGGCCCGCCAGGGAAGTCGCGCAGATCGCCTCGGTCGTCGGTCGCCACTTCTCCCTGGCGCTGCTGGAGGCCATCGCCACCGTGCCCAGAGCGCAGCTCAGAGACGGGCTGAGCAAGCTCGCCGAGGCGGAGCTGATCTTCGACGAAAGCGAGCCTCCCGAGACCACGTACGTCTTCAAGCACGCCCTTATCGAGGAAACGGCCTACGACTCGCTTCTCAAGAGCCGGCGGCGCGAGCTGCACCGCAGCCTGGCGCGCGCCCTGGTCGAGCGCTTCCCGCACACGGTCGCCGAGCAGCCGGCCTTGCTGGCGCATCACTACACCGCGGCGGAAATGCTGGACGAGGCGGTTCCGCAATGGTCCCGGGCTGGCCAGCGAGCCATCGAGCGTGCCGCCAACCAGGAAGCCATCGGCCATCTGACACGCGGTCTGGAGCTGCTGTCGGGGCTCCCGCCGAGTGTCGAGCACAGCCAGCATGAGCTGTCCATGCTGATCCCGTTGGGTCTGGCCTGGATGGCACGCAAGGGTTATGCAGCGCCGCAAGCGCGTGCGGTCTTCGACCGCTCGCTGGCGATCTGCCGCAGCTTCGGCGAGTCACCGCAGCTGACACCGGTTCTCGGTGGGCTGTTCAGCTTCTTTCTGACGCGCGCCGAGTTTCGGACCGCGCATGAGGTTGCCGAGCAGATCATGCGGCTGGCGGAGAATCAGAACGATCGGATGGCGCTCGTCGGCGCACATCTGCGCTTGGGCGTCCTGCTCGTCTACGAGGGACAGCTGCGTGCGGCGCGCGCCCACCTCGATCAGGTGCTCGCCCTGCACGAGATCGAGGGAACTCTCGCCGCGGTGTACTCGGAGGACCCGGCATCCGGTAGCCGCGCCTTTCTCGGCCTGGCTCTCTGGATGCTCGGCTTCCCCGCGCAGGCGCTCGCAGCCAGCACCGAGGCGCTGGCGATGGCGCGCGCGGCCAAGCATCAGCTGGGGTTGGCACAAGCACAGGCGATCGGGGCATCGCTGCACGCCTTCCGTCGCGACTGGCAGTCGCTGCGGGCGATTTCCAACGAGATGATCACCCATGCCACGGAGCACGACCTGCCATTGTTCGCGTTCCTGGGCGCGGCCCTTCAGGGGGTTGCCGGCACGCAGCTCGGTGCGCTCGAGCCAGCAATCGAACAGGTCAGAGGCGGCCTGGACAGCTACTGCGCCATCGGCGCCCTGGCCGGCGCCCCGTTGATCATGGTCCTCCTGGCCCGCGCATATCTGCAAGCCGGCCGCGCCAGCGACGGCTTGCGGGTGATCGATGAGGCGTTGCAGCTGGCGTCTCAGGGCGAACATGCCGTGGATGCCGAGTTGTACCGCGTCCGCGGCGAGATTCTCCTGCGACGGCAAGGCGAGCCGCCCGACGCGCAGGCGCTCAGCGCCGCCGAGGAGTCCCTGCTGCATGCTGAAGATATCGCCCGGCGGCAAGAGGCGAGGTCGTGGGAGCTGCGCGTCGCCATGAGCCTCGCACGGCTGTGGTCCCTCCGTGGGGAGACCAAGCGCGCACGCCGGCACCTCGGCGAGATCCACGCATGGTTCACGGAGGGATTCGACACTCCGGACCTACAGGACGCAAAGAGGTTGCTTGCGGAGCTTGCCTGAAAGGGTAGCCCGGTACGCTTCAGACAGGGGGGCAATCAGACGATGGCCAAGCGGGTTGCGGTCCTTGGCGGCGGCGTCGCCGGTCTTACCGCCGCGCACGAGCTGATCGAGCGGGGCTTCAAGGTCGACATCTACGAAAAGTACGGCTTCTTCGGCGGCAAGGCGCGCAGCTATCCCAAGCTCGACACTGGCGTACGGCCGCGCCGCAACTTGCCTGCGGAACACGGCTTTCGTTTCTTTCCGGGCTTCTACCGCCACTTGCCCGACAGCATGCAGCGCATCCCGTTTGGCCGCCAACCCCACGGCGTGCTGGACAATCTGGTGGAAGCCACCCGCGTGCAGATTGCGCGCCAGGGAGAGCCACCGTTCATCATGCCGGCCCGCTTTCCGAGTTCGTTTGATGAATTCCGCCTGGCGCTGCACGCCTTCGCGCAGCAGGGCCAGCTCGGGATACGGCCATCGGAAAGCCTCTACTTCGCGGAACGCATGTTCGCGCTTGCCGCGAGCTGTGACGAGCGCCGCCTCCAGGAGTACGAGCACCAGAGCTGGTGGGATTTCATCGGTGCCGCTGAGCGCTCCGCCGGCTACCAGCGCTTTCTGGCCACCGGCATGACGCGCTCGCTGGTCGCCTGCAGGGCCAACGAGGTCAGCGCGCGTACAGGAGGCACGATCGCGCTGCAGCTATTCTTCGCGCTCGGCACCCCCGCCGTGCAGGTGGATCGGCTCCTCAACGGTCCCAGCGACGAGGTCTGGCTTTCCCCGTGGGTTGCTTACCTGAAGCGATGCGGGGTCAGGTTCCACCCCTACACCGCGGTCGCACACATCGACTGCGAAGCCGGACACATCACCGGCGTCGCCGTGCGCCCGTACGGCGGCGGCCGGACATCGATGGTGACGGCCGACTACTACGTCGCCGCCATGCCTGTGGAGGTGATGACCCGGCTGGCAAGCGATGCCCTGTGCCGAGCAGAGCCGCGTTTGGCCCGCCTGCGCCGTCTGCGGGTTGCGTGGATGAACGGTGTGCAGTTCTATCTTCGCCGCGATGTTCCCATCGTCCACGGCCACGTGATCTACATCGACTCGCCCTGGGCTCTGACCTCGGTTTCCCAGCGGCAGTTCTGGCGCCAGAACATTGCCGACACCTACGGCGACGGTAGCGTCCACGGCATCCTCTCAGTCGACGTGTCGAACTGGGAAGCCCCGGGGCTGCGCTGCGACAAGCCGGCGCGCGACTGCAGCCCCGACGAGATCCGCGAGGAGATCTGGGCACAGCTCAAAGCACATTTGAACGTTGGCGGTACCACCGTGCTGCGCGACACAGATGCGGTTGACTATCAAATGGACCGTGACATCCGCCGGCATCAGCTAGGAACCGGACCCGGCCCGGGAGATACCAGCGACCTCGAGCCTCTCCTGATCAACACCGTCGGTTCCTGGGAGCATCGTCCCGACGCCGTCACCGCGATCGATAACCTGTTCCTTGCCGCCGACTACGTGCGCACCTCCATCGACCTCGCGACGATGGAGGGCGCCAACGAAGCGGCCCGACGCGCGGTCAACGGCATCCTCGACCGGTCTGGCTTCCGCGGCGAGCGCTGTCCCGTATGGCCGCTCACGGAGCCTGCGATCTTCCAGCCGCTGCGGGCATTGGACCGCGTCCTCTATCAGGCACGCACGACACATCCCTACCTCGCTGAGGCCGCCTCGTTGCTGGAGGGCGGCGCGGCGCGCCTGCTGGCGCTGCTGGGGCGAACAGCGCCGCCCGTGCGTGCCAGTGCGCCGTTGCTGCCCTACCAGCCGCCTCCCTTGCCGGGGCGGCGGGCACTGCGCATCGACAAGCCTGCGGATCGCAAGCTCAAGGTGGCCATTCTCGGTGGCGGCGTCGGCTCGATCGCCACGGCCTTCCAGCTGACGAGCACGCCAGAGCTGCGCGACCGCTATGAGGTCACCGTGTACCAACGCGGCTGGCGGCTCGGCGGCAAGGGCGCCAGCGGGCGCAACCGCAAACACGCGGAACGCATCGAGGAGCACGGACTGCATCTCTGGTTCGGCTTCTACGACAACGCGTTCCACATGATGCGGCAATGCTACGAGGAACTCGGGCGGCCCGCGGGCGCGCCGCTCGCCCGACTCGACGACGCCTTCAAACCGTGCGACACCTTCGTCCTCTACGAACACCACAAGGAGCGCTGGCGCGGCTGGGAGTTCGACCTGCCCTCCAACTCGCTGCCGCTCGGCGAGCCGGCAGAAATTGCGGGGTTCTGGAACGTTGCCGAGATGGCGCTCGGCTGGCTCCGGCACCTGTGGCAGACCCTGGGCGCCAGCGTGGCCACGGGCGCGACGCCGCCCTCGGCCGCGCACCGCAGGCCTGGAAGTTGGCTGCGCGCGCTCGCCGCGGAGATCGGCGTCCTGATCGACGACGTCGAGGTCGCCGGCCACATCATGCTGCTCGAGGTCGCACACGAGCTGGCACGACGGCACACGTCCCATCCCGAGCGGTTCTCGCCGACACAGCATCGAGCGGATCTCGTCCGGCTGCTCGACGAGCTCAAACAGTGGTCGCAGACGCTCGTCGAGCAAGCCCTCGAGAACGACGCCGTGCGGCTGTTCTTCACCACCGCCGATCTCATTGCCACGGCGACACGCGGCATCGTCGCAGACGGCATCCTGGAGTACGGGTTCGATTGCATCAACGACGAGGAACTCACCGCCTGGCTGCGGCGTCACGGGGCGCATCGGATGACGTTGGCGGAAGGGCCGTTCGTGCGTGTTATGTACGACATGGCATTCGGCTACCGCGACGGTGACGTCAGGCGGCGCGACATCGCCGCCGGCGTGGCGCTCTCCGCCATGCTGCGCATCTGCTTCACCTACAAGACGGGCTGGGCGTTCAAGATGCAGGCGGGCATGGGCGATGCGGTGTTCGCGCCCTTCTATGAGGTCCTGCGGGCGCGCGGCGTGAAGTTCGAGTTCTTTCATTGCGTCACCCGTCTGCGGCTTGCGGCGAACAAGAAATCGATCGCTGCGATCGAGATCGTGCCGCAAGCGGCGGTCATCGGTGGCGAGTACCAGCCGCTGTTCGACGTCAAAGGCCTTCCCTGTTGGCCGAGCGCGCCGCTGTGGGAGCAGCTCGAGGAAGGCGAGCGGCTGCAGCGTGACGGGGTCAATTTCGAGCACGAGGACAATCCGTTGAATCGGCGCCCGCGTCTTCTCCGCCGTGGGAAAGACTTCGACGTCGTGGTGCTCGGCATTTCCGTTGCGGCGCTTCCCGCCATCTGCCGCGAGTTGATCGACCACCGCGGCAATCCCGACTTCAAGAAGATGATCGACAGCGCAGCAACGACCATGACGCAGGCGTTCCAGCTGTGGCTGAACCGCCCGCTCGGGAAGTTGCGGTGGCCCTTCGAGGCGAACTCGATCATGACCACCTACGTCGAGCCGATGGACACCTACGCCAACATGAGCCACCTGATCGGACGCGAAGACTGGGCGGCGGGAGCGAACCTGCGCAGCATCGCCTACTTTTGCGGCGTGCTGCCGGACCGGCGCGGCGACAGCCAGGAGGCCACGACGGCGCGGGTCAAGCAGAACGCGCTGCGGTTTCTCAAGACGAACGTCGGCCCGATCTGGCCGGGCGGTGTTGCCCGCACGGGGGGCGCCCTCGACTGGCAATCACTCGTCGATCCCAGCGCGCAGCCGGGCAGCAAGCGCTTCGACGCACAGTATTGGTGCGCCAACTTCCAACCCACCGAGCGTTACGTGCTGTCGCCGGCAAAGGCCGTCCGCAATCGGCTCAGAGCGGATCGGTCGGGATACGAGAACCTCGTGCTCACCGGAGACTGGATCGACAGCGGGTTCAACGTCGGCTGTGTGGAGGCCGCGGTCATCGCCGGGATGCAGGCCGCGCGGGCGATCATCGGGGTGCGCGACCCGATCGTGGGTGAAGACGCGCGGTGGCTAACGGCGCACCGCGGCGGCCGTTGACCGCGCGGCGACGGCGCAGCGGGCAAGGCAAGTGAGAGGCGTACTTTCGGGTGCCGTCACGAAAGACGTAGTCCCGCACGTGCGGCACCGACCCGTCGCGCAACGTAATCGACGCGCGCAACTCGCAATTACACTCCACATGTGCTGCCCGACGTTCTTCCGAAGTCGCGACTCGGTGGCGGTCTTCGATTTGTTGCACAACTCCAACGCGATCCTTAGTCAAACGCCTTAGCAGCCTGTTGACAAAGTCCGCCGATGCCCTGGAGCGTCATTCCCGCGAACGCGGGAATCCAGATCTTCCGCATGCTTCTGGACCCCCGCTTTCGCGGGGGTGACGATGGCAACCAGTTTTTCAACGGGCTGTTAGGACCTTCGCGATCGTGGCATCTGAGTAGCTCTGCTTCTGGATCTGTCCGAATGCCTCAGCGAGCTGGCCGGGCGTCAGCTTGTCGATCTGTTGCGGTGTCAGGCTCCGCTGCTTGCCAGCCTTGGTAATGAGGAGGATGCGTGTGCGAGTGATGCCGTCTTTGAGATACTGCGACTGGGAGTTGTGGCCGGACGACTCCGAGGAAGTGCGCGAGAATCAGCGGAACTTCGCAAAGCTCTGGCACAGCACGCGCTCAAATGCAGCGCGGCACTGGAAGGTGAACGCGGGCCGCCGCTGTGAGTTGTACCTCGTGCCGAAGGAACCCTGTCTGGTCAGCCGGGTGTATATCTCGCCGCTCGCGCAGGGCGGGAGCCTGCTGCGATTCCGCGCGGTTACCGATCAGGCTCAACTGTCGGAAGTCCGCGACCGAATTCGAGGCGTCCTGCGGTTCTCCCTGTGCCAACAGAGCCGGTCGTCGGCCAGCTTTCGGAGCGACTCTGGTTCCTCGACTTGTTAGTGCCCCTTCACTCGCTCCTTGGCATTGGAGCTGCCCCCACGAAGCATGAGGCAAGGCTGTTCGGACAGGTCGTTCCGGTTCTGGATGCGCTGACCGCCAACGCGTAGTGTGCGCCGTTCACGCCGTGAGGAAACGAAAACCGACGCCATACACTCCATGGGGCCGCGTGTTCATCGTCGGCGGGCGCTGGAAGGGCCGGATGGGCTACTACGATGACGACGAGGACGGAGGGTACTGCGTCGTCTACCCCGATGGTGTGAAGGGCTACGTGCTGGTGCGCCCGAGCAGCATCGTGGAAGCGCCGGAGCCCGAGGATACAATTCACTGAGGGCCGATCAGTCGACTCAACCAGAGCGCCGCGTATACGGGAAGTGGAGTAGCGAGGCGGCCTTCTGCTTCGCGGCTTCCGGTCGTCGATCGTACCGTGCGGTGGTCGTCACCTTGGCATGACCCGCGAGTTTCTGAACAACGACGATGTCAGCGCCCGCATCGAGGAGATCACTGATCAACGTTCGCCGCAGATCGTGCGGCGTAAACACCATGACGCCAGCCTGGCGGGCGCGCTTTGAACAGATCTTGTGGAAGGCGTAGCCGAGCGCCAGCTCCCTCGATTGCCGCCTCCTCGGCGGCAGAAATCTCGACGAGAAGATTCGGTGCCATTGCGCCGTTAGAAATTGGGCGCGCAACGCCCTGGCGTGAGATTTGTCCCGCGCGCACGGCGCGTGTTACGCTGCGCGACCCGCTCCGCCGATGAACACTCAGCCCCTATGGATCTCGATGTCATTGTGCAGTAGGTGCTCGGAGAACCGAGTGCGATGCTTCGATGATGCCTTCAGAATCCGGCGCGGTTGTCACCGTGCCCGACGTGACACCCACGGCGCGCGAGGTCGTGCGCCGCACCATTCTCGGTATCTGTGCCATGCTCTGGTACCAGGGCTTCACGATGGCGATAAACGGCATCGGTGCGCCGTGGATCGCCAAGAGCTTTGCGCTGAGCGAATCCGGGATCGCCCGGATGTACGCGTGGATCTCGCTGTCGGCGATCGGCGCATTGATCCTGTCGCGTTTTGCCGACCGCCTCGGGCGGCGCCGTGTGCTGCTGTGGTGCATGACGGCGACGCCGTTGTGCGCCTTAGGTGCCGCGTTGTCGTTGAACCGGATGGTGTTCACACTCTTCGAGATCGGGCTCTACGCATTCATCATCGCGACGGTAGCAAGCTCCGTTGTGATGCTGGCCGAGACCCTGCCGATCGCGGAACGTGCCAGGGGGCAGAGCTTAGGAGGCTTGGCGGTTGCCTTGGGTGGCGGTCTGTGCGTGATGCTGATCCCGTTACTCGACCACTTCAATTGGTCGTGGCGTTGGTTGCTGGCGCTGGCGGCCACCGGGCTGCTCGGCGTGCCCTTCGTCGCCCGAGTCATCCCGGAGAGCGCGCGGTGGGAACGGGCGGCCGCGAGCGGCGCGACGCAACGCGCCACGGTCTACGATGTCTTCCGCCCGCGCTATCGTGCGCGCACTGTGCCAATCCTCGTGTGTTGCCTGCTGAGCACCGTCGCCGTGAACGCAGCGACGAGCTGGGCCTATTTCCATGCCGTGTCGGTCGTCGGGCTGTCTGCCGGAGCCGCCAGTGTGATGACGTTACTCGGCGGGGGGCTGAGCTTGGTCGGCTTCCCGCTGGGCGCCTGGAGCGCCGAACGCCTCGGGCGAGTGCCGACCGTAGTGGTGTCCAGCGTGCTGATCTCGGCTGGAGCGCTCTTCTTCTACTGGGGACCACCCACAGGTTTCAGCCGCACTGGCATGTGGCTCGGCGCGGGTTTCTGCTGGTTCTCTTTGGCGGTCAATGCAAGTACGGTCGGCGGCAACTCGACGGCCACCGAATTGTTTCCAACGGCACTCCGCGGCACGATGATCGGCTGGTTCACCTTGATGGCTGCGATCGCATCGGTGTCGGCGCAAGCAGCAATTGCGGTCTTGGCGGATCGCTTCGGCGGATTGTCCATCGTCGTCGGGTACCTCGCGTTGCTAGCGACCCCGAGCGCCATCATCTTTGGAGTCTTCATCGAAGAGACCCGCGGCCTGTCGCTGGAAGTCGCCGCGCGTGAAGAGGTCGATGCCGTTGGTTGATGCCCCGCAGGCGCCGCGGGTGCTGCGAATGGTCGGCGCCTCCTCCAGGGCTCCTCGACTTCCGCCTTCACGGCGTCTCAAAAATTTTGCGGCCTCGCGAATGCAGCGCGCCAACGGGCGCCCTATATTGATTCTGTACTGTGCGTATCGACGTGTGCCTGGAGTGTGGCGCGCAGTCGGAGAGCATCCGGGCTTGCAGCGAGGCAGTGGTGGACCGACTGCAGTGAGCGTGTTCGCTCCCTTCGTGGTCCATGCCACCCGACTTCCCTACCATCTTGTCGGGCCAGCCGTATGGGACGTTGCAGTCCCCTTTGGCGGCTCTGTATCCCACCAACGCTGTGTACATCGGCTCCCACGCCGCTTCTCTTGTATCCCAAATGAACTCTATCTCACGAAGTCGGTGAACCCGGCGTTGAGAAAGATGGCCGAGTTTTCTTAGCCGCCTTTGTGTGCCGACCCACGTCGCGTTATTGGAATGGTCAGACCAGGACAGAATGCCTCGGATGGCATCG
>DATKMS010000115.1:0-18595 GCA_035541735.1 Candidatus Margulisiibacteriota bacterium
CTCGTCGCAAGATAAGGCGGCCGCCGGAGACGTGGTCGGGGACCGCAACCTGCTCGGCCACGCGGATCGGATCGTGCGCGGCCGTGGCCTCGCTCATCGTTCCCTCCCGGGCCAACTTGCCGGCTTGACCGAAAAGGCTCACCCGAGTAGGTAGGATCGCTCGAAGAATGCCATTGTACCGCAACGACAAGCATACTGCACCTATTCCGCAGTCTCCGGGGCGAACGGGCGCGTCGCGCTTCACGCAGCCATGAACTTCGATCTATCCGAAGATCAGCAGCGGATGCGCGAGAGCTTTGCGCGTTTTCTCGACGAGCAGAGCAGCTCAGCGCGCCTGCGTGCCGCCCTGCCTGGCGGCTTCGACCGGGCCTTGTGGACCGGTCTCGCCGAGCTCGGCGCCTTCTCGATTCGCGTGCCGGAAGCGTCGGGCGGACTCGGCCTCGGCGTTCTGGATGCGGCAGTCCTGATGGAGGAAGCCGGTCGCACCCTCGCATCGGGGCCGGTCGCCGAGACGCTGGTCGCAGCCCGGCTGCTGGCGACGATCGGAAGCGCCGGCAACCGCAAACTGCTCGAGAGGGTGACCGCCGGCGAGGCGGTGGTCACGATCGCCTTTCACGACCTTGCCGACCACCCGGTGCAATGGATCGCCGCTGGCGCCGTCGCCGAGGCGGTGATCGCTCGCGACGGCGACGAGATCGTGCTGATCGCGCTCCCCGAGAGCGAACGTAAGAGCGAACCCACTCTTGCTGCGACCCCGATCGCGCAGCTCCGCCTGGGTGGTGCGGCACGCTCGGTTCTGTCGGTCGGTCCCGAAGACCTGACGGCATTCCTCCAGGGCATTGAGGAGTGGAAGCTCTTGATCGCCGCCGCGCTCGCCGGCCTGTCGCGCGAGGCGGTCCGGCTCGCCGCCGCCTATGCGTGCGAGCGCTCCGCGTTCGGGCAGCTCATCGGCACCTACCAAGCGATCTCGCACCCGCTCGCCGACCTCGCGACCGCCATCGACGGCGGCAAGTATCTCGTCTGGAAGACCATCCGCGACCTCGCGGACGGTGCACCGGACGCCGCCGCCGAGATCTCGCTCGCGGCGTGGTGGAATGCCGATGTCGCGGGCCGCGCCAGCGCGCAGGCGCTGCACACGTTCGGCGGCTACGGTCTCACCACCGAATACGACATCCACCTCTACACCCTGCGCGCCAAGGCCTGGCCGCTCGTCTTCGGCGATCCGGCGCGTCTCCTCGAGGAAGCGGGACGGCGGCTCTACGCGGGCGAGCGCGCCGCTGTGCCGGATGTGGGCGACGTCTCGATCGACTTCGACCTCGGCGCGGACGCGCGCGCGCTCGCGAGCGAGCTCGACGACTTCTTCAAGGCCAACCTGACGCCTGAGCTGAGGGCAAAGGCGCATTATTCCTGGGATGGCCATGATCCGGGGTTGCACCGTACGCTCGCCGAGGCGCGCTTGCTGTTCCCGGCGTGGCCGCAGGAACTGGGTGGGCGGGACGCACACCCGTACGCGCTCTACGCGGCCCGCGGCGTCTGGGAACAACACGGCTGGACGACGTACGCCGCGAGCACCACCGGCATGATCGGCGCGATCATGCAGCGCTTCGGCAGCGCCGAGTTGAAGCGCGAGGCGCTGTCACGAATCGCGGCCGGCGAAGCCATCTGCTGCCTCGGCTTCACCGAGCCCGGCTGCGGATCGGACGTGTTCGCCGCGCAGACGCGCGCGACGCGCGAGGGCGACTTCTGGAGGATCGACGGCCAGAAGATGTTCACGAGCGGCGCCAACTTCGCCGACTACGTCCTCCTGCTCGCGCGCACCGACCCGGACGCTCCGAAGCACAAGGGCCTCACCATGTTCATCGTGCCGCTCCGAGCACCGGGCGTGGAGATCCAACCCGTCTACACCTTCGAGGACGAGCGGACGAATATCACGTACTACGACTGCGTCCGGGTGCCGGACAGCTACCGGCTCGGCGACGTGAACGGAGGGGTCAAGGTGATGGCCGCGACCCTCGAACTCGAACACGGCGGCGCGGGCTTCCCGAAGATTCAGGCTCACATGGCCCGTGCCGCGGCAGCGCTCTGCCGGGAAATCCTACACCGCGGCCGTCCGCTGATCGACGATGCGGCGGTACGGATGCGGCTCGCGCGGGCGGCGGCCTCAGCCGTTGTCTCGGAGGTCCTGACGCACCGCTCGCTCTGGGTGAGCGCGAACAAGAAGCCCGATCGCGCCTATGGCCCAATGGCGAAGCTCTTTTCGACCGAGACGTTCCGGACCGACTCCGCCGATCTCCTCGATCTCACCGCGCCGGACTCGCTGTCGAAGCGCGAGGGACCCGCAGGGTTCCTCAACCAATGCTATCGCCATGCCCAGGGTACGACCATCTACGCGGGCACCAGCGAGGTGCATCGCAGCCTGATCGCGGAGCGGGCACTCCACCTGCCACGCACCCGCGCCTGAGGAGGAAACGGCTTTGTCCAACGCACAAGTCGCTGGAGCACGCTTGGCCGCTCGAACTGCATGGTCCAGGGAGCAGGGAATCCGATGATCCACGACATTGATCCTATGGATTTCGTCGATCCCGAGCGCTTCGCGCGCCACGGCTATCCACACGCCGCGTGGGCGCGGCTACGGGCGGAGGCGCCGGTAGCGCACTTCGCGCCGCCGGGCTACCGGCCGTTCTGGGCGATCACGCGATACGCCGACATCGTCGCGGTCGCCTCGCAGCCGGTGCGCTTCTCGAACGCGCACGGGATCATCCTCGGCCCTGCCAATGCGGTGGCGGCGCCGTCGGAGATGGTGGTCACGCTCGACCCGCCGCGGCACGGACCCATGCGCCGGGTCGCGAGCCCGCGCTTCACGCCGCGCGCGCTGCGGCAGCAGCGCGCACACGTCGAGCGCATTGCGGTTGAGATTCTCGATGGCGCGGCGACCGCGGGCGCCGCGGGCGAATGCGACTTTGTCGACGCGGTCGCCGCGCCGCTCCCGATCGCGGTGATCGCCTGGACCCTCGGGGTGCCGCGCGACGACTGGAGGCTCCTGTACCGCTGGACGAACGAGGTGATCGGCAAGGACGATCCGGAGTTTCGCCGCCCCGGTGAGACGCCGGGCCAGACCATCAAGCGCGCGCGCGGCGAGCTGCACGCCTATTTCCAGCGACTGGTCGAGCGGCGCCGGGCGGAGCCCCAGGACGATTTGGTGAGCGAGTTGATCCGCGCCCGGATCGACGGTACGCCGCTCACCGAGCGCCAGCTCCTCTCGTACTGCGAGCTCATGGTCGAGGCCGGCAACGAAACCACGCGCAACGCGGTCAGCGGGGGGCTGCTCGCCTTCTGCGAGCACCGCGGCGAATGGGAGAAGCTGCGCGATCATCGCGAGCTGCTCTCCGACGCGGTGGAAGAGATTCTGCGTTGGGTGAGCCCGATCGCCCACTTCACGCGTACCGCGACCGAGGACTGCGAGGTGCGCGGGGTGAAGATCCGCGCCGGCGAGCAGCTGGCGTTGTTCTACGCATCGGGGAACCGCGACGAGGAGACGTTCGGAGATCCGTTCGTGTTCCGCGTCGATCGCCGCCCGAACCCTCACCTCGCGTTCGGGGTCGGCGAGCACTTCTGCATGGGCGCCCACCTGGCGCGTCTCGAGCTCGAGATGATCTTCGGCCTCCTCCTCACGCGCCTGGAGTGGTTCGAGGTTTCGGGACCGGTGGTGCGCCTCAGTTCTGCGGTGAACGGAGGCATCAAACACCTGCCGCTCCGCTACCGCCTGGCCTAGCCCGCAGCCGGCCCATGGCCTCGGAGACGCGCATGCTCACAGTCGACGCAGACGGCCATGTCCTCGAGCCGCGCGACACCTGGGAGAAATACCTCGAGCCCGAGCGGCGCGATCGCGCGATCCGCATCGCGAGGGACGAGCAGGGAATCGAAGTCTTGCTGGTCGACGGACGGCCGCACCTCGGGTTGCGTGGTCGGCCTCGCCGGGCTCGGCGGCATCGGCATGGACACCGCGGATCTGATGTCGATCGGCAAGCGGAGCTACGAGGACGGCTGTCCCCGTGGCGGCTACGACCCGGCCGCGCGTCTCGAGGTGATGGACGCCGAGTCGATCGACATCGTCCTGCTCTACCCGACGATCGGCATCGCCTGGGAAGGTCTAATCCGTGATGCGAAGCTCGCGACCGCGTATTGCCGCGCCAGTCGAACGCCCAGACGAAGTAGTCGGCACCCAGATGCTCCACGATCTGGGCGGTGATCGATTCGTCCGGCTCGGCCGAGATGAGGCACTGGCGCTTGAGAACGTCGCTGTCGGCAATCTCCACGTTCTGGCGTGGGTCCGCTGTGAAGCACTCCTGCCGAGTTCCGCGCCCAACACCCCCGCTGGGATCGCCAAGTGTCACGCCATGTACTTGGCCGGGCGCGCAGGATTCCAATTGGTAAAGGGATATTCTACATCAGTGACTGAGTCGAGAGGATTGCGCGGCGCGACACCAAAGTCGCGGGGTGCCCTGGATGCAGGGACTTCCGCCTGGACCTCGACGATCTCGGAAAGGAGCTGAGAGGGTGAGCACACGACGTGAGTTCAAGGATGTTCGATCCGATTATCATGCCGAGACCGATGGGGCGCTGTCGGTGGGTGATTTCATGCGGAGCTTGGAGGTGTTGCAGGGGGAGATAGCGACCGAGAAGAACCAGGTGTGGGAGCGGGTTGCCGACGGGACGTTGTCGGAAGGGCTCCTGAAGCGCCTGTGCAAGGAATACTATTTCCTCGGCAAATGGTACACGTCGGAGTTTGGGTCGATTGTTTCAAACGCGCCGGACCTCGATGCCCTCGACTTGCAATCGAGCGAGCACCTCAGGCACTGGCTGCAAAACCTCGCAGACGAGACCGGCTATGCGGGTGATCGCAATCACGTCGACATGAAGATCGACTGGGCGCGCCAGCTCGGCATCACTGATGAAGAGCTGTTGAGCTACCGCGCGATGCCGGAGAGCATCGGCTCCGTATTCACGACGCTCTACTACATGCGCCGGAGCTATGAGGAAGGCCTGGCGGCCTTCGGTTGGGCAGGTGAGCGTTTTGCTGCGACGACCAACTACGCCAAGATGATGTACGAGGGCATGCGTGACCACTACGGCATCGAGGTGGAGAACTTCAGAGTTCACGCCTACGCCGAAGAGGATCACGGTCGCGCCGCCGACTACCTACTACGGCAGGTCGTCCAGACCGCCGGCCAACAGCGTCGCATTCGTCGCGCCGTCGAGCACGTGCTCATCGGGCGCAACGCGCGCACCGCCGCGCTGAATCGCTGGCTCGAGGAACCGGGAGCGCTCCGGAAGTAGCCGCTCGCGGCGCTGAGAAGAGCAAACAAGAAGTAGACTATGGCTCTACTTCACAGAGTGTCGAAATTTCCGAATGGTGATGTTGGCGACCAGCGCCCCCGCGTGTGAACGATCCAAAGGAAGGAGACGCCGATCGTGGAACACAGCCCCCGGGGGAGCACTACCATGAGCACTTCCGACTTCGACGCCATCGACTTCTTCCGCGCCGGAGCTCTCTACCAGGACCCGTACCCATATTACGAATACCTCCGTGAGCACGGGCCGGTGTGGCGTGAGCCGCATCACGGTGTGGTCATGGTCACGGGGTACGAGGAGGCCCTCGAGGTGTACCACGATGCTGCGACGTTCTCGAACTGCAACGCGGTGGCGGGCCCATTCGCCAGATGGCCGGTTCCGCTCATGGGCGCCGACGTCAGCGAAATCATCGCGAAGTACCGCGATGCACTGCCGTTCAGCGATCAGCTGCCCACGTTCGATCCGCCGAGGCACACCGCTCACCGGGGACTGCTCGCGCGGCTGATCACGCCGAAGCGTCTCAAGGAGAACGAGGAGTTCATGTGGCGGCTCGCCGATCGTCAGATTGACGAGTTCCTCGCCCGTGGGGCGTGCGAATTCATCCACGATTACGCACGTCCCTTCACCCTGCTCGTCATTGCCGACTTGCTCGGCGTTCCCGAATCCGAGCACGAGACGTTCCGTCGCGAGCTCCAGGGTGACCAACGACCGAGTCGGATGCGGGACGCGGACGGCACGGTGCCGCACAAGCCGTTGGAGTTCCTCTATCAGCGGTTCACAACCTACATCGAGGAGCGTCGCTGCGCGCCGCGCGACGACGTGATGACCGGCCTGGCCACGGCGACATTCCCTGACGGGTCGTTGCCCGAGGTCCGCGACGTCATGCTGATCGCCGCCAACCTTTTCGCGGCGGGTCAAGAGACCACGGCACGCCTCCTCGGCGTGATGTTCCAGCTGATCGGCGAGCACCCCGCACTCCAGCGCCTGCTACGAGATGAGCGCGGCCGCCTTCCGAACTTCATTGAGGAGTGCCTACGGCTGGAGACCCCGCTCCAGAGCACCTTCCGATTGTCGCGGGTCGCCACGACGATCGGCGGCGTCGCCATCCCGCCGGGCACCACCGTGATGCTGATCCCGGCGGCCGCGAACCGGGATCCACGCCGGTTCGCGGATCCCGCGGCGTTCCGCCTCGACCGTCCGAACTGGCGTCAGCACCTCGCGTTCGGGTTCGGCGTCCACAGCTGCGCGGGCGCGCCGCTTGCCCGGGCCGAGGCGCGTGTCAGTGCAGAGCGCCTCCTCGACCGCATGGCCGGCATCAGGATCTCCGAGAAGGCGCACGGCGCGGCAGGTGCCCGCCGCTACGAGTACCCGGCCACCTATATGCTCCGCGGCCTGGAGCGCCTCCACCTGGAGTTCACCCCCATCGCCTGAGCGGCGGAGCGACTCGCATGCGCGTCGTCATCGACCTCGATCTGTGTGGGGGGCACGGGGTCTGCCAGAGCGAGGCACCCGAGATCTTCCGGGTGGTCGATCAGCCGGGCGACTATGCGCACGTCGAGGTGCTCCTCGAGCGACCGCCCGCGGCGCTGCGTGCGAAGGCGCTGGCCGCTGCGCGCCAGTGCCCAAACCGCGTGATTACAATCGTCGAAGATTGATTCACCAATGGCGTGCGCGTCGCCGGCTTGGAGCCTGGTACCTGGCTCCAAGCTAGTGAGAGGATTCCGAGGCTGACCTTCCGAGCGTGAACCCCATCCCGGAAGCACAGAATTCCCAGATCGTCTGGGCCGGGATCCCGGGAGCACCCTCGGATCCGAGCACGCGGCTATGAGCCGCCGCCAGCACCGTGTAATGCGTTAACCGTGCCGCCGTTTCGACGGTGAGATCGGCGCGAAGGGGTTGGGTACGGGTGATGTCCTCGATCAACTCCACAAGCAGGTCGAGTTGCGGTTTCATCGCCCGTGCGAGATCGGCCGGCCGGCTTTCGGCCAAGCGATTTTGGAAACCCGTGAGCGTTCGGCCACCGGGCCCGGTCTGGGTAGTGAGATCCATCACGGTCCGGATGTATGCTCTGAGCCGCAACAACGGATCCTTCTGTTTTTCGATGCACTTTCTCAGCCGTGGCACTGCTTCCTGCGCGACCGCGGTCTCGTAGACAGCAATCAGCAAATCCTCTTTGCTCGCAAAGTATTTGTAGAACGTCCGGATGGACATTCGAGAGCGGTCGACCACGTCCTGAACCGTAAAATCGGTGGTGCCCTTTTCCTGCAACAGCCGTATAGCGGCGGCGACGAAGCGGTTGCTCCGCGCCCGGGCGCGGGCGCGGGCAGCTTGCAGCGACCGATGCAGGCTCTGACGTTGCCATGCGGGGATGGTGTCGTCGTCGAGATCCGATACCGCCTTCATCGCTCCTCTGCTCGCCATCTTCCGGCAATCCTCTCTGCTCCCTGGACGATACTCCATAGCCGTGGTGCACCGCTTGTATAATCTAATTCTCTTAAATTGGACAGACCATAGGTGCCCATGTGCAGTGACAGTTGGTCTTCCTCGCGAGCGAGCCAGGCCGCATAGGCGACCGATCGATGCACGCTTCGGCTCGCTGTGTGGCGCCCTCGCCCTTGATGCGGCACCCACCGAGAGTGGCGAGCGCAAACAGATGAGCATACTGTTCGCGGATCTCACCGGCTACACGGCCTTGACTGAACATCTCGATCCCGAGCAGACGCGCGAGATCTTCTCGCTCCTTACGCCGTCAACTCCTCGCAGCGCTCCCACATGCGGCGCGCCGTGCCCGCCGGCGCCCGACGACGAGGACGGGGGCCTCCTCGTAGTGCAGGGCCACGTAATCGACCGTCCACCGGGTCGGGACGCAGCCGGCGCAGCGCGCGCTGGGACCGCAGCGCTTCTTCCAGCGGGATGTCGAAGGGCTTCCAGCGCCTGCGCCCCGCCGCGTCTTCTCTGGCGTCGGTCCTCGGATTCCGTGGAGGTCGCTGTCTTCTGGTGGGGTTCATCCTTCATCGCTTTTCCTCGGGGCTCCTTCTGGAAGAGGTCCTCAGCGCTGACATGCCGGGCAGTAGAAGCTGCTGCGGCCGGCGTGTACGACGCGCCGGACCGGCGTGCGGCAGCGCAGGCAGGGTTTGCCGGCCCGATCGTACACCTTCAACTGCAGCTGAAAGTAACCGGGGCGGCCACTGCTGTCGCGGTAGTCGGAGATCGAGCTGCCGCCCAAGCGGATGGCACGTCTGAGCACCGCGCGGGTTGCGTCCAACAGCCGCTCTAGTTCAGGGCGCGTGAGGCGACGGGCCTGCCGGCCCGGACGAATGCCGGCGCGGAACAGGATCTCGTTGGCGTAGATGTTGCCGACCCCGCCGAGGGCGCGCTGATCCATCAGCAGGTTCTTCACCGGCTTCTTGCGGCCGCGGGCCAGGGCGGCAAGGTCGCTGAGCGAGAAGGTGTCTGACAACGGATCGGGGCCGACGTTCCCGAGTTCCACGAACTCGTCTGCGCGGCCCACGCGCATCAAGCCGAACCGACGCGGATCGTTGAACGTGATCTGCCTGCCATCGGAAAGGCGCAGTGACACGTGGTCGTGGGTCTGCAGTGGAGCCCCGACCGGCTGCAGCAGCAGCGCGCCGCTCATGCCCAAGTGGGTGAGCAGAGTTTCATCTGCGGAGAGCTGGAACAGAAGGTACTTGCCGCGCCGCTCGATGCCCTGAATGACCCGTCCGGTGAGCCGCGATGCGAAGTCCGGAGCAACCGTGCGGCGCAGGCGCGGCTCGCGTACCTCCACTGCCTCGATGCGTGCACCAACGATCGGCAGCAACGAGCGACGGACGGTCTCAACTTCGGGAAGCTCGGGCATGGGAAGAGAGACAACAGACAACCGACGGACAGATCACAGATGGCACACCTACACCGTCCCTCGGTTCCCTGGTCATGCGTTTGTTGCCTCGTGGCCCGTCTGATGTCTGATGTCTGTTGTCCGACCCTCGGTTGTCTGCTGTCTCTGTACGGCGTTGCTCAGCGCTGCAAACTCAGCCAGCGTCAATGTCTCAGGCCGCCGCGTTGGATCGATGTGCGCGGCGTGCAGCGGCGTCGCCGGGTCGGTGCACACGGCACGCAAGCTGTTGGCCAGCTGCTTGCGGCGCTGGTTGAATGCGGCGCGCACGACACGGTTGAAAAGCGCGGGGTCGTCCACCGCTACGGGCGGCTGTGCGTATGGCTCCACGACCACGACTTCCGATTCCACTTTCGGCCGCGGCACGAACGCCTCCGGCCCGACGCGCAGCCCCGGACGGAGCTGCGCCGCGAACTGGGTATACACCGAGAGGGCACCGTAGTCTTTGCTACCCGGTTGTGCGCGCAGGCGATCGACGACCTCGCGCTGCAGCATCAGGACCAGGCGGGTAAAGCAGTGCGCGTCGAGCAGCGCCGCCAGAATCGCCGTCGCGATATTGTACGGCAGGTTCGCCACGACGACCGCCGGCGCTCCGGTGCCGAGCCCATTGGCGAGGTTGAGGCGCAGCACGTCCCCTTCAACGACATGCACGTTGGATCGATCGGCGTAGCGCGCACGCAAGCGAGCGGCGAGATCGGCATCGACCTCGATCAGCCACAGCTCGCCGGCACGCTGGATGAGAAGCTCCGTCAGTGCCCCGAGACCCGGGCCGATCTCGACCACACGCTCGGTGCCGCGCAGCTGTGCCAGATCGACGATGCGTTGGGCGACGCCCTTGTCGGCAAGGAAGTGTTGGCCGAGACGCTTGCGGGGGTGCCGGCCCATTGTGGCCAGCTCGCGGCGCACCGCCCCGGCGGGGCGGCGGCCGGCGCGCGAAACACTCACGGCCTCACAGCTCCAGGTCTGCCGTGGCGTTGACGGAGAACGGATCGCTCTCGCCACGCTGCAGCCGGTGCCATGCCGCCAGCGCAATCATGGCGGCGTTGTCGGTGCAGTAGCGCATCCGCGGGATGGTCACCGCAATGCCCAGCGCTTCGGCCTCGGCCGCCGCCCGCTGCCGCAGGCGGGAGTTCGCCGACACGCCGCCGGCGATGACCAGCCGCGGACAGCCGACGCTGCCCGCCGCAGCGAAGGCGGTGTCGAGCAACATGTCGACGACGGTTTCCTGGAAACTTGCCGCGATGTCGGCCGCCGCCGCTTCGCTGTCGATCGCGTGCTCCCGCACGTATTGCCACACCGCCGTCTTCAGGCCGCTGAAGCTGAAGCCGAACGGCGTGCCGAACGGCGTGCCGAGCGGCGCACCGCCATTGCGCCGCGGCTTCAACCGCGCCCGCGGAAAGCGAATGGCGCGCGGGTCGCCATGACGAGCGAGGTCATCGATGATCCGTCCGCCGGGATATCCCAGCCCCATGATCTTCGCGACCTTGTCGAACGCCTCCCCGGCAGCGTCATCGCGGGTCGCTCCGAGGAGATGGTAGCGCCCGTGATCGACGGCATGGTAGACACTGGTGTGTCCACCTGACACCAGCAACGCCACGTAGGGGAATGGGACCTCGCCGTCGAGACGGGGTGACAGCAGGTGCCCCTCGAGGTGATTCACCGCGACGAACGGCAGCTGCCGTGCAAAGGCGATGGCCTTTGCGGTCGACAGCCCGACCAGGAGCGAACCGACCAGGCCCGGCCCGCAGGTCGCCGCGATGGCGTCGATGTGATCGAGCCGCGTCGCCGCCTGTTCCAGCGCGGCTTCGATGACCGGAACGATGTTGCGCAGATGCGAGCGCGACGCCAGCTCGGGTACAACGCCACCGTACTTGTTGTGCACCTCGTCCTGCGACGCCACGACGCTCGACAGGACGCTGCCCGCGTCCAGTACCGCGGCCGCAGTGTCGTCACACGAGCTTTCGATTGCCAGGATGCGCATCAGCGACGCCTGTCCACTCTCCACTCTCAACTGTCGACTGCCGGCTAGTGATCCGGGCGCAGCCGCGCCATTCCGACGCGCGCCGCGAGGTTGTTGGGGTCCGCCTCGATGGCTTTCTCGTATGCCTTACGCGCATCCGGGTAACGGCCGACGGCCTCGAACGCGGCGCCCTGCAAACCGTAGGAGCGTCCGAGCAGCACGGGATCGGTGCGCGCACTGAGCACCACGGCGCGGCTGGCGAAGGCAACGGCCTGATCATATTTCTTGGTCGCGAAGTGCAGTTGCGCGAGGAAGTAGTACCCATAGGCGTTGGACGGATCAATGGCGAGGGCACGTTCGAAGCGATCGAGCGCTCGGTCGTAGCGGCCTTGCTGCATCTGCTGCCGCCCGTCTTCGATGAGGCGCAGGGCCGCAGCCACGTTGGGGGGCGTGGTGGGGCCGATGTGAGCGAGCACCGAATCCAACTCGGGCGACGTCGCGCCAGGGACCGGTGATCCAGCCGCTGGCGCTGCTAGGGCAGCGACCGACGCCGCAGTTGGGGTCGGGGACGGGCCTAGCGCCTGCGGGGCCGGCGTCAGCCCGGACGCGTCGCCGACCATTCCTTCTTCGAGGAGCTTTCTCGGTGCGATGGTCCGCACCCATTCCGGGGTCGGCTCGACGGCGGTACGCTCTTCCCCGGTTGGCGTGGGAGCGGACGCGGCAACGCGTGCCCCCGGCGTCCGCCGCGGCAGTGGTTGCAGTGTGCAGGTGGCGGACAGCGCCGTCAGTGGCAAGAGGGCCATGGGATGGAGACGCATGCGCAAGCTCCTCGAAACGGCGGTTCTCGCACCCTCAGCCGCGCGCACGGGCGACCTTCATCACGCCGCGCACCTTGCCGAGGGAGCGGATGACCCGGTTGAGTTGATCGGCGCTGCTGACCACGACCTCGAACGTATTGAGGGCCTTCTTGTCGGGCACGCTGCGCACCTGGGCGCGACTGATGTTCACGCCGGCGGAGCTGATGGCCTTGCTGATGGCGGCGAGCAGGCCGGGTTCATCGACACACATCACGTCGACCGTGACCGCCCGCGGAGCCACCGCCCCATTTTCCCACACCGCCTCGACGCGCCGCGCGGTGTCGCTTTCCAGCACGCGCGGGCAGTCCACCGCATGCACCGTGACGCCGCGCCCGCGGGTGACGAAGCCGAGGATGCGTTCGCCGGGCAGCGGATCGCAGCACTTGCCGAACCGGATGAGCATGTCTTCCACGCCACTGACGCGGACACCGCCGTGGTTCTGCCGAGCGATTTTCCGGAAGAGCTTCTTCAGCGTGCCTTCTTCTGGCGGCCGCTGCTGCAACATCTCCGGTGGCAGCAGGTGCGCGAGCACTTGGTGCGAGGTGAGCTTGCCGTAGCCGATGCTGGCGAGCAGCGTCTCCTCGTCCTTCTGCGACATCGCCGTCGCTACCTTCGCCAGTCGACCATCTTTGTGCAGTTTGGCGAGATCCAGATGGTAGCGGTTCAGGTCGCGTCCGAGGATCTCGCGTCCGACGGCGACGCTGCGTGTGCGCTGCTGGTACTTGATCCAGTTGCGGATCTTCACCTGGGCGCGGCTGGTCTTGACGAAGTTGAGCCAGTCCTTGCTCGGGGTTTGCGTGGCGGTCGTGATGATCTCCACGGTATCCCCGCTGCGCAGATGGTAGCGCAACGGCACCATGCGGCCGTTGACGCGCGCCCCGGCGCAGTGGGCGCCGACCTCGGAGTGGATGCGGTAGGCGAAGTCGATGACCGTGGAGCCCTCCGGGAAGTTGAGGAGATCGCCCTGCGGGGTGAACACGAAGACCTCATCGCTGAATAGGTCGTCCTTCACCGAGCGCAAGAACTCCTGCGGATCCTGCGTATGCTGCTGCCATTCGAGCAGTTGGCGCAGCCAGGTGAAGCGTTGCGCATCCTGGGTGGCGACGTGTTGGCCGCCCTTGTAGCGCCAGTGCGCGGCGATGCCGGCCTCGGCAACGCGGTGCATCTCGTGCGTACGGATCTGGACTTCCATGCGCTCGCCGTACGGGCCGATGACCGTGGTGTGCAGCGACTGGTACATGTTGGCCTTGGGCAGGGCGATGTAATCCTTGAAACGTCCGGGAATCGGCTTCCATTCGGCGTGGATCACGCCGAGCGCCGCGTAGCATTCGCGCAGCGTGCCGACGATGACGCGGAACGCCACCAGATCGTAGATTTGGTCGTACAAGAGATTCTGCGCCTGCATCTTCTGGTAGATCGAATAGAAGTGCTTGGGCCGGCCGGTGATCTCGGCTTCGATGTCGTTCTCGTCGAGCCGCTTCGAGAGGATGCCGATGACCTCCTTGATGTAGCGTTCGCGTTCCGCTTTCTTCTTGGCGACGTTGCGCTTCAGTTGGTAGTAGACCTCGGGGTGGAGATAGCGCAGCGAGTTGTCCTCCAACTCGCTCTTCATCCAGTAGATGCCGAGCCGGTGCGCCAGCGGCGCGTAGATGTCGAGGGTCTCTTGCGCAATGTCGTGTTGGCGCTCCGGCGACAGCGATTCGAGCGTGCGCATGTTGTGCGTCCGATCGGCGAGCTTCACCAGGATGACACGGATGTCGCGCGCCATCGCGACCAGCATCTTGCGGAAGTTCTCTGCCTGCTTCTCCTCCCGGCTGGTAAAGTTGATTTGGCTGATCTTCGTGACCCCGTCGACGAGCGCCGCGATCTCGGCACCGAACTTTTCCTCGATCTCCTCCAACGTCGTCAGCGTATCCTCGACGGTGTCGTGCAACAGCGCCGTGACGACGCTGGCCACATCGAGCTTCAGTTCGGCGATGACGCCGGCGACCTCCACCGGATGGGTCAGATAGGGCTCGCCCGAGGCCCGCTTCTGTCCCTTGTGCACCGCCGCGGAAAAATCATACGCACGGGCGATGAGATCGGTGTCGGCGCTCCCCTCGTAGGCGCGCACGCGTTCGATCAGACCGCTGAGATTCATGGCCGTCCCGCGCCCGTCGGGGTGCGTCCGAAGCGCTCCGTGACACGCGTGAGAATCTGCTCGGCCAGCGCTTCCGGGGTCTGGTTGTCACTGTTCAGAACGAGATCGTAGATCGAGGTGTCGTTGAGATCGAATCCGTAGATCGCCCGGTAGCGTTTGGCGTCGGACGCCTGGCGCAGGCTGTTGAGTTGCTGGACCTTCTGCCAATCGTTCCCTTCACGCTGCGCGACACGGCGGGCACACACTTCCTCGCTGGCTGTCAACCACACCTTCAGCGCGTCAACTCCTTCCTGCCTTGCTATGAATGCAGCGAGCCGCCCTTCGAGGATCAGGTTGCCCTGCTTCGCGTACTCGGCCATCCGGGCGTCCAGGGCGCGATCAATGGAATGATCGTTTTCCGAGAGCCTGTTGAATTCCTCAAGAGAAAGACCGCGGTCGACTGCCTCCTTGCGGTACAGATCGCCCGCATAGACGTGCGGCAGTCCAAGCCTTGTGCTCAACAGCCTGGCCACGGTCGTCTTGCCGCTGCCCGGGAGACCGGAGATGGTGATCAGCATCCTGGGTGTATAGTAGCGGCATCGGGTAAGTGCGACAACGACGTTGAGGTTCAGCGAAAAACCGGAAGGGGGGAGTGGAAAGCCGGAAGGTCATCCGCTTATCCCCGGCTTCAACCTTCGGCTTTCAACTGGACGCTGTCCTCATTCGACGTTCTGCACCTGCTCGCGCAGCTTTTCGATCTCACTGCGCGCCTCGAGGGTGCAGTTGGTGACCTCCAGGTCGGCGCTCTTCGAGGCGATCGTGTTGAACTCGCGATGCACTTCCTGCAGCAGGAAGTCGAGCTTCTTGCCGGCGGGCTCGTCGCTGCGCAGCAGGTCCGCCAGTGCGGTGAGGTGGCTGTGCAGGCGGACCAACTCTTCGGTCACATCGCTGCGCTCGGCCAGCAGGGCGGCTTCCTGCAGGATGCGTTCTTCCTTGATGTCCTTGCCCTCGAGCAGCGCGGCGAGCCGCTGCTGCAGCCGGGCTGCGAGCTGCGGCGTCAGGACGGCGGCGCGGCGTGCGATCCCCTCCTGCAGTTGCTGCAGCCGGCGCACGCGCGCGGTCATGTCGCGCACCAGCACACGGCCCTCGCGCTCGCGCTCGCGGTTGAACGCCAGCAGCGCGCGCCGCACCGTGGTGCGCACGGCATCGATCTCAGCGCCGGCGTCGCCGCGGCGTTCGACGACGCGCAGGAGCTCATTGCGTCCCTGCAGCAGGGTCAGCTCGACATCGCCCGGCACATGCAGGGCGCGCTGCAGCGCGCGCCAGGCGGCGACGTATTCCTTGGCCAACGCAACGTTGGCTTCGACCGTCATCTGACCGCCGTTGGCGCCGCCGCGGAAGATCGACACGTCGACTTTGCCGCGTGCCACGTGCTCCTGCACGAGGGCGCGCAACTCGGCTTCCCACGGGAAGTACTCCCGCGGCATGTTCAGCTTCACTTCCAGGAAGCGTTGGTTGACCGCCCGCACCTCGACGCTCACCGAGCGGCCGGCGCGCCGCCACTGCGCCTGTCCGTAGCCTGTCATGCTGCGCATGGGGGATCGAGTTATCAGTAATGGGTGCGCGGTGACAAGTGATCAGTAGTCAGTGACCAGTGATCAGTGAGGAATCGGAAGCCCCGTGCCCACCACTGATTACTGGTCACTGATTACTGATCACTGCTCACTGCTTTTCTCAGCTCTGCTGCGGAGAGCGTTGCCGTTCCGAGCTTGCCGATGACGACGCCGGCAGCGTGATTGGCCAGCAACGCGGCCTCGTCAAGGTGCGCTCCCGCAGCCAGCGCCAGGGCACAGGTGGCGACGACCGTGTCGCCGGCGCCGGTGACGTCGAACACTTGCCGCGCAGCGGTCGGGAAGTGACGCACCAGACCGTCGTGCGTGAACAAGGTCATGCCGTGCTCGCCGCGCGTGATGAGCAGCGCCTCGGCGTCCCAGCGTTCGAGCAGGCGGCTGCCGGCAGCAAGCAGGCCGGCCTCATCGCGGATCTCGATGCCGGCGGCTTCGGCGGCCTCGACGACGTTGGGTGTGGCCAGCGTCAGCCCCCGGTAGTGGGCAAAGTTCGGCTTCTTGGGATCGACGATCAGCCGGAATCGATGCCGCTTGCGCGCCGCGCTCAGCACCGCGAACGAGCCGGCGGTCACGACGCCCTTGCCGTAGTCGGACACGATGACGGCGTCGAAGTCGCCCGCGTGTTCGCGTAAGAAGCGTTCCACGTGCCGTACGGCGCTGCTGGCGTGGTTGGGTGACTCGCGATCGAAGCGCACCACCTGTTGGTTGTGGGCGATGACGCGGGTTTTGAGCACGGTGACGGTGCCGCGCGACACGACGACACCGGCCGTACCGGCACCGATCTGCTGCAGCTCGTGCACGACGCGCTGGCCACTGCTGTCGCGCCCGATCACGCCGCACGCTGTCGCCTGTCCGCCGAGGGACCGGATGTTGTGCACCACGTTGGCCGCACCGCCAAGGTGAAAGCTCTCGTGCGTGACGTGCACGACCGGCACGGGCGCCTCGGGCGAGATGCGTTCGACGCGGCCCCAGATGAACTGGTCGAGCATGAGGTCGCCGACGACGAGCAGGCGGGCCCGCGCAAAGCGCCGAATGAGCGCGTCGCATTGCAGAGGGCGTGGCGGTGCCGCCCGTGCGCGTCTGTGCCGCGCGGTCATGCCCGGTTGCCGTGGGTCGCGGCGCGCGCTCCGGGCGCGTGCCGCGACCACGCGAGCACCGCATCGCTGACCTCGGCGGCGGCAGCATCGCTCATCTCCGGGTACAGCGGCAACGCCAGCACCTCGCGTGCGGCGGCCTCGGCTGCCGGGAAGTCCCCGGCTCGATAGCCGAGGTGTGCGAACGCAGGTTGCAGGTGCAGCGGACGAGGGTAGTGCAAGCCAGCGGCGATCCCGCACGCCTCGAGATGCGTCTTGAGCGCGTCGCGTTCGTGGCAGCGAATCACATAGAGATGGTAGACGTGTTCACGTTCCGGCGCGGTGACCGGCAAGCGAATGCCCGGTGCGTCGCGGAGCGCGCGGTCGTACAGGCCGGCCAGGGCACGCCGCCGTGCGTTCCACTGCTCCAGACGGCGGAGCTTCACTCGCAACCAGGCAGCCTGTAGTCCATCGAGGCGCGAGGTGAAGCCGACGATGTCGTGAACGTACTTCTGCCGTTGCCCGTGGTCGCGCAACAGCGCGACGCGTGTTGCCAGCTCACCGTCGTCGGTTGTGATCGCGCCGCCATCGCCGAGCGCACCGAGATTCTTGCTCGGGTAGAAGCTGAAGCAGCCGAGCGCTGCGAGTCCACCGACCCGCCGGCCGCGGTAGCGGGCGCCATGCGCTTGCGCAGCGTCTTCGACGATTGCGGCGCCCGCGTTGTGGGCCACCGCAGCAATCTCATCCATCGCCGCGGGCTGGCCGTAGAGATGAACCGGGATCACGGCGCGCACAGGGGCGCCGTGTCTTTCGAGAGCGTCGCGCAACCCGGCAGGATCGAGCGTCAAGGTTCGCGGCTCGATGTCGACGAACACGGGCCGCGCCCCGACGTGGCACACCGCCTCCGCGGTGCCGGCAAAGGTCAAGGCCGGCACGGCTACACTGTCGCCGGCGCCGACACCCAACGCCCGCAAGGCCAACGCCAACGCGTCCGTGCCGTTGGCGACGCCGCGGGCATGCGCCACCTCACAGTACGCCGCAAATTCCTGCTCAAATGCGTGCAGCTCGGACCCCAAGACAAACGCCGAACTCTGCAGCACCCGCTGAAACGCGTCTAGCAACTCATCGTGCAGGGCGTCGTGCTGTGCGCGCAGGTCGGCGGCGGGAATGCGCATAGACGCGGGCATAGAAGAGGGGAAGGTGAAAGTCAAAAGTGCAAAGGGGAAAGCCAGAAGAAGCGTCTTCGGAGGGGGAAACTCTGGCGAGCGTCGTGGTTGAGAATCTTCCTTTCCTCTTCCCACTTTCACCTTTGAACTGTATCCAAGCCTTCGTTACAGTCCGCGCAGATGAAGATCAGCGGCTTCACCTTCGTGCGCAACGCCATCGACCTCTACTACCCGCTGGTGGAATCGATCACCTCGATTCTGCCCATCTGCGACGAGTTCGTGGTGGCGGCGGGGGACTCCACCGACGGGACCACGGAGTTGCTGCGCAGCATCAACGATCCCAAGTTCAAGATCATCGAGACCGTCTGGGACCAGAGCCAGTTCGTGCACGGTGCCACCAACGCCCAGCAGACGAACATTGCCCTCGATGCCTGCACCGGCGATTGGGCTTTCTACCTGCAAGCCGACGAGGTCGTGCATGAAGACGACTTGCAACCGATCGTCGAGCGTATGCGGAGTTGCCTCGACGATCGGCGCATCGAGGG
>DATKMS010000116.1:0-41075 GCA_035541735.1 Candidatus Margulisiibacteriota bacterium
TGACGGTTTCGACCAATACCGTGCTGTGGATCTTTGGCCAGCACGGCAAGGCACAGGAAGCGTTCGTCTCAGAGGAAGAGGTGAAGCATATGGTCCGGGAAGGCGCACGCCACGGCATCTTTGATGAAGCCGAACGTCAACTGATCCACAGCGTCTTCGAGTTCACCGACACCTCCGTCCGCGAGGTCATGGTACCGCGCTCCGAGGTCCACGCCGTCGAAGCCGGGGTCCCGCCGTCCGACATCCTGAAGGAGCTCGTCGAAACCGGCTTCTCGCGCATGCCCGTGTTTCAGGGTGACCTCGATCATGTCATCGGCATCGTCCACATCAAGGACCTGCTGCGCGAGGTGCAGAAGCCCGAGCCTGCCCCGCTCCCTGCGGTCACACACCCGGCTTTCTTCGTCCCTGATTCCATGCAGATCAGCGACCTCCTGCGCGAGTTGCAGAGCCGCCGCACGCACATGGCCATCGTGGTCAACGAGTTCGGCACGGTCATCGGCTTGGTGACCATCGAAGACCTGCTCGAAGAGATCGTCGGCGAGATCCGCGACGAGTTCGATTACGACGAAGAGCAGGCGATCCAGGAACTCCCCGATGGTTCGCTGCTGGTCCAAGGCTCGTTGCCGCTTGCTGATCTGAAGGGCCAGTACGCCATCCCCTTTGATGAGACGCCAGACTACCGCACCGTGGCAGGGTTGGTCCTCGCGCGCCTCAAACGCTTCCCAAAGGGCGGCGAAGCCATCTCCGAGGCCGGATACAAGATGACCGTCGTCGTGCTCGACGGTCGCCGGCTGCGCAAGATCCGCATCGAAGGACCTGTCAAGCGCCGTCCGGCGCATCCGCCAGCGACGCCCTAACAGCCTGTTGAAAAAGTCCGCCGATGCCCTGGACCGTCATTCCCGCGAACGCGGGAATCCAGATCTTCCGCATGCTGCTGGACCCCCGCTTTCGCGGGGGTGACGATGGCGACCAGTTTTTCAACGGGGCTAAACGTGGCCCGCCAACAGTCGGATGAAATCGGCACGTGGCATGGCGCTCGCCATGAAGCAAACCAGGTCACCCTCGAGGTGCACGCAAATAGTAATGCCGCCGACGCTGTAGAAACGGTCCCCGCCGACAAACTCACCGCCCGGGGGCAGCACGAAACCCCTGGCCTCGATCCGGTGGCAGAGTACCATGCCAGCTTTGCCCTGATACAAGCTCAACGTGCTCGCCTGCCCATTCAGTTGTGTCACCGTTCCGCCGACCAGCGGCAATCCCAACGGCTCCAGGTCGACCACAGTGTTTCTGAACGTGAAGGCGCCGGTTTGCAGATAATAGGCACGCAACTCCATGGGATCGTCGGTATGGACACTCAGCTCGATCTGCCCAGCTTCCACTGCACGATAGTGTGCCACGATCGTGTCGAACAGCACGGAGTCCGTGCCTTGTGGTGCTGACCGCAGCAGCGATACTGCACCCACTAGAACAAGCAGGGTCGCCACAGCAGCCAGCGCCCAGCGGGATGCGCGGGGCGGCCACCATGCCGTGCGCCACGTCCCTAACCCTTGTGCGGCCGCTTCAGCGTCGATGCGCCCGAGTACCGCTTCCCGCACCGCAGGCGGTGTACGACGGAGCAGGCCGCCGCTGCGCAGCGCCTGCTTGAGCGCGCGCTGCGCCGCCAGCAGGGCCGCACAGCGCGCACATCCGGCAACGTGCGCCGTCGCCTGCGCCTCCTGCTCACGAGCCAGCTGCGCATCCACATGGGCCGCCACCAGGTCGCGATACTCTGCGCATTCCATCTTGTTTCCCCCCGCGATGAGCCCCACTGCTGCGCTTAGCACGGACTCCGCGTTAAGCCATAACAACCCGCGCGCGGGCCTGGTTCCCGCCCCTGACTCACCGGGCTGCAGGAAGAACCAATGCCCCCCACGCCCCTGGCGGGCCCACCCTCAACGACGCGGCACCCGCAGGGCGTGGCCTTTCCGCTCACTCGACTCGGCAACGAGCCAGGTGTCGCACAGCGCCAATGTCTCGTGGGAACGACCCGCTGCGATGCTCAACGGGGAACTGCCCGGACGCAGGGTGCGCGTACCCAGGCCGATGGTCACGCGCAGGGTGCCACGCAGAACACGCAGACGCTGGCGATGCGCGTGGGCATGCACAGCCTCGCGGTGTCCGCGCCGCTTGAACACCAGCAGCAGGCCCGGAGCCAAACGAAAGACCCGATGCCGACCGGTTGAAAGCTGCACAATACCCTTCATCGTCCTCGCCTCCGATTTTCAATCGGCCCTCAGCCACAGCCCTTCCCTAGAAGATGTTCCCGATGCTGAAATGGACCTCACCGACGGACTCCCCGCTGCGACGATCGAGCTTGAAGCCATACTCCAAGGTGATGGGTCCCACCGGGGTCACGTAGCGCAACCCGAGGCCGGCGGAACGACGGAAGTTCTCGAAGTTGATGGCACAGCCCGTAATGCCCTGGCCGCTCGGACAGTGCTCCACGTAGGCGCCGCCGCCATCGGCAAAAACCTCGCCGCCTAGTCCGAAGATCAGTGGAAACGTCACCTGCGAGTTGACGTTTATCGCCCAGTCACCGCCGATCGGGTTCCCCAAGTTCCCCTGCGGCCCGACCGAGTTCTCGCTAAAGCCTCGCACCGTCGTGCGGCCACCAAGGTAGAAGCGCTCGCGAATCGGCACCTGATTGCCACTAGTGTATGCGCGTGCCCAACCGCCGCGCAGCGCATAGGCGAAGATGACGTCATCAGCGATCGGCACGTACTGACTGTGCTGGCCGATGATCCTCACGAAGGGAATTTCGGAGCCCAGCTGTTCTGGGGCAAACTTTACGCGCATCGACTCGAAGACACCGCGGTGCGGTACGAAGGCATCGTCACGCCCGTCGTACAGAACGAAGGGTGTAAGACTCAAGGTTCGAAGGTGACCCTGGTCCTGCGGATTGAACGCCAGGACGTCCGGCTCCACATCGAAGACCCGGGTCTCCTCGGCCTGATACTCCAGGCCGACCTGCAAGCCGGGGCGCAGAAAGCGCTCGATGGCGGGGATGGCAGCCAAACGGTCGAAGTTGTACGGGTTGATCAGCACTGTCGACCGTTGCGCGATAAAATTCGTGCGGAAGGTCCATGGCGTGTCCCCCAGACGGGGCTCGCGAAACCCCAGGTTGCCGAGGTATTCGCTCGGGCTGCCCTTGTTGGGCTCGATCGCAAACTCACCGCGCAGGCTGATGCGCCGCGCCAAGCCTTGCAAGTTGTTGTACCCCACTTCCGTGAAGCCGCGAAACCCGTCGCGCGTGTTGTAACCGGCGCCCCACTGAAATGTTCCCGGCGGCCTCTCGGATACGCTCACGCCCACATCACGCGTCGTGCCTTCCGGCTTTTCTTCCAATGGCTGTACCTGGACGCTGCGGAAGAGGCCGAGGCGCGAGATCGCACTCTGCCCTTGCAGCAGCGCCTCCGGATCCAGCGGGTCGCCCGATTTGAACGGCAGTTCGCGGGTGATCACCCGCCAGCGCGTGTCGATGTCATCCTGCACGATGATGGTGCCGACCTGCCGCTGTTCGCCAGGAACCGCCGCGAAGCGCACGGTGGCAGCATCGGTGGCGCCGTCCGCCCGGGTGCTGACGTCAGCGGTCACCGCCGCGGCCGCGTACCCCAAGCGCCCGAACGCAGTGGAAAGCGCGCGTCGATCCGCGTCGACTCGCTCGGGATCGAGCGGCTGGTTCGCCGCCGTCTGCAGCTCCGGCGGCTTCGCCGCGAGCAACTCGGTGCCGCTCTGGACGATCTCACGAACGATGGTCTGGCGTCCCTCGTCGATGACCACTTCGATGTAGATCTTGCCGTGCTCGGCATCGAAGCGCGTGTGCGTATCCACGATCTGAGCGTCCTCAAGGCCGTGGCGGCGGTAGAGAAACCACAGGCGCTTCAGGTCGTCGTCGAAGACATCGTCGAGGAGGACGCCGCGCCGCCACGGAATCCAGCTCGGCGGACGCGTTGCCATCGGGGCCAGCAACGTGCCCGCTGACAGGCTGTGATTCCCCTGAAAGGTCACCGCACCGATGCGGTACGACTTGCCTTCCCTGATGTCAAAGCGGACCGTCTTCGGCGGTCCCGGCTCGATGCGCACGTCGACTTGGGCAAAGTAGTAGCCGGCTTCCTGATATGCGCGCCGTGCACGCCGAGCCAGCTCACGCCACGTCCCGTCAGTGACGATGGGCCGAGTCTCGAGATCCATCAATCTGAGAAGATCCTTGTCGCTGAAGTACTCGTTACCAACGAAGCCGACTTCACAGAGCGGGCCGGGGGCGATGGTGAAGTGCAGGATGCCGCGGTACGCTCCGGTGAGTTCCCATTTGCCGTTCGCCTCGGCCTCGTAATAGTGCCGCTCGCGCAGAAAGCGCACGGCGTTGGCCTCGGCTTTCCGCCGCTTGCCGCGCACGTAGCGATCGCCCACTTTGAGACCGAGCGCTGCACGCAGCTCCTCGATCGGCACCGGCAGGGCTCCCGCAATGTCGATGGCGCTGATCACCAATGGCGGGCCTTCCACGATGCGGAACGTCACGTCCACCTCACCGGGACTCAACACGCGCTGCTCGACCGTCACGACCGCTGCCTCAAATCCCTCGGTCGCGTAGCGCTCGCGCAGACGAGATGCGGCGGCGCGCTGCTGCTCCTCGGTAACCACCGTGCCTTCGCGCAAGCGTGCGACGCGCGTCAGGTCATCGGTGCTGAGCGTGTCGTTGCCCCGGAAACGCAGCGCGTTGAGGATCGTCTGACGGACCAGACGGGCGACGATCGCGACACCCTCCGGCCGTGATTCCGCGGTGACCTCGACCGCGCTGAAGATTCCGGTCAGCGTGAGACGCTCGCGCGCCCGCGCGAGATCTCCCGGCTGCAGCACGTCGCCGACTTTGAACGGCATGATCTGCAGCAGGCCGCGTCGATCGATCGGCGCCGGACAATCGAAGTCGATGGAGAGAATCGCTTGGCGGCTGGCCTCGGGGGCTTGCGCAGATGCCGGCACAGGCGCCGGCGCGATGGCCAGGGCGGCGTAGCCGATCGCCGGGATCACAACCATGAGCCATGTCGTGAGCCTGTGCAGACGACCCGTTTGGAACAACCTGCTACGGCGCATCGATCTGCTGCGGCTGGCCCGCGGCACCATTCAGCAACGAGAAGCGCACTCGCCGGAACTCGTAGCGGAACTTGATGTCGCCGCCGACCGCGTCGGACTGCGTCTGCGAGGCGCTTTCCCAGGTCGCCAGCAGCGAGATGCGCCCGGTGATGCGGTATTCGAGCTGCGCCGTGTTGCGCGCATCCGCGCCGAAGCTCGACGACGCCAACGCCCGGATGCGGTCCGTGAGGTCCTTGCCGATCGTAATGCGCGGCTCGACCGTGCCGGTGGTGCGCACATATGCCGGATCGACCTCGAAGCGGTCGATGCGGAGAAAGGTGCGGACCTGCTGGGACACCTCGCCCCCGTATTCGCTCGGCAGCAGCGACAACACGTTGCCGACGCTCATGCTGCTGGTGTCGCGCGGTTGCTCGTGCGTCGTCCGGCCGAGGGCAACCAGGCTCAGCACATCATTCTGCGAGAGGGCGGGATCATCTGAGGTAAACTCCACGCGGGGATTCTCGAGCGTGCCGTTGACCGCAACACGCACCGTGTAGTCGGCGTCGATGCCGCTAATTCGGCTCTCGGCGTTGAAGTTGAGGACGGGATTGATGCGCTCGCTGGGTTGGAACACCGCCGAGCCGCCGCTGATCGTGAAAACGCGCGAATTGATCGTGGCTTCGCCAGAGAGGATCTCGACCGTGCCGTTCAACAGCGGGTTGGTCGCGGTCCCCGAGATCCGCAGATCCGCCGACAACTCCGCCTTGGCGATGTTGTTGTCGACAAACAACCCGTCGGGCGCGTGGATGTGCAGATCGAGCCGCACCACGGGCGCCGGGGGTCCCGTACGTGGCGCGGGGGTGATCTGCTCCTTGAACCACGGGATCAGCGCGTTCAGCTCGATTTTCTTGTCATAGACCGCATTGAGCACCTCGACGTCACCGCTGACGGTCAGATCCTGCCAGGTCCCTTGCACCTGCCCCTCACCGGAGACGCGCTCCTCCAACCACTCCGGGAACGTCAGCCCCACATCGCGCAGCGACCATGACAGCTCCGGCCCCTGCGGCAGGCGAATGATACCGGTGACCCGAAAACGACCACCGCCGGCTCGTCCGGCAAGATGCTGCACCAGCACGTTGGAGCCGAGAAGGAGAAACTCACCGTTGGTGTCGGTGAACGAGACCGGCAGGCCGAGATCCAAGCCGGCATTACGCAAGTTTGCCTCGCCGCGCACCTTCCAGCCGTCGGCGACACTGTGCTCGATGTGCGCCGTGATGCCGAACTGGCCGCGCGCCGAGTAGAAGGGTTGGCCAATCACTTCCAACAGTACGAGGTCACCCTCGCCCCGTATCTCGATGTTTAGCTGATCGGGCAAACGCCCCTCCCCCGCCACACTCAACCGACTGCCCGCCGCCGTCACCTCGAACGAGTCGATGTGGAAGTGCCCCTTGTCGAAGCGGACCTGAACAGGCTCTGCCAGCTCGACGTGCCCTGCATCGCGTCTCACGTCGAAGCGCGTCATGCGCAACGATCCGTTGAGATCCTGCGGCGCCCGCAGCGCTCCGCTCACGTTCAGGCTGCCGCTCGTTACCACGCTGAGCGACCGGTCCACTGACACGAACTGCGACAGATCGGAATCGTTCCACACCACCGCCACGGAGAGCGGCAGCGCTCCAACCATGCGCAGCGTGGCGTCGAGCGTCAGTGTCTCCGCGAACGCCGTACCCTTGAGCGACCATGCACCGGCCGTTCCGTCGGCGTGAAGCGACAGATCACCGAGCTGGTGGCCGCCCGCCCCGAGGCCGGTGGCACTCAGCTGCAGAGCGCCGCTTGGTTGCCGCAAGGCGCCGGACACGCGCCCCTGCAGCGTGACAACGCCGGTTAGCCGCCGGCGCTCGGCCCCCCGCACCGTAGCGAGACTCAACGGCGTCGAGTCGATGGAGAGCTGCACGTTGGCATCACCCTCCCCTGCCCCTTCGATGGTCAGCGTTTCCGACGGCGTGCGCACCGCATTCATGAAGAGGGTCCATCGCGGCAGTGTCGTGGTGGCCTTCATCTCGACATGCTCCAGCGGCTCCTCCATGATACGCAATCCTGTGGCGACCAAGTTCGTGCTGGTCTCGGCACGCCGCCACGAGCCTTTGCAGTCGAGCGTGCCATTGAGCATGCCGCCATCAATCGGCAGTTTGGCCGTGCCGACACTGTACGCCAGACCGAGCAACACAGCGTTGCTCAGGTCATGGATACGCACGCGCCAATCGTTCGTCGCTTGTTCATCCAACGCCAAGACACCGTTCAGCTCGGCGCTCCCCGATCCCGTCTCGAGCCGGCCGCTGTCGACCGACAGCATCCCCGCAGCGATGCGGAAGTCGGTAGCCAGGCGACCGGCGGCGGCACCCAGGAGGGTGAAGTTGCGCAACGCCAACGTGCCGCTGACGACCGGATGCTCGGTGGTTCCGGAAAACGAAGCGCTCGCCTCGCCCTGGCCGGTCAACGCCAGCGCCGGCACCGGACGCGGCAGCAGCGCATTCAAGGCCGCCAGATCCGCCGCCTTCATACTGGCCGTCCCAGCGAACTGCGTTCCCGTGATCTTCACCTCTGCGTCGATCCGGTTGTGCTGGGCTTGCGTCAGCTGCAGCATCGCATCCAGGTCGTGTGGCAGGATATGCGCGGCAATGTCGAACCCTCCCACCTCCGCCGGCGCCGCAGCGGCAGTCTGCAAGGTACCCGTTCCTTTGACGTCCAGGTCGAGTGGATCGAGCGCGCCGTGCACTGCGGTCGTCGCGCTGACACGGTCACTGAAGGGCACCTGCGCCCCGATGATGCCGAGGAGCTTTTCCAGGTCTACCGTGTGCCAGGTTAGCAATCCATGGATCGGCACCTCGTGCACGACGGTCAGATCCACCGCACCAGTGACGTCGCCGGAAGCACCAACCAGCCGCAAGTCGTCGAAGCGCAGCGTCGCCCCGGCGCGTTCGAAGTGCGTATCGAGGTCACCCAGGACATGCTGGCCGATCGCGCCTCCTTGGATGGTCAGGCGGGTGTCGACCAGCGGGTTTGCCAGGTCGCCGATCAATGTCCCTTCGGCATGGGCGTGACCGCCGACCAATGACAGCTCGTCCACGACCACGCCGAGAATGCCGGGACTGAACGTTGCTTCCACCGCGTGCCGGTGTGGCAGCGCTGTGGCGCGCGCTGACACCGAGATGTCGTCGCCTTCGAGGGCGGCGTGGTCGACGAAGAGGCCGCCATCATCTGCACCGCCCTCCGCCTGAATGATCTGGATCTTGGCACGGTACGACTTGCGCTCCAGGTCCACGTTCTGCACCTCCACCCCAGCCCTGAGGCGATGCCCCACGAGCGCGGTTTCTACGTGCGCGGCGATGTGACCGACGGCGAGATGTGCGATGTCCTTTCCCATACGAAAGCGCAGCTGCGCGTCGGCCAGGTCGAACTCCTCGAGCTGCAGCGGGGGCAACTGCAGGCCGCCGGGCTTGGCAACCGGCGTGCGCGGTGGCGACTCGGCCTTCGGCAGCTGCGTCACGTCGGCAACCACCGCAGCGATCCGCAACGCGAGCACCGGCCGCCATTCCATCACACTCGCCAACGTCCAGAGCCGTGCCTCGATGCGCCCCACCTGCACCAGCGCCGGGTCCGGACCGATGGTGATGCCGCCCAGACGCACATCCAGCGGGAGCAGCGACACCTGTAGCTCGTCGACATGGCTGGGCATACCTGTCGCGCGGCTCACTTCGCGCTCGAGCCGTAAGCGCAGCCAGTCGACCGCGTACGGCCAGCCTACCCACAGCACCGCCGCGCCGCAGACAATCAGCACCACACAGGCGAGGAGAAGCCGCTTCATCGCTCCGGCGCCAGCCTACACAATTTCTCCCACAAACCCAGCCGTCGAGAGGCTGGCCCCAGCACGCATGGCGAGCGCAGCGCAGGCTAGAAATGCTGTTGGGCCGATGCTAGGAATCCGCCGCATGAAGGGTCAAGCCGCCCGAGCCCGGAAGTCCGCAGGCAAGCGACCGCAGAGCGCGCGCCTGACGCAAATGGTCGTCTTCGACGCGCTGCGCAGCTGGGTGATCCCGAGCGTGGCCGGAGCCGTGGCCTTCGCGCTGTACGTTCTCTACAATATCGAGTTGGTCAGCGCCGACGTTGCCGTGACGACTACCGGGGCTCTGGCGCTGCTGGTACTGCTGTTCTTCGGACTGCGCGGCTTCTTCGAGGATCTCCCGGAGGGCTGGCGTCTGGCGGTGCTCGCCGGCTTCGCGGTGTTGTGGTGTGCCGTTACGTTCTACCCGTTCTACCGCGCAGTGAATCCCGGCACGCCGCTGTTCAGCGCCGAACTGAAGAGCAACGGCCCGCCCGTCACCATTCCGCTGCACGACAAGCCCGGGCGCTACAGCCTGTATGTTCTAGGCCACTTCTTGCCCGCGGAGGGGCGGGAAAACCGCGCGGCCACGTATCACATCGCCCTCGGCCACGACGGCGGCACGGATCGGCTGATCGTGGGCAGCTTCCATCAAGAGTGGGGTAGCCAGCGCGTCGGGTCGGGCCGGCGCTCGTCGCTGGTGCCGGTGATGCACGAGTCGAGCATCGTCATCGAACCACTCGACGACCCGGAGGGGCGTGACTTGACGATGCAACTGAAGGACATCGAGCCCGGCGTGCGCGATTCCGTCACCGTCCGCATCTATCCGCCGGGCGTGCCGGTCCCGGTGCTGATCGGACTCGGCGTGTTGACGGTCGCGGTCGCGCTGATCATTGATGCCTGGCGAGCGAAGGGTGAGAGTGAAGGTCTGCTGGGAACGCTCACGGTTGCCGCACTCGTCGCGGTCGCCGTCTTCCGGGGGTCCACTGTGGCCACACCCGGCTTCGGGCAGCTGGTTGTTGGGGCCCTGGTCGGTGCGCTCGGCGGCGCCCTCGGCGGCTCGCTGCTGGCGCGCCTGGTGCGCCCGCTGCGCAAATACGTGCAATAGACGACGGCTCCGCGGGCCGCTCCGACGCCGGCCGCATCATCCTGCACCCATGCATAGACGCTTGCACCTCTTCCTCCTCGCCCTGTTGCTGAGCACAACCACACCGCTGCACGCCCGCTCCGCGGTGGCCGCTGCGATGGTGCCGGAGTCGTTCTCCGATGTCGCACGCACCGCGAAACCGACGGTAGTCAACATCTTCTCCACGCGCATCGTCCGTCCGCAAGGGCCGCTGGGCGATCCCAACGACCCGTTCAACGAGTTCTTCCGCCACTTCTTCGGCGAGATGCAACCGCAGCGCCAACAGAGCCTGGGCTCCGGCTTCGTCGTGAGCAAGGATGGCTATATCGTCACCAACGCACACGTCGTGCAGATGGCCGACCAAATCCGCGTCAGGCTCTCGAACCGCGAAGAGTACGATGCCAAGCTCGTCGGCGTCGACGAGAAAACCGATGTGGCCTTGGTGAAGATCAGCCCACGGCACGAACTGCCGGTGGCGCGGCTCGGAGATTCGGACACGCTCGACGTCGGCGACTGGGTCGTGGCCATCGGCAACCCGTTCGGCTTCGCCCAGACGGTAACCGCTGGCATCGTCAGCGCCAAGGGTCGGGTGATTGGTGCCGGACCCTACGACGACTTCATCCAGACCGACGCCTCCATCAACCCCGGCAACTCGGGCGGGCCGTTGCTCAACACGCAAGGCGAGGTCGTCGGCATCAATTCGGCGATCGTCAGCCGCAGCGGCGGCAGTGTCGGCATCGGCTTCGCGATTCCGGTCAACACGGCGCGCCGGGTGATCGACGAACTGCGGCAGCACGGCCGCGTCACGCGGGGTTGGCTGGGGTTGAGCGTGCAGGACGTCACCCCGGCAATCGCGCAGTCGTTCGGCCTCGATCATCCGCAAGGGGCGCTGGTCGTTGAGGTTGATCCGGGTGGCCCTGCCGACACTGCCGGCCTCGAGCGCGGCGACATCATCACCGACTATAACGGCACGCGCATCGAAGAGAGCCACCAGTTGCCCACTCTGGCGGCCAACACTCCGATCGGCGAGCGCGCCGTCATGACGATCCTGCGCAACGGCCATGAGAAGACCGTGACCGCCGTGGTTGCCGAGCAGCCGTCGCGCCGCCCCACACGCGCGCAGCGGCCGCACGCGACGCGCGGCTGGGGCCTCACCTTGACCGACCTGACCCCCGCGCTGATGCGCCAGTTCAGCATCCCCTCCGGTGTGCGCGGCGCGATGATCCGCGAGATCGAGGATGGCAGCCCGGCCGACGAGGCTGGTTTGCAAGCGGGCGACGTCATCCGCCAGGTCGACCGCCAGCCCGTGACCTCGGCGCGCACCTGCGACCAAGCGCTGGCGCGCGTGGGCGACCGTGTCCTCCTCCTCATCCAACGGGGTCCGTACGTCGGCTACGAAGTCTTGAACCGCTGAGGCCCGCTCTGCGGGTGGTGAGCCGGCTGCGGCCAGCCCGCGCGCCGTCGTGCCGTCCGGGTAGAATCGGCGTGTCCCCGAGGGACCGCTCAGAGGCGGGAGATGATGGTTGCGATCGCGCCGAGGCCCGCACCCCACAGCAGGTCCTTCAGCAGACTCCCTTCGGGGCCCCGCGACCATTCGGTGACGGCGGCGCGCACCAGGAACAGGAAGGCGAAGACTCCGAGCGCCCAGTTGACGCCGGGGACCGCTTCGTTGCCGCTCGCTTCAGCGACGCGTTGCGACAGCCGGAAGAGCAGAGGCAGGGCTATCGTGAGGGCGGCGATGCGCAGGGCACGGAGAATCATCGTGCTCGTGTTCGTGCTCGGGTCGAAGGTGACGGCACGCACGAACACGAGCACGAACCCGTCACTCGTCCGACACCTTCGCCGAGCGCGCCATGGCCAGCAGGCGCTCCGCTTCCTTGTCGCCCGAGGCGGCCAGGCGCTCCCACTTTTTGTGGCGCCAGGGCTTGACGATGTACTCGTCGAGGAAGACGACGAAGAAGCTGAAGCCGATGACGATGAAGATCGAGTTCCACATTCCCAAATGCATAAATCACCTCGCGGCGCGCTTCGCGGTCATGCTCATCAAATCCGGCGAGCGGTTGGCTTCTCGCATGATGAAACGCGGCTTGAACAAGACGATCAGGACGGGCGTGAGGGTCTGCGAGCCAACGTAACTGATGGCCATCCAGATCGCCAACAGCAACCCCATTTCAGCGTTGAAGCGGATGTTGGAGGTCGTCCAAAAGACGGTACTGATAACCATGGTGACCGCGGTGAACGTCACCGCCTTGCCCGAGGTCTCCAGCGCCTCGCGGACCGAGTCCTCCAAGTTCCCGCGCACGCGAATTTCCTCGATCGTGCGGCTGACGATGTACAAGCCATAGTCGATGCCGAACCCGAGCCCGACCGTAACCAGCGGCAGCGTATGAATGTTCACGCCGATGTCGTTGGCCGCCATGTACCCGTTGACCATGATGTTGGACAGCGCCAGCGGCGCGAGGAGATAGAGCCCCGCGGCGAACGAGCGGTACGTGAAGAGCATGATCATGTACATGGTGAAGAAGCCGAGAAAGTTCATCAACACGTCGTTCTTGACCAACTCTTCGTTGGCAGCGGCCAGCGTACCGACCAACCCACCCGCCAGCTTGAACACCGCCTTCCACGGCGCCCCGACAGTGCTGTCGACGGTCTGCCCGCCGCGCTCGATCTTGAAATCCAGCAGCGTGGTGTGACCCGCCTCCGCGGTCAGTGCAGCACGGAACTCGGCCTCGTTCTTCACCGGCGTCTTGCCGACCGCGACGATGCGGTCCCCCGGCTTGAACGGCGCATCGCCTGAGGCCTGGCTGCCAACCACCCACGAGGGTCCGGCTTTCTCCCAGATCGGCTCCGCGGCCACTGTCTTGACCACCGCCGCATCATCCTGGCCCGTCAGCGTGATGCCGAGGTCTTCGATCTGCGTGCCGGAGATGAACTCCTTGCACTCCTTGATAATGCGCCGGATGTTCTCGCCGCGGTGATCCTTGCAGAAGAAGGTCACGTGCGCCGTCGTGTAGCTGGGATCGACGTACTTGGCGGTTTCCGTCGGCGGCGACCCCGAGAAATAGATGAAGAACAGGCCGCCGATATCGACCCAGTTGTCGGGAATGACGCCCCACTTGGGCTCCAGCTCGTGGAACACCATGTTGACGGCGCGAATGATGTCGGCGAGCGAGAAGCTGTAGCCGATCGACGGGTCGCGCTCCATGTAACGCTGGAAGCGTTCCATGTTGCGCAGCGCGCCCGGGTCCTTCATGGCGTCCTTGTCGTAGCCCTCGGCCACAACAATGAGCGGTTCGACGCCGCCGAACTTGTCCTGGATCGCCTTGTGCGAGACGTTGTACGGCGAATCCAGCCACAGCAGCGGTGAGGCTGCCGTCGGGTCGCCGATGGTGAGGCCGCGCATGAAGTAGAACGCCACCAGAGTGGCGGCGAGCCACAGCACGACTGTCATCGTCCGGCCGCGCGTGGTCAGCAACCGGCCCGTGAACCAGTTGATGCCCTTGCGGAACGAGCCGCGCTCGCGCATGACCACCAGCTCCGGCTCCGGCGGTTTCAGGTAGTAGTACACGATCGGGTTGAGCAGCATCTCCGAGATGGTGATGGCGAGAATCCACCACGAGGCGGTGATCGCCAGCTTCTGCAACATGACGACGGGGACGAGCAGGATCACCAGGACGCCGAAGGCGTCGGCGGTGATCCCGGACAAGGTCGGGACGAACAGCTCGCCGAACGAAGCGACGATGGCACGCCGCTTGTGCCAACCGCTCTTCTCGAACTCCTCGTAGTAGCGGTCGTGCATTTGGATGGCGTGGCTCACGGCACGCGCCGTGATGAGGAACGGCATCACCAGCATCAACGGATCGAGAGCCAAACCGATCAGATGGATGAACCCCAGCCCCCAGAACGCGGCGATCAGGCCGGTGATGGTCGGTCGCAGCGAGCCGCGCCAGTCGTGGAAGTACATCCAGCGCAGCACCCACTCGATGCAGTAGGTCACCACCAGGATGAAGAACACGTCGCCGGCATAGTTGTAGACCCAGCCGTACAGCCGCGGCTCGCCGGCGACGAAGACCTCGGTGTTGGCGTCGGCGAAGGGATGCACCACGTTCTCGTTCACTTCGGTGAAGATGCGCTTGTAGTCGAGGCGGCCTTCGATGAAATTGGCGCGGATCAACGCCGCCTTGTCGTCCAGCGAAACCAGCAAGCCGTAGATGTTCTCGGCGTTGTGGACAATGCGCCGGATGTTGGCGGCTTCCTCCGGTGTCTTCACCGGTTCGAGCATCACCGGTTGTGCGCGCATCGTGCCGCCCGCGGCCACCTTGAGGTAGCGCACCGTGCGGTGGGCGATCGAGTCGATCTGGTTGTGGTTGACGCCGTAGACCTTGTCGAGGCCTTCGGTCATCTTCCAGATCTTGTTCAGCGTCTCGACGGTGAAGATCGAGCCCTCCTTCACCTGGATCATGACATTGATGTTGTTGGCGCCACCGAACGTACCGGAGTAGCGGTTGTGGATCTTGATGTAGGGATGGTCTTGCGGCAGCAGGTCACCGAAGCTGGTCACCAGCTGCAGCTGGAAACCCCAGTACGCGAACACCGCGGTCACCAGAATCACGACGACAGAGACCGGATGCCGGTACTCGATGAGTTTGTCGCCCAGCCAGTAGAGCAGGCGTTTGTCCCGTGGAACCTCGTAGTCGAGGGCCATCAAATCCTCCTTGCGTTCACCCCAGCACTATCCGAGCGAGGGTATCCACGTTTTCCCGCCGTCCTTGGTATGCAGGATCAAGCCGAGCCCGCCGACGATCCAGCCGTTATCGCGATCCAGCCACGACATGCCACGCAACCACGTCACCACCTCCATGCCCAGCTTCGCCCGCTGCCATTCCCCACCGGGCGTGTCGAGCCGTACGACTTCGCCGGCCGCGCCGATCGCCCATCCGGTGCCATCGGGAAACGGCAGCGGATTGTACAGCGGATCGACGATGGGATATTCCAGCTTCATCTTCTCGAACTTCCACGAAGCACCGGCATCGGTGGTGCGCGCGATCTTGCCGTCCAGACCAGCAGCCAGGCCGGTGTGCGCATCTGAGAAGCGCACGCCGAAGAAGGTCGGCAGGTCGAGGGCGTCGACGACTTCGGCACCAATCAAGCTGAGTTGCTGCTCGGTCCACGTCTGCCCGCCGTCCGTCGTGTGATAGATCTTGCCGAACTCGCCGACGACCCAGCCGTTGTTGGCGTCGACGAACTGCACGTCGTACAGCACGGGGTCGGCCGAGGCAACGGCCTCCTCAGCGCTGACTTCCTTCTGTGCCGCGGTGGTGATCTTGTGGAGAGCCCAGGTGGTGCCGCCATCCGTGGTTTGCACCAGGATCGACTTGTCACCGATGGCCCATCCGTTATTGCGGTCGATGAACGAGAGGGAGAACAGGTACACCGACGTTCCAGTCTTCTGGCGCACCCAGGTCTTGCCGCCGTCGGTGGTGTGCAGCATGAGCCCTTCCTGCCCGGAGACCCAGCCGTTCTCCGGATCGACGAAGCGCACCCGATACAGCGCCCGATTCGTCCCCGAGGGCGGCTGCGACCACGTGAACCCAGCGTCGGTCGTCAGCAGAATCTTTCCGCCGTAGCCCACGACGATGGCCTTCTCGGCATCCATCGCGTGCACATCGTAGAAGCGGTCCGAGATACCGATGGTCCGGGTCAGCAGCGGCACGTCCTCGGCCTCCTTGTGGCAACCGGCCACGACCGCAATCGCCGCCAGACCTAGCAGTGCGTGCACGCCACCTAGAATCCGCATGAGTCCTCCTCGGGATACCCTCAGGATATCGATAACAGCGCCCCTGCGCCGGGTGCGCTTTCGCTGTACAAAGTCTTTCCCCTGAGTGTCAAGCGCCAGCTTGCAGCTTATTTCTCGCGGGCTTCCGGCGGAAACCATTTGGCCTGGTCGGCCTTGTCCAAGAGCACCTGCTGATTGATCTTCCAACGCCCATCCTCGCGGATCAAGGTGTACAGTTCGTGCTCGCCGACACCGAGCTGATTGAGGAACTTATCTTGGGAGCTGAGGACGTTCGGAACGCGCGCGGTGTTGCCTTCAACCTTACCGGGATAGATCTTGTAGCTGAAGATCTTGGCGTCCGACATCTGCATGGTCCATTGCTGTTCTTTGGCCCACGCATCACGGTCTTTGTTCTGCGCCATCTCCTTCGAAATCTGGTCGTACGCGGCCGCGAAGTTCCCGGCTTTGAGCGCTTCGAGGTAGCGGTTGACCACTTCCTCCGGACTGGGCGACACCGCCGGTGTCTTCTCCGCTTGCGCCACAGCGCCACCTGCCGCGCACATCACCAGCAGAACGACTGCGGCCATCGTCTTGGCAAACGCCTGCATGTTCTCGCACCTCGGATTCATACGTTCATCCGTTCATCCTCGTCCGCGAAGGAGCAGGCCAACCAGCACAATCTGCAGGACAATGACGACAGCCACGACAATGCCAGCACTCAACCGAAAGCTGGCCAGGCTGCCTTCGAGGCCTTCGACCTGCTTGCCGAGCTGGGCGATGTCTCCCTTGAGGCCGCTACTTTCGACGTACAGCCCACGCACTTCCTCGCGCATGCCCTTGATCTGCTCGACGGCGCCTTGCAGTGCATCATGATGCGTTCGCACCTCGTCGCGGCCTTCACTCACCGAGCGTTGCAACTCCTTGAGTTGGTCCCGGAGTTCCGACAAGGAGACCGCCAGCGAGCGCTGGGCTTCGAGCAGCGCACTGATCTCTTGTGATACGTCGGCCTGTTTGCTCGCCTTCGCTCTGGTGTCCGCCTTGCTCGCCGGCTCGGCCGACACCCGCACCGACCACACGAGCAACAGCACGAACGCCACCGGCACCGCGGAGCGCAGCAGGCACCCCTGCCTCCCGTATCGCGCCACCCGACTCCCTCCTGCAACTGACCGAATCAGACTGCGGGTTTTCTATGCGAACCGCCGGGGCTTGTCCAGAAGGTGCGCCGTGAACTGAACTCCCGCGCCGGTCCGCCGCCGCAGACCGCTGGACGCTCCTGTCGCCGAGCTCGGGGCACGATTCCCCTCAGTGATACATCTCCATGATATCGATCACGCCCAAGTCACGCATGGCTTCGAAGATCAGGCTCTTCACCTGGCGGACGGTCGGCAGGGTGACTACCTCATCGGCCAGGCGCTGCGCCGTCCGGTAGTCCAATGCGCGGATGAGGCGTTTGATCACCGGGATGAAGAACGGCCCCATGCTCAGCTCGTCAAAGCCGAGGCCGACCAGCAGCAAGGTGCAGACCGGATCGGCCGCCATCTCGCCACAGATCGACACCCGCTTGCCGGCCTGCTTGGCGGCGGCCACGGCTTGCGCCATGAACTGGATCACAGCAGGATGCAGCGGCTCATACAGTGGCGCGACCTTGCGGTTGTTGCGGTCTACCGCCAAGACGTACTGGATCAGGTCATTGGTCCCCAGGCTGAAGAAATCGACCTCCTGAATGAGCTGCGATGCCAGACACACGGCGGAGGGCACTTCGAGCATCATGCCGATGGACGCGTTGGAATCGAAGGCATAGCCCTCCGCGTGCAACTCGTTCTGCACCTCCAGCAGGAGCTCCTTCACACGCCGGATCTCTTCCAGGCTGGAGATCATCGGGAACATGATGCGCACCGGTCCCGCAACGCTCGCACGCAGAATGGCGCGCAGCTGCACCTTGAAGATCTCCGGGAGCTCCAGCGAGATGCGGATCGACCGCCAGCCCAAAAAGGGGTTCTCCTCGTGCGGTACGCGCAGGTAGCGGGGATACTTGTCCGCCCCGAGGTCGAGCGTGCGGATGGTGACGGGCTGCCCACCCATGCCCTCAACGACACGGCGGTAGAGATCGACCTGCTCGTCCTCGGTGAGAAAGTCGCGATGCGACAGGAACGGCACCTCGGTGCGATACAAGCCGACAGCCTCGGCACCGTGCAGACGCGCCAGGTGCATGTCCCCGAGCAATCCGATGTTGGCCGACAACGAGACCCGGTGCCCATCGAGGGTCTCGGCCGGGAGGTCACGCAGCGTCTCGAGGTCGCGATTGAAGGCACGGTACTCGCGCTCGAGGCGGTCATACTCGCGCAGGATCTCCGGCGTCGGGTTGACGAAGATGACCCCGGCATTGCCGTCGACGACAAGTTCGTCGCCTTCGCGAATGGCGTCCTCCGCATGCTCGACGCCGACGACGGTGGGGATCTCCAACGACTTGGCGAGAATCGAGGCGTGCGACGTGACGCCGCCGCTGGCCAGCACGACCGCTTTGAGGTTTTCCTGCTCCACGAGGGCCAGGTCAGAGAGGGCGATGTCGGAGGCAACCAGCACGACGGCCTCACTCGGCGGCCGGCGGCGCTCACCGACGCCCAGTAATTGCCGGAGCACGCGTTGCCCGATGTCTTTAATATCGGCGGCACGGTCCTTCATGTACGGATCGTCAAGCTCACCGAACTGGGCAACCAGTTCCTCCACCGTCAGCTGCAGGGCCACCTCGGCACGCAGGCCGTCGCCAATCAGGGCTTCAATACGGCTGACGAAGCTGGGGTCCTGCAGCATGAGCTGCTGCGCATCAAACACTGCGGCATCGATCTCGGGCACGCTCGCGAGGATGCGTTCCTTGGTGCGCGCCAGTTCCTCCACGGACCGCTTGATCGCGGCGGCCAGGCGGCTCAGTTCGCGCTTGAGGGGTCCACGGCGTTCGCGCCGTAGATCGTCGAGCCGCAACTCCGACGCCACCAAGTGTGCCCGGCCGACCCCGAACCCGGGGGATGCGCCCAACCCAACGAGGCGGGTCTGTGCACCCGGCCGCCCCACCGGCTGCCCCTCGTAGTCACGCAGCCGGTCGATCGCTTGCGACATGCGCTCTTCGTACGAGCGGCGCTCCTCCTCCTTGGTCTCCAGGCTGGCTTGCAGATGGGTCTGTGCCAGAATCCCGGCGATGGGAATCGCAATCGCTTTCAGCAGACGCACCTCGTCGCGCGTAAAACGTCGCCGCCGCGAGGTCTGGACGATGAGCACCCCGCGGGCCGTGCGCTGGTCGACCACGGGGACCCCCAAGAACGAGTGGTAGCGCTCTTCGCCGGTTTCGGGGAAATACTTGTAGCGGGGGTGCGCCATGGCATCCACGGCCATGACCGGCTCCATTTTCTGAATCACGATACCGGTCAGCCCCTCGTCGATGCCCATCGCGACTTTGCCGATCGAACCGGGATCCAGGCCCGTCGTCGCAAACAGGTTGAGGGTTTGCCGTTGGGGATCGTAGACGTAGAGTGAGCACACCTCCATCGACAGGTGCTCGGCAATCGTCTCGACGATGCCTTGCACGCTGGCGCGCAGGTCGGAGGAATGTGCGATGATCGCACCGATATCCTCGAGCAGGCGCAGCCCTCGATGCCGGCGCGGCTCCCGTCCTGGGACGGCTCTCTGTTTCGCGGCTTCAGCCATGGAGGTAAACTGGTGAGTCTGTTGCGCTTATATATGAGGCCGCGCCCCCCGACAATGCGCCGCGCCAAGATCCCACGAACGACGAGACGGGCATCAGGCCGTAGCGGGGAAGGCAATGCTGGCGTAGCTGACGCAATGCTCGAAATCCTGCGTCACATCGAGCGAGGTGTAATAGGTGAGCAACAGCCCGGGGGTGCGGCGCGCGTGCAGGGTGAGGAACACCCCGATCGGCATGCGCCCGCAGATCGTCGCACCGGTATCGGCCACATAGTGACGAAAGCGCGCGGCATCGCCCGCGCAGACGCACTCGATCGCTCCCATGTCCAGCGCGCGCAACCCGCTGCGGACCTGCTCCGCACCCGCCGCGGGAAACGGCAAGTAATCGAATCGCCACCCGTAGTGGACGAAGTCGGAGCTGACGACAAAGATGGTATCCGCGGCGGCGAGCGCACACAGCCCCGCGGCGACGGTGACGTAGTCAGCCTCGCCGAGCGCCCCGATGAGCACTGGAACCACGCGCGCAGTCGGCGCTACGCGCTGCAGAAACGGCAGCTGGATTTCGAGCGAGTGCTCCTCACGGTACGGTGCAGCATCCTCGCGGAATAACGGCTGGCTGCGCAACGTCGCCAGCGCGTCGCGGTCCACCGCAACCGTCCCCAGCGGTGTTTCGAAGCCGTCGACATCGAGCAGCGCGGCGCCGCGAAATCCGGCGAAGTGGCTGGGAGCCAAGATCACTATGCGCGGATACGCTGCCGCCGTGAGGCACACGTAGCCGGCCGCCGCGGCCCGGCCGGAGTACGCGTAGCCGGCGTGGGGCACGATCAGGCCGGCCAGGCGCGTGGCGACGGGGGCGGGCTGCGCCGCCTGCAGCAGGGCATCGACTTGCTCGCGCAAACGCGCTTCGCCCGCCGCATACCACGTGCCCGCCAGGGTCGAACGCCTCGTACGACTCACAACGCCGCCTCTTCGTCAGGCGCGGCCTGCAGCTCGGTACGGAACAGCAGTTCGCGCTCGCGACGCACCGACGGCCGCCGATAGCAATCGACGCAGGTGAAGACCTCGACGGCGCGCACCAGTCGCATCACCGTCATGAGATCCGTCGGGTCGTCGCTGCGTGCTAGGGTCGTCGGCTCGACGTCACCGGTGTGCAGCCCGTAGTAGTCGACCCGATATGTCGAACGGGTATGCATCGTCTCGGCCAGCTCGCGGCCGCAATGATGACAGCGGCGCTGCGTCTTCGTGCCGTCGGCGCCAGACATGAGAGCACGATCTTACCGAATTCGCGCGAGGCAACAAAGTCACCGCCGCGGCGCGCAGAATTCCTACGGCAGCGGTAACGCCACGATGAACTGACTGCCAGCTCCCTTCTGGCTGCGAACCGTTATCGTGCCGCCGTGCTGATCGATGACGGCCTTGGCGACCGCTAGACCCAGCCCCAGCCCGCGCGCGCCGAACTCGAAGCGGCCGGAGGTGTGCAGCTGCACGTCACCCGCGGCAGCAGAGAACGGTTCGAAGATCTCGTCGAGGACGTGCGCGTCGATGCCGATACCCGTGTCGCTCACAGCGATGCGCACGGCGCGCGGCGTTTTCGTCGCCGCCAGTGTGATGGTACCGCCATCGGGCGTGAAGCGCACGGCGTTGGAGAGCAGATTGGTGAGCGCGCGGGCGAGCCAAACGCGGTCCGCGGACACTGACGGACAGTCGTCCGCCAGTTCGACCTGCAGCCTCAGTCGCCGCATCTCCACCATCGCCTGAAAGGCACTCTGCAAGTCGGCCAGCAACGACGACACAAGCAGCGGGCGGCAATCCAACCGCACACCACGCCCCTGCCAGCGCGCGCCGCTGGCGATCTGCGCACCGATGCGGCCGAGCCAACTGGCGCTGCGCCGCGCCGTATCGAGCCATACCTGAGCCTGCGACGGCAATCCGGCGTCGCCGATGAATGTCAGGGCATTGGCCAGCAGATGCAGCGGCGTGCCCAGCTCGTGCGTCGCCAGCGTCAACAGCCGCCCTTTCTGCTCCGCCTCGCGTCGCACACGCACGAGCGCCCGTTCCAGTTCCCCCAACAGACGCCGGCGGTCGGCTTCGACGTCGTAGCGCTCAAGGCCGCGCCGGACGACCAAGCGCAGCTCGTGCGGCTCCCACGGTTTCGTAAGATAGTAGTAGACGTGCCCCGCGTTGATCGCTTCGAGGAGGGTCTCGATGTCCGTGTACCCGGTCAACAGGACGCGGATGATGTCCGGCTGCCGAGCCGCGCAGTGCGCCAGCAACTCGGTGCCCGGCATCCCCGGCATGCGCTGGTCAACGACCATGAGTGCCACCGGTTCGGCACCGAGCAGGTCCAGGCCGGCTGCGGCGCTCGTAGCCGTGAGCACGCGGTACTCGTCGGCGAGCACGCGGGCCACCGCACGGACACTTGCTGGCTCGTCATCAACTACCAATATAGAATGCATGATGCCATTGAGTATATGTATGTTCCTACATTCTATTCATGTTATAGTGTTTTGATGGAGTAGTCCATCCCGGTCCGCCTCCGCCGGCGGTGCCGATGACGGCATGCCGTGGTCCCGCCGAATGTGGCGGCAAGACCCGGTTGACCCGCCGGGCAGCCGCCGTTATCGTAGAGTGCGGATCTATGGCGAGCCCCCGTACGCGTCCAACCCGCGTCGCCCGGTTGGGGCGGACACTCCGCAACCTTCTGCTGTTCGTCGCCTTGATGTTGGTGTTGGCCAGCGCAGGGGCGGTGGGCCTGGTCTATTGGGAAATCACCGCCAACTTACCGCCGGTCGACAAGATCGCCCAGTACCATCCGCCTGCCGCCACACAAGTGTTGGCTGATGACGGCACGGTCATTGGCGAGTTTTATTTGGAAAAACGCTATCTCGTCCCCATCGAACGCATCCCGGTCCTCGTTCGCAACGCCTTCATCGCCGCCGAGGACGATGGCTTCTATCGCCACGGCGGCGTGGATCCCTTCAGCATCCTGCGCGCCTTCATCAACAACGTCGCTGCCGGTGGCAAGGTGCAAGGCGGTAGCACGATCACCCAGCAAGTGGTGAAGTCACTGCTGCTCACTCCGAAGAAGAGCTACGAGCGCAAGCTGAAGGAAATGGTCCTGGCCATGCGCCTCGAGAGCCAGTTCACGAAGGACGAGATCCTGTACCTGTACCTCAACAACATCTACCTCGGCAGCGGCGCATACGGCGTCGCAGCGGCCGCACAGGAGTATTTCGGGAAGAACGTTGAGGATCTGACCTTGGCCGAGGCGGCCTTGCTGGCCGGGTTGCCGCAGGCACCCAGCCGCTACTCACCGTTCCGCCACTGGCCGCGTGCCAAGGCACGTCAACGCTACGTCCTCGATCGTATGGCCGACGTGCAATTCGTCACTCGCGCCCAGGCAACCGCGGCCGCCCGCGAACCGCTCGCTCTGGCACCGCGCAAAGGCAGCTTCATCGCGGCGCCCTACTACGTCGAGCACGTGCGTCGCCTGCTCGAAGAGAAGTATGGTGAGACTGCGCTCTACGCCCTGGGCCTGCGCGTGCACACCGGCGCCAACCTGGCAATGCAGCGTGCGGCGGAGAAGGCGTTGCGCGACGGGCTGGTGGAATTGTCGGTGCGGGAGCACTATGAGGCGCCGATCCGCCATCTCGACGTGAGCGAGGTCGAAGGGTTCCTGCACGGCCAAAAGGCGGCGCTGGAGGGCCGCGGTCCTGAACGGAACCGCAGTTACGAGGCCGTCGTCATGAGCCCGCCGCCAACGAACGGCAAATCGAAGAGCGCGCCCGCCGTCGTCCGCGTGCAGGTCGGTCCGTTTCGTGGCGTGCTACCGGCCAGCGCTACGTCCACCAACGGCCGGCCCGAGGTCTTACGCGCCGGCGACGTGATCCGTGTGCAGCTCGCGGAGACGCCGGGCAGCGCCGAGATCTATCAGTTCATCCGTGACCCGGAACCGCCCGTGCAGGGCGCGATGATTGCTCTCGATCCCTCCAGCGGCGACGTGAAGGCGTTGGTCGGTGGCTACGACTTCGACAGCAGTCAGTTCAACCGTGCCACGCAGAGCGCCCGGCAGCCGGGCTCGGCATTCAAGCCGCTCGTCTATGCCGCAGCGATGGATCGAAACTTCACACCAGCAACGGTCATTGTCGACGAGCCGATCTCCTTCCAGGATCACAACAGCATCTGGATGCCGCAGAATTTCGAGAACAAGTTCTTCGGCCCCACCACCTTGCGTGAAGCGCTGACGTTTTCGCGCAATGTCGTCACCGTGAAGCTGGCAACGCGCGTCGGGGTGAAGTACCTCGTCAAATACATCCCTCGCCTGGGCATCACCAGCCCGCTGGCGCCAAACTTGTCCCTCGCCCTCGGCTCCTCCGAGGTGACACTCAGCGAGCTGGCTTCGGCGTATTCCGTGTTCGCCAACCAAGGACGCCGGGCCGAGCCGCGCTTCATCACCAAGATCACCGACAGTCAGGGCAACGTCATCGACGAACCGGCGCCGCACGTCGAACAGGTCATCCCCCCGGAGACGGCCTACATTATCACCAGCATGTTGCAGAGCGTGGTCCAGCGCGGCACAGGCAAGCGCGCTGCAGAATTGCAACGGCCGGCGGCCGGCAAGACCGGAACGACCAACGACCTCGACGACGCGTGGTTCATCGGCTACACACCGCAACTGCTCGCGGGCGTTTGGGTCGGCTTCGACGAGAAGCGTACACTGGGCAAGCTCGAGACGGGTGGCCACGTCGCCGCGCCGATCTGGCTGCATTTCATGGAGCAGGCGCTCGAGAACGAGCCGATCCTCGACTTTCCGGTCCCTGAGGGCATCAGCTTCGTGCTGATCAACCCACACACCGGCCAGCGGTCATTGGGTGGCGGCGGATTCCTCGAATGCTTCAAGCGCGGCACCGAGCCGCGCGTTGTCGCCCCTCAAGCAGTGACGGCCGCCGTGGAACCCGCTGCGGAGCACGACGTCGCCAACGACGTCGACTGAGACGCCTGGCGAATCGGTCGCGTGCTCCCGAGCGTTGCAGTCCTTTCCCGAATCCAATTCGCACTCACCGTCTCGTTCCACTTCCTGTTCCCACCGCTGACCATCGGCCTGGGATTGATGTTGGTCATCATACAGGCCCTGCGGCTGCGGACGGGCACCTCACTCTACCTCGACATGGCGCGTTTCTGGACAAAGGTTTTCGGGTTGGTCTTCGCCATCGGCGTCGCCACCGGCATTCCGCTGGAGTTCCAGTTCGGCACCAACTGGGCGCAGTACGCGCGTTTTGTCGGCGACATCTTTGGCAGCCCGCTGGCAATCGAGGGCATCTACGCTTTCTTTCTCGAATCCGGCTTTCTCGCACTGCTGCTCTTTGGCTGGAACAAGGTCGGACCGCGAACGCACTTTTTTGCCACTTGCATGGTCGCGCTGGGAGCCCACTTCAGCGCCATCTGGATCCTCGTCGCCAATTCGTGGATGCAAACCCCCGCCGGCTATCACCTCGCCAGACAAGCAAAGGTTGTCGCCAGCGGGCAGGTATTTCCTATGAGCACCGATCTTCGCGGCGCCGCGTTCACGATCCGGGAAGTCGCCCTGCCAGCCAGCTACGTGGTCCAGCCCGAAGACTTGCACGATGTCCGCGCCGTCGTCGACAACTTCGCGGCAGCAATTTTGAACCCGTCGACGCTGGATCGGTTGTTCCACACGATCCTGGCGTGTTGGATCACCGGGGCCTTCCTGGTTGCCGCTGTGAGTTCCTGGTGGCTCCTTCGGGACCAGCACGTAGACTCCGCGCGGGCGGCGCTCAAGATCGGCCTCGTCGGCGCTGTCGTCGCGTGCTTGCTCCAAATGGTGGCTGCCGACTCGACGGCGCGCGGCGTAGCCCGCAACCAACCCACCAAGCTCGCGGCTCTCGAAGGGTTGGGGCAGTCGCAACAGGAAGCACCGCTGGGGATCGCAGGATGGGTTGGGTGGCAGCGCGACGCCGCAGGCCGAATTGTCGGTGTCGAAAGCACCACTCTCCATATTCCAGGTTTGCTCAGCGTCCTCGTCTCTGGTGACTTTCTCCATCCCGTCACGGCCACCGCGACGGAAGTCAAGGGCCTCGCGCAGTTGCCGCCCGATGATTTCCTGCGGCGCCGGCATCCCGGCGCCAGCGCCGAAGAGTTGGCAAAGCTACGACCCGACTATTGGCCCAACGTGCCGGTGCTCTTTCAGACCTACCACCTCATGATCGCCATTGGCATGGGACTCACCGCCATAGCAGTGCTGGGCTGCTGTCTCTGGAAGACCGGAAAACTTTGGGCGACAGGATCGCGATCCATTCGCCTCTTCCTCGGGTTGCTCGTGTTGTCCCCCGTGCTGTCTGAAGTGGCCACGCAGGCGGGGTGGTTCACCGCTGAGATGGGACGCCAGCCGTGGGTTGTTTACCAGGTCCTCAAGACCCGAGAAGCCGTGTCTGCAGTTGTCAGCGCACCACAGGTTCTCAGTTCGCTCCTTCTCTTCTTCCTGGTTTATCTGCTCCTCAGCGGCCTGTTCGTGTCTGCCCTGTTCCAACTGATCCGCAGGGGTCCAACAAGCGCAGAGGCCGGCAAGACACTGCTGGAGACTTGGCAACCTCTCTCGCTCAAGGCGGGGCGGCATACCAAAGGATCGGCGCCATGGACCTGAACACCATCTGGTTTGTGCTGGTGGGCATCCTCTTCACAGGTTACGCAGTACTCGACGGCTTCGACCTGGGCACCGGCCCGCTGCTCCTGTGCACGAAAGAGGATCACGAACGCCGTCTCTTCCTCAACGCCATTGGGCCGGTGTGGGACGGCAATGAAGTGTGGCTGGTAACGGGGGGCGGCGCGTTGTTCGCGGCGTTTCCAACCGTCTACGCCACGGTGTGCTCTGGCTTCTACGATGGCTGCATGCTGCTGCTCGCGGCGCTGATCTTCCGCGCTGTGGCCATCGAGTTCCGCAGCCAACGGCTGGGAAGGCGCTGGCGCACCGCCTGGGATGCCGCCTTTGCGATCAGCAGTCTGCTCTCTACGATCCTCATCGGGGTGGTGCTGGGAAACATCGTCTGGGGCATTCCGCTCGACACCGGCCACGAGTTCCAGGGCAACTTCATCACTTTGCTTCACCCCTACGCACTCTTTGTCGGTGTTACGGCCGCGGTGCTGTTCGTCATGCACGCCAACTTGTACCTCATGCTGAAGACCGAAGGCCCCGTGCAGGCGCGGCTCAGGCAATGGATCAAACTCACGGTTCCCGCCTACCTGGCTTGCTTCCTGGTGTTGAACGCCCTCACCATTTTCAACTGCCCACACATCGAGGCCGCCCTCCACCAGCGGCCGTTCATTCTGGGTGGGAGCTTCGTTGCTGCGCTGCTCGTCACATTCAACATCCTGCGTGAACTCCGGCGAGGCCGGGAGGGCCGTGCGTTCGTGAGCTCGTGTCTTTCGATCGTCACGCTGATGCTTCTGTTCGGCGCCGCTGTTTATCCGAATCTGGTTTTTTCGCTGCCGCCGACGGCCAACAGCCTCACCATCTACAATGGGGCTTCAACGCAGAAATCGCTGCATTTCATGTTCTCTGTCGCACTCGTAGGAGTGCCCATCGTCGTGGCCTACACCGTCACGATCTACTACGTCTTCCGCGGCAAGGTCACACTCACGGAGGAGTCGTATTGACTTTGACGCCGTGTCGCAGCTCAGCGCGCCGCGGGAGGCGGAGCCGGGACGTCGGCACGGATACGTTGCGAAAAGTCCGCGGCGTCATTGGCGGCCTGCGCCGCCGCGTTGATGTGCCCGCGCCGGCGCAGTTCGTCAAACGGCAGGCGGGTATCGAGTCGGCCCCACTCATACGCCAACAACGGCACGTAGCCGCTGGCCAGGATCTTCCAGTCGAACGGTGTCTTTCCATTCACCTTGGTGTGCATCCAGATGTTGGTTGTGCAGTTGGTCGTCAGCGTGTTGTAGAATTCGGGATGCTTCTTCAGTGAGTTGATTTTCTCCACGTAGCTCAGGAACAGTCGCCGCACGTTCGCCGCAGGCGCGTTGGTGCGGTACAGGTAGACGTCCTCCGGCGGATTCTTGCGGTAGTTGGTGCGCACGCGAATCAGGTCGCGCTCGTCGGCGACGACGTAGTACAGCTCATACTGCTTGAAGAAGCCCGCCAGCGTCGAGTAGCTCTCGCTGCGTTCCTTGCGCGTTTCGATCGAGATGGTGAGATAATCCTGCCCGGCAAACCCGAAGCTTACCATCATGTGCGCGATGGCATCCCCCATCCAGTACGTGGCGATCAAGTCGGCCGTGTCGAGCTTTCTCAAGTCAAAGGTCTTGTCGTAGTACTGCGGGGTGAAGTCGGTTTCGCTGCGGTAATCGAAATTGCGGATGTTGTGCACCGTTATCATGTCGCCGTTGATGTCGGCGTAGGGGAGGACTGCGACTTCGGGCTGCCAATCGCGATCGTTGCGCGGCTGTATGCGCAGGAACCAGACCAGCACGATGGCAAAGACGATCAGGAACGCCGCCACCAGGCGTCGAAGGCGCCGCACAAAGAGCCCGATGATGGCCGCGACACCGAACAGTGCGAACGACGAGAGGACGATGTCCTTCGCGGTGCTACCGAGCGCAGCGCAGTAGTAGATCGCCCCGCAGCCCCACAACGTCATGCCGGCAACGACCAGGCCGACGGGGAAAGCCAGAAGCAGTCGCGCGATTGTTCGGCGCAACTTTCCTGCTCCTCGGCTGTTCACTGCTTCAGCTGAATCTTCACCCCATCGACGGCAGCCCTGAGCTTCACGCCCCGCGCCGTCGCCACGAGATGCATGCTGACTCCATTCTGGTTACGCATGGTCGCAGCGCCACCACCGCCGCCCACCGCCGCACCGGCGCTGGTGCTGGTATAGTTGCCGTTGAAGTCCTCGAGCTTCTTCAAGCCGTACACATCACCGGAGGCCTCGGTTGACGACGCGCCGATGTCCCCGGCTGAGAGCCCCGACACGCTGAACGGATAGTCCTTGCCCTTGTACGTCAGCACGCCACTCCCCCAGGAAAAGCCGATACCGATGCCAACGGAGCCCCCGGAGAACTTCACCGTCGCATCGGGAGTCTCCTCCTTGGAGTGTTTCTTTTCCGTGTCCGCCGCGAAGGCAGGGAGCGCCAACAGCATCGCGATCCCCACCACCAGCATCGCACGCTGCGATTTGACCATTCTGATTCCCTCCTCCATTCGTTCTACAGGCGCAATCGTCTGCCACAAAGACCGGGCCGTCGAGAGGAACCGTATGGGATGGCCGCGCCTCCCACGGTGAACGTCCCGGACTCCGAATGGTCCCGCCGCTGTGCGCCTCAAACAGGCAGATGCCCTGCGACGGCAGTCTCCCGGCTAGATCGTGCGGCTTTCCTTTGGCTCTTCCGGCATGGGGACGCCAGGCAGGCGCTGCACACCCATGCGGGCCATTTGCCAGGCGATGCGGTCGGACCAGTAGTCGAACGCCGCCTTGACGTCACCCCAGGTGGTGTAGGCGCGCTTGGCGAATAACACCTTCGTGCCCGCCCGGTCGTCCACCGCCGCCGCCAGGCGCTGGTTGGTCGCCGCATCCAATGCTTCCATTTCCACCGTGGCCGAGCCGACCATCGTCGCCGTGTCAGCTGCAAGACCGATGATACTCCCCAGGATGCGCATCTGCGGTACGACCGTGGTCACCGTCCGGATGATGGGCTTGGCCGCTTGCACCTGCGTCAGCGCCACACGCAGGCGTATGGTATTGGGACCGGGCTGCTTGACGACCGTGAAGTACTTGCTGAGATCGTCGTACAAGCTCTGGTAGAGCGTGTCGGTGAGCATCTGCTGGTCTTCGGGGCTGAGGCCTGACGTGCTGGCGTCCGTCCACAGGGTCACTGAATCGAGTTGGATGGCGTTGTAGCGCCCCCACTGGACGCCGGGTCGGATGTACACCAGCGCGGCCGGATAGCCGTCGACGTGCTGGAGCTGGGAGTAGTTGCCGAGGAAGCCCGATTCCTCCGGCGTACCGCGGAGGCCGCGCGTCGCCGTGCAGCCGGCGGCGAACAACGGTGCAGCGACCATTGCAGCCAGGACCAGGGTTCTTGCGTGTTTCATGACGTTGTGCATCTGCTCCTCCTTCTGCTCAGGTTTCGTTCTCAGCGTGGGCAGCACTCTCCTCAAAGGCCCAAGCAGGTCCGCTTTATTGCACGAATCAAACGGTCATCACAACCCGCCCCCAGGTACGAGCGCCAAACACCGGTCGGCCATGTCGACCGTTTGCAACCCGTCACGCGGCGGCTGTCGCCACACGCTCCACCTCTTCACGCCGGCGGTCGAACTCTCCCGCGCGTTGCTCGTCGTAGGCCATCACGGACTCGAGGTCGATATCGGCAAACCCGATGACCCCCATGTCGGCGTACGCCTTCTGCACCCTGGGGCCCCAGAGGCCGATATCCTTCATCGTCGGCACGATGCGCGTGAACACATTGGTGCGGAAGATCCGCATGAGCTCGGACTCATCCACATGACGCACGCATTCATCCACCGGCAGACCGAGCGTGTCCCACACCTCCTCGGCGCGGAAGCGGTCGCGCAGCAGGTAGCAGCCGTCGACGGCGAACTCCTCACGTTCGTCGCGTTCCTTCTGCGTCAGCTGCGGATAGTAGTCACGCAACGCCAGGCGGCCGAACGCCACGTGCCGCGCCTCGTCTTGCATCACATAGGCGGTCACCGACGCGGCCAGCGGATTTTTCGACTGGTCCCGGATCAGACCGAACGCAGCGAGCGCCACGCCTTCGATGAGGACCTGCATGCCCAGGTAGGTGAAGTCCCAGCGCGACTCCGACAGCGTGTCGTCGAGCAGTTGGCGGAGATGCGGATTGATGGGATACGCGAGCTGGAACTTCTCATGCAGCAGCCGCGCATAGGCCTCGACGTGCCGCGCCTCGTCGATCACCTGCGTGGCGCCGTAGAACTTCGCGTCCATGCTCGGCACCTGCTGCACGATCTTCGCCGTGCATACCAGTGCACCCTGCTCCCCGTGCAGGAACTGCGACAGTTGCCATGCCTGGAAGTGATGGCGCACCGTTGCCTTCTCAGCGTTCGTCATGCGGTTCCAGATCGCAGAGCCGTAGATCGGGATGGTTTCGTCGGGCAGTTGTTCGGGGTTCTCGGGATCGAGGTTCTGCGACCAGTCGATCCGCTCATTCGCGTTCCATTGCAACCGCTTCCCCTTTTCGTAGAGGTTCAACAGCTTCTCGCGGCCATCCTCATACTCCCAGCGGAAGGCGGTGTTGAATGATTGGGCAAGGCTCCAGTCCGTGCTGGTCGTCGGCTGTGCGTAGCGATCCATCGTCGACATCGTTGGTCTCCCTTCTCTGTTGGCTTTGCAGCCATTTGTAGGAAGATCGATGCCAAATGCCGCCGCAAGCGAACCTATTCAAGGTTGAGCTCGCCCACGGCCACGGGTGGACTAGGCATCGGAATATCGACTAGAGTCCATCGAAATGCCGATTGAGGATCGACATATCGACGCTACGGGCGGTGAAACGATTCTCCGCCAGCAGGTGCAGTTCGAAGCGCTGCTCGCCGACATCTCCGCGCATCTGTTGAACTTGGCTCCCGAGTCGGTCGACCGGGAGATCACCACCGCTCTGCGGCAGCTTGCCGGCCATCTCGGAGTCGACCGCGGCTCCATATCCTCGGAGGACCCCAGCGACGCACTGTTGCGCACGACGCACAGTTGGTCCCGTGCGGGCGTGGAGCCAGTCCCGTTGGGGCTCGGGGAGAAGGAGCTCCCATGGGTGGCAACGCAAATCCGCGCCGGCGTCCCTGTCATCTTCTCGCGACCGGAGGAGTTGCCACCGGAAGCCGCCACCGATCTCGAAACGGCCCGGCAAACCGGGGTGCAATCCGTTGCCGTCCTGCCTCTGTCCGCCGCCGGCAGGCTCATCGGTACGGTGCACTTCTCGACGGTCACCAGAGAGGTGCACTGGCCCGAACCGATCGTCCAACGCCTGCGCTTGATCGGCGAGATCTTCGCCAGCGTCTTGCTGCGCCGTGCCAGCGAGTTGGAACTGCGGCGGGCGCTGGCGCAGGTGCAAGCCCTGACGGAACGACTGGAAGCGGAGAATGCCTATTTGCGCGAGGACGCCCGCGGCCTGGCGGCGCGCGGCGAGATCATCGCCAAGAGCAAGGCGCTGCACAGCGTCCTGGTGCGTGTCGAACAAGTTGCTCCCACGGAGGCAACCGTGCTCATCCTTGGCGAGACCGGGGTCGGCAAGGAGCTGATCGCCAAGGCCATCCACGAGAAGAGTGGACGCCGTGAGGCGACCTTCGTGCGAGTAAACTGTGCCGCACTACCCGCGACGTTGATGGAGAGCGAGCTGTTCGGGCACGAGAAAGGCGCGTTCACCGGCGCCGCGGCGCGCAAGCTCGGCCGCTTCGAGCTTGCCGACGGCGGCACGATCTTCCTCGATGAAATCGGCGAGCTCCCGTTGGACCTGCAAGCGAAGCTGCTGCGGGTCCTGCAAGACGGCGGGATGGAACGCTTGGGCTCTCACCTCACACTGCACGTGAACGCGCGCGTCATCGCGGCCACGAATCGAGACCTCAAGGCGGCGGTGGCAGCGGGAGCATTCCGCGCAGACTTGTACTACCGCTTGGCCGTGTTCCCCATCGACGTGCCACCGCTGCGGGCGCGCCAGGAAGACATCCCGCCGCTCGTCTCGCACTTCCTCGACCAGTTTTGCCGCCCGCTGCGGAAGTCGATCGACAGGGTGCCGCCAGCCGTCATGGAGCGGCTGGTGGCGTACGACTGGCCTGGAAACATTCGCGAGTTGCGCAACGTTGTCGAACGGGCAGTCATCCTTTCGACAGGGCCGGACCTGGAGATCGACGACGCCTTCGACGTGACCCACGCCCCTCCCGCCGTACCGCCGACCCTATCCGCCGCACCGCCGACGCGCACACTCGAGGAGGTGGAACGGGGCTACATCGTCGACGTCCTCGAGACCTGCGGCTGGCAGATCCGTGGCCGCGGTCAGGCCGCAGAGCGTCTCGGACTGCATCCCAGCACGCTCTATTCGCGCATGCAGAGGCTCGGCATCCGGCGACCGTCCTGAAACGTTGCGACGGTCTACAGCTTCCAGTACCGGCCCTGGACCTTGCGGATGCGCTCGATGAGTGCGCCGGCACGACTGGGTGTGAAGGCTGTTGGCAGCGGCTCGTTTCCGCCCTGCAACTCCGCCAGCACCGCGGTGGAAGAGTTGCGGATCGCGGTGAGATCGTAACCGCCCTCCAAGATCGCGGCGCAGCGGCCGCCCGCGTGGTCGCGGGCAATGCCGAGCAGCAGGCGCGCCAAGGCCTTGAAGCCCGCCTCGGTGACCTGCATGCCACCGAGTGGATCGCGCGCATGCGCGTCGAAGCCCGCCGATATCAGCACGAACTGCGGCGCGTACTGCTGCGCGATCGGCTCGACGATACGCGCGAACGCATCAAGATACTCAGCGTCGCCGTAACCGGCGGGAAACGCCAGATTGACGGTGCACCCTTCGCCGTGGCCGCGCCCGACCTCGTCGATCGCACCCGTACCCGGGTAGTACGGATACTGGTGACTGGAGACGTAGAGCACGCCCGGGTCCGATTCGAACATGTGCTGCGTCCCGTTGCCGTGATGCAGGTCCCAGTCGACGACGAGGATACGCTCGAGGCCGTACCGGCGGCGCAGGTACTCGGCGCCTACCGCAACGTTGTTGAACAGGCAGAACCCCATCGCCCGATGACGTTCGGCGTGGTGGCCCGGCGGCCGCACGAAGGCAAAGCCGTTGTTGACGCGCCCGTCCATCACGGCATCGAGCAGTGCCAGGAACCCACCCGCGGCCAGGCGCGCGATCTCGTAGGAGCGCTCGCACGTCGGCGTATCGGCGTCGAACGCAAAGCCCGGCTTGTACTGCGTCGCCGCCACCTCCTCCACGTAGGCGCCGTCGTGCACCAGGGCCAGTTCGTCGCCCGATGCCGGGCGCGCCGGAATCGCGGTACACGACGCGGCTGCGCCGCTGATGACCGGGAGCAGCACTTGAATGCGCTCCGGGCGTTCCGGGTGTCCCGTCCCGGTGTCGTGCTCCAGGTAGCGCCGGTCGATGACGATCCCCGTGTCCGCCATGCGCTGGCAATCTAGCAACCGCCCGTGCCGGGGTAAATCCCGGAGGATTTGACTTCGCGCGCCGCGGCACGTTAGGAGCGCACATCTCACAACAGGAGGTACCGAGTCATGCGAGCACTGTACGGAGCCCTGGCAGTTGCAGCAGTTCTGGTGCTGACACCCCTGAGTGCACAGACGCAGGAGTATGACGGCTGCAATGAGCAGGGCTACGATTCGACCGATGAGCCATGTGGCGGCGGCCACCAGCACACCGCCGGCAAGCGCGACGAGAACAGCCTGGAGCGAGCGCGGCATCGGCACCGTTACCTGGAAAGTCAGATCGACAAGCTCAAGGAACAGGTGGCGGCGCTGAGCAAGGAAGTCGAGCAGCTGAAGAAGGCCAGCGCCAAATAAACAGACCGGTGCAGCGAGGGCCGACCGCCTCACCCTGTGCGTACGCGGTTTGACACGCTGCCGTGATTTCTCTAGCGTCTGAGCTGTCGCCGGCGCGCGCTCATGTTTGGTATCGGCACCCCTGAGCTGTTGGTCATCCTCATCGTGGCGCTCATTGTCCTAGGCCCCAAGCGGCTTCCCGAGGTGGCGCGCGCGCTCGGGAAGGGCCTGGCAGAGCTACGCAAAGCAACCAGCGGGCTCTCCGAAGAGTTGCAGAACGCTCGCACCATGTTGGAGCAGGAAGCACAGGCCGAGATCCGGAAACCGCCGGCGGCATCGCCGGCTGCCGTTGCCGCGCCACCGGCGGCGCCGGCCAGTGTCCCCCGCGCCACCGATGCCAGCGTGGGCGAAGCACAACTCACCACTCCTGCGGCAGACAAGAAGAGCGATGCGCCAGCCGGGCAGTAGGCAGCCCAGCGCGGCGCGCTGACCGGACGCGGAGCGGCTCGAGACGCCGCGTCACCTCGTCCCACAGCTCGCCGAACCGGAGCGATGTCCGCCGACCTCAAGATGCCGCTGACGGCGCACCTCGAAGAGCTGCGTTGGCGGCTCATCAAGGCACTCAGCGCCATCGGCGTCGCATTTTTCGGCTGCTACGCCTTTGCCGAGCGCTTGTTCGATATCCTGACGCGACCGTTGCTGGCACTCAACGTCGCGCACGGCACCGACAGCGACGTCGTCCATCTCATCGGCACCGGCGTCGTCGAGGCCTTCTTCACCAAGCTCAAGGTCTCATTCATCGCAGCGATCTTCCTCGCCAGCCCGATGATCCTCTATCAGATCTGGCAGTTCGTCGCGCCCGGGCTGTACGACACCGAGAAGCGCTACGCACGCCCCTTCGTGTTCTTCGGCACGTTCTTCTTCGTGTGCGGCGCGTGGTTTTGCTACGCGCTGGTGCTGCCGGTCGGTTACCAATTCTTCATCGAGCAGTACGGCAGCATCCGCGTCAGCCCCGAGATCCGCATCAGCGAGTACCTGTCGTTCACGGCGCGTATGCTGCTGGCGTTCGGCGCCACCTTCGAGATGCCGGTGATCACCTTCTTCCTCGCCCGTCTCGGCGTGGTGACCCACACGGCGATGCTGCACTACACGCGCTATGCCATTTTGGTCATCGTGATCGTCGCCGCGATGCTAACGCCCGGGCCCGACGTCGCGTCGCAACTGCTCATGGCGGGACCGCTGCTGGTGCTCTACGGCCTGAGCATCGGCGTCGCCTACGTGTTCGGCAAGCCGCGGGAACCAACGAGTTCTGAAAGCTAGAAATCCGAAACGCGAACTCCTTGGGCTTCGTTTCGATCACTCGAACTTGCATTTTCGCATTTGTTTCGGATTTCGACTTGCGGACTTCCAAAGGCCAGGCGCCTTGGCTAGTCGTCGCCATCGATCTCCCGCATCAACCAATCGTCGCTCTCCACCGCCGGGGCGGCAACCTCGACGCAGTCGATCTGCGTGCGCAATTCCTCGAGCACGGCACGCGCCACCGGCAAGAAATCGGGCACGACCAGCACGACTATGATCGCCGCACGCCGATCCACGGTGCGCACTATGGCAATCTCCTCGTAGGACTCGAACAGAAACTTCACCTGCGCGATGTCGGTCGGCCGCACCTGGAGGTAGATGGCATGGATCGCTGTCGTCGGCTGTGACACTGGGACTCCTCTTACCACGCCCGACGCCCTTACGTCTTCTGTCCTACAAACCAGCGATCGATGAGCACAAAGTACAGCAGCTTGCCGTACTCGATGATCACCCGCCGGATGGAGGAGCGCTCGTGCCACCAGCGGTCGGCGGAGAAGGGGTCGTGCCGTGACGGGCGGACGGCGACGCGCAGGTCGGAGCCGGCAAACGCGCGGAAGGTCGCGCGTGCGCGGCGCGCATGTGCCTTCGAGGTCACCAGCAAGATTGAGTGCACCCGTTGCTCCTGCAGGTAGGAGACCAACGCACGGATCTCGGCCAGCGTGCTACTCGTCGCCGTCGGCATCACAGCGATGGCGGCGGCCGGCACACCCAGCTCCTCAGCGATGCTGAGGTTCTGCTCGTGATGCTCCGGCAATGTCGCACCGCGCGCGCGCAGCGCCGCCAGGCCCGGGAGTGGTTGCTCGCGGGTCAGAATGAGACGCGGCGCGAGATGCGCTTCGTAGAGGTCGACGGCCTCCAGAATCCGATCGGGAAGCGATCCGGACAGCACCACGATGGCGTCCGCCGGATGCGCATCGTCCTGCACGATCAGGAAACCCCCGAGGGCACTGAGCAACGGCTGCCGGCAGACATAGGCCGCCACACCGGCGACGATGCCTGCGAGCAGGATCCACACGAGAGCGCGTCGCACTCCAGCTACTTCTGCGCTGCGCGCTGCAGAAATTGTTCGCGCAGCAACGTCTTTTGTACCTGCCGCGTCGCCGCCGTGCGCGGCAGGTTGTCTAGGAACCACACGTGCCGTGGCTTCTTGAACCCCGCCAGCCGATTCCGCACGTGGTCCACGACCTCAGCTTCGCTCAGCGCACGTTGCGGCCGCCGCACCACGACGGCGAGCACCGATTCGCCCCAGTCGGCATCGGGGATGCCAAGCACTGCCGCCTCACCGATCGCGGGATGCTCGAGCAGCACGCGCTCGACTTCGACCGGGAAGATGTTCTCACCACCACTCTTGATCATTTCCTTCTTGCGCCCGGCAATGAACAGAAACCCGTCATCGTCGAGCACGCCGAGGTCGCCGGTGTGCACCCAACCGCCGCGCAGGGCTGCGGCGGTCTCCACCGGCATGCGCCAGTAGCCGCGCATGATGAACTCGCTGCGACAGATGATCTCGCCGGGTGTTCCCGGCGGCACGTCCTGGTCTTCATCATCGACGACGCGCAGCTCGACGTTGAGCGCCGGCCGGCCCACCGAACCGGGCTTGCGAAACACATCGGCGGGCCGCAGCGTCGCCACCGGTCCGGTCTCGGTCGACCCGTATATGATGAAGAGGTTGCGATTGCGGAAGCGCTCGGTGATGCGCCGGATCTGCTCATCGGTCATCACCGACGTGCCACCAGCCAAGATGCGCAGCGACGACAGATCGAAGCGGTCGAAATCCGGTAGATCGAGCATGAAGTTGTACACCGTCGGGACCGCATACAGGTAGGCGACGCGCTCGCGTTGCACGGCCTCGAGCATGGCGCGCGGATCGGCACGTTCCATGATGACGACCGTGCTGCCGTCGTACCAGAACCCGAGCGGCAAGGCCCATCCGCCCATATGAAACATCGGGAACATGCTCAGCCCAACGTCGTCCTCCGACAGACCGGTTGTATGGTGGGAGTGTCCCGCTTGCAGATAGTAGCTGCGGTGGGAAAGCAAGGCGCCCTTCGGCGCACCGGTCGTACCGCTGGTGTAGAGCATGACGTGTGGATCATTCTCATCCACCAACGCCAGCGGCTCGGTTGGCGAGTGGGATCCGATCCAGGCTGCGAACGCTGCGTCGTCGAGCACGCGGTGGTCCTGTAGCTGCGGCCAGCGCGGCCGCAGACGATCGACCGTCGCCGCGAAGTCTGCGCCATAGAGCAACAGCCTCGACTCGGAGTGCTCGACCACGTAGTGCACCTCATCGTCCTTGAAGCGCGCATTCACCGGTACCGCGATGGCGGCGATCTTGATGCAGGCGAAATACGCCAGCGGATACTGCACGCAGTTGTTGGCGAGAATGGCGACGCGGTCGCCGCGCCCGACGCCGAGCGTTTGCAGCGCGCCTGCCAAGCGGTTGGCGTCGTCATTGAACTGGGCATAGGTCACGCGCGTTCGACCGACTACGTAGGCAGTTTTCCGGGGTCGAATACGCGCGTGCCGGCGCAAGATTTCACCGAGGAGCAGCACTGCGCCGCACGCTACACGCCGGGCGTGACGATGGCAACGCATGCACGAGTGCGCGTACGGCGGCGTCGCGTGCCACGCGCGGGTGCGGAAACGCTCAAAAATGACTTTGGGGGCTTGACGAATGAGGGGCCCTTGTAGCAAACAGGGGATGGAAAAGACAACCAGGAGGCATGCGGTGGATGCCGCTCATCTTCCGCACCCTCAACCCGGCCAGGGCAACATGTCCCTGACCCAGAGGAGGAAAGCAGAATGAAGAATCCCAGGAAGGCAGGGTGGTGGTCTCACACCACGGGTTGGGCTGCGGCAGTTGTAACTTTGACGGCGAGCCTTGCGGTGGCTCCGAGCATCGCGCGCGCGGCGTGCGTGGGAGATTGCAACAACAGCGGGACGGTCACCATCGACGAACTTGTCCTCGGAATCGACATCAACCTCGGCACGATGCCTTTGACTGCGTGCTCGAATGCCTCCAGCAACGGTACCACCGTCTTGGTGAACGACAACGTCACCGCCGTCAACAACGCCCTGCACGGCTGCGCCTCGGCGGTGTGCGGCGACGGCATCACCCAGAGTGGTGAAGACTGCGACCCCGGCAGCATCTGCATCGGCGGCGACAATGCAGGCACGGTGTGCACCAAGGAAAGCGATTGCATGGGCGACGGCGTCTGCGACACCTTCGGCCAGAAGGGTCCTCCAGGGACCGTCCCGCGCAAGGTCTGCAGCGGGGATGACGAATGTGGCGGTGCGAAGTGCATTCACTGCAAGGCGTTCAGTGCCAACGGCTGCGCAGCCAATTGCACAACCGAGATGGCAAGCAGGATCAAGCTCGTACCCGGCGTATTCGGCGCTGGTGGTGGCCAAGCCGGGACCAGTTACGCGACCGTCAACGCCAGCTTAGTACCCAATGGACTGACACTGCTATTGAATGGCATCAACACCGTGCGCTCCGGCAGCAAGCCATCGGCAAACGGCACGATCCCACTCGCGCAGCGGCGGGACGATGCTAACCTCCCCCGCATTCCAATCACGACCCTGTCGTGTGCGTGCGTGCGTGGCGTTGTATACAAAACATGCGGCGGTACGCAGTACGAACAAGACGGAGTGACGGAGTCGACCAATTGCACCGACGTTGACACTTGCGCGCAAAGCGGCAAGCCGCCCTGCGCCCCAGTCGCCGGTCCCGGAAACTCGAGTGAGGGCGTCATCGGCTGTACCGGTCTGCCGTCGGCGAGCTACAGCATTGAGCAAGACGCCGGTGGGGAAATGTGTCCAGACGGAGTGGTGCCGTGCGATAAGGCCGGCCCGGCCATCTATATGCCAGGGCCCGCTGGGGCTGCAGGCTCGGAAATCCTCGCTGCTGCCTCCGGCATTGGCACGGTGATGGGCCAATGCAAGTGCGTGGGATGTTCCAATCCTGGCGACTATGGTACGGACGGCCAGTTCTGCACGAATGACGACCCGTTCTCGCCCCCGGACCTGCGTGGCATCCCATCGATCGTGACCTTGGTTAGTGGCGAGGCCACAGTGACGCTGAACAACGTGAACGGCGACGGCGACAGCTTCGGGCCGTTCTCCATCGACGGCACTGCGAAAAGCTGCGAAGACGTAGCGGCCGGCAATACCGCTGGTGCAGCGCAAGCGGGTGCGTTCACCGCTGCCGGCCCGACGCGGAACCGGACCTTAGGGGACACTGCGAATGTCAACATCTTCGTCGCGCAGTGCACCTTGCCAGCGGATCCAACGGTTATCAGCTGTTGTGCCGACCCGGTTGCCGGCTGTTGCGGTAACGGGAGACAAGAAAGCAGTGAGACCTGCGACGACGGCAACAGCCTCGCCTGCGGAACCTGCAATGCCACTTGCAGCGGTGCCGGGTCGGGCAAATGCCCCCCAGGGTCGGGCTGCAACTCGGACGCTGTCTGTGACACTGGGTTGTGTGTCGCTGGTGTCTGCGAGGCCGATCATGGCTGAGGGTTGCGACCCGACACACGTTTGGGCGACGCGGCAAACCTGAACGTATTCGGTGCGCAGTCTCCCGGACGGGGTCCGAGCGTTACCAGCCGGCTGTACTGACCTCAGCAGCGGCGGCACCTGATTGGTGCCGCCGCTGCCATTTTGGCTGTGTCTTGGCGCCGTGCGGCCGTGCGCCTTCCCGGGAATGCACCGCCTACAGCAGGCAGTATTCTGCGTTGCCCCATGGGCTGGGCGGTCTCGGTGTTTCTAAAGCTGAGAACATTCCCCGTTCAGCAAATCCAACCGCCGCTTCAAGGAGCGGCGGTCTCAACTTCGCGCGTTGGCCGCGCCTGCGGCACGAGTTCTGCTTCCTGCACCCGGCGTGGACATGGATGTGCGCCGTTACATGACCCGCAACCCAGTGATCGTGGGGCCGAACGACAGTATCCGCAAGGCTCGGTTGTTGATGCGACAGGGGCATGTGCGTCGGCTACCCGTAGTCGAGGACCGGCGCGTGGTCGGCATTGTTACCGACCGCGACATCTGGGAGCGCAGCCCCGCCACCTCATCGGAGCAGCAGGACACCGACGGCTCCGACCTGGCGGATCACCTGCGCGTCATGGGTATGATGACGCTCCGGCCGGTGACGATTCCAGTCACGACATCGGTAGTTGAGGCGGCACGACGCATGCGCGAAAGTCGTGTCGGCTCCCTCCTGGTGCTGGAAGAGGGAGCGCTGGTGGGGATCCTCACCAAAAGCGACCTGATCGATGCGTTGCTGGAGGGTTACAGCGCCGCCCCCGTCAATGCGTCGCGATCTTGAGTTCCTCCATCTTCCGATACAGCGAAGAGAGACTTATCCCCAAGAGATCGGCTGCGCGCCGCTTGTCGTAATCGGTGCGCTTGAGCACCGTTTCGATATGCGTTTTCTCATACGAATGCAGGGCATCACGCAGGCAATCGCCGCTGAACGGAATGGTGGCGTTGTCATCCACCAACGAGCGTGGCAGATCGCGCAGCGTGATCCACTCACTCTCGCCGAGGATCATGGCGTGCTCGATGACGTTGTCGAGCTCGCGCACGTTGCCCTTCCACGGTAGAGCCATC
>DATKMS010000117.1:0-6397 GCA_035541735.1 Candidatus Margulisiibacteriota bacterium
CAGGAGAATCACCTTGATGTTCACCTCTTCCTCCGCCGCCGTGGCCAACTCCTGGAGGTTCATGAGCAGACTGCCGTCGCCGGTGAAGCACACCACCGTTTTCGCCGGGTGCGCGAGCGCCGCGCCGATGGCGGCCGGCAATCCGAAGCCCATCGTGCCGAGGCCGCCGGAGGTCAGCCATTGCCGCGGCCAGGTGAACGGAAAGGCCTGCGCCACCCACATCTGGTGCTGGCCGACGTCGCTGGTGACGATGGCGTCGCCGTCGAGCAGCGCGGCGCTGTGGCGGATGATCCCGTAGGGCTGCAGCGGATCGCCGTTACCGGGCGTGGCGAGCGGATAGGCCGCGCGCAGCTGTTGGATGCGTCGGATCCAGTCCCGTCGTGGCGTGGCGACAACGTTCGGCTCCAACGCGCGGAGGATGTCGCCGACGTCCGCCTCGATGCCCAGGAACGGTTGCTTGATCTTACCCAACTCGCTGGCATCGATGTCGACGTGGACGATCTTCGCCTGCGGGCAGAACGCCGCCGCCTTGCCGGTGGCGCGGTCGTCGAAGCGTATGCCGAGGGCGAGCAGCAAGTCGCACTCTTCGAGCAACAGGTTCGTGCAACGCGCTGCGTGCATACCAACCATACCCAGAAATAGTGGATGTGCGGCGGGCATCACCCCGAGACCGAGGAGTGTGGCAGCGACCGGAATCGACGCCGTTTCCGCAAGCCGCCGCAGCGCAGCGGATGCGTTGGCGACGACGACCCCCGCACCAACCAGGAACAGCGGTCGCTGCGCTTCATTGATCAGTGTCGCGACGCGCGCGACGTCGCTCGCTTGAAATTGCGGTGGCGGATCGGCGTGTCCGGGTTCTGGCAGCACGCCGAACTCGACCGTTTCGTTCTGCACGTCCTTCGGCACGTCCACAACAACCGGTCCGGGACGGCCTGACGCGGCGACGCGGAACGCATCGGGGATGACCTCGAGCAACTCGGCTGCCGAACGCACCAGGTAGTTGTGCTTGGTGATCGGGACCGTCAGGCCATAGGTATCGATCTCCTGGAAGGCGTCGGTACCGATCATCGCGCGCGGCACCTGGCCGGTGATGGCGACCAGCGGAATCGAGTCGAGCTTGGCGTCGGCGATCGCGGTCAGCAGGTTGGTGGCCCCGGGGCCCGACGTGCCGAAGCACACCGCCGGGCGGCCGCTGGCGCGGGCAATGCCCTGGGCGATGAAGCCGGCGCCCTGCTCGTGCCGGGCCAGCACGTGGCGGATGCGGCTGGCGCGCAGCGCATCGTAGAGCGGTAGGTTGGCGCCGCCGGGAATGCCCGCGACGATATCGATCGATTGGCGCTCGAGGAGCGTGGTCAGCAGTTGTGCGCCGGTTGCCTGCATGGGAACCTCTCCTTTCTCGGACGTGGTTCCCTGCGCGGCTCGGGACCGTGAGGCTTCAGAAAAACGAAACCCCCGCCGGTCTCGCGCCGGCAGGGGTTTGCAAACTCGTTATGTCATCCCCGCTACGGCGCGACGGCCTCGATCACAGACACGACCACCACGGGCAGAGACAGAGCTGCGGGAAGAGCAGGGTCGAGCGCGCGGGGTGCGGAGGAGGACATTGGTGTCCCTAGGTACTACACAGCGGGCGTCCGGAACAAGAGCGACGTTCACACGATCGTGGGTTGCAACACTTGATAGCCACGCCGCAGCGGCGTAGACCTCCGGGAAGGGCGCAGCGTATGAGTGAGATCGCGGGCCGACACATTCTGATCACCGGGGGCGCGAGCGGTATCGGCCGCCTGATGGCGAAACGGCTGGCGGGATTGGGCGGCCGCATCAGCGTCTGGGACATCCACCGTGAAAACCTGGAGAAGGTGATTGCCGAACTGAACGCCGCCGGTCGCGAGCCGGCGCGTGGGTTCCCTTGCGACGTCGCGCGGCGGGAGAACATCTACCGGGTGGCGGCGGAGACCACGGCAGCGGGCGGAGCGGTCGACATGCTGATCAACAATGCCGGTGTCGTTACCGGCCAGTCCATTCTCGATCTGCCCGACGAAAAGATCGAAGCCACCTTTGCGATCAACACGCTGAGCCTCTTCTGGACAGCGAAGGCGTTTCTGCCGCAGATGATCGAGCGCGGCCGCGGTCACATCGTCACCATTTCATCCGCCGCCGCATTGATCGGCGTGCCCAAGCTCAGCGACTACTCGGCGAGCAAGTGGGCAGCAATGGGGTTCGATGAATCGCTGCGCGCGGAACTGCGCACACTGGCGCCGGCGATACGGACGACGATCGTGTGCCCCTACTACATCGACACCGGGATGTTCCACGGGGTGAAGTCGCGCTTTCCCTGGCTGCTGCCGATTCTCAGCGAGGACTACGTGGCGGGGCGGATCGTGTCGGCGATCCAGCGCGACAAGCGCCGCCTGATGCTGCCCGCGCTCGTCTATTCCGTGCCGCTGATGCGCGTCCTTCCCGTGGGCGTGTTTGACTGGCTCGCCACCTTCCTCGGTGTGAACGCCTCCATGGACGAGTTCAGAGGCCGACAGTGAGATGGGTCGGACCGGATGCTGACCTCTATGACATGAGCGCCGACGGGCGCCGGCGATTGAATCTCGCACGCTTCGGCTCCGCCGCGAATACCCCAGTCGGGCCGGCAGCAGCATGACCTGAACGCCAGTCACGAGCCACGATCGTACATCGCGCGTGTCGTGCGGCTCATCAACTCGACGAGCATGCGGCGCGGCAGCAGACGGTGCAGCACGAAGGCGGCGAGGCGATTGCTCCGACCGGCGATCCGGGTCGGTCCACGCCCGAGGCCTGCGAGCGCTTCGGCAACCGTTTCATCCGCCTCCATGATCGGGGCGGACAGACCGCGCGTCGGGCGCGGGTTGCTGCCCAGAAACCCGGGGGTGCGAGTGGCACCGGGGCAGAACGCCAACACATCGACGCCACGCTCGCCCAACTCCGCCCACAAGGCCTCACCGAGCACCAGGTCGAAGGCCTTGGTGGCCGCGTAGGTACCGACCATCGCATGTCCCTGAAAGCCGGAGAGCGACGACATCAGGATGATGCCGCCGCGCCGGCGCTCGGCCATGCGCGCGCCGTAGTGATGGCTGAGCAACAACGCTCCGCGGCAGTTCACGTCGAGCATGCGCAGCTTGTCGTCGAGAGCGACGTCGAGGAAGCGGCCGACGACGGAATGCGCGGCGTTGTACACCAGCAAACCGATTTCGAGGTCGCGCGTCGCTGCCTCCAACTGCGCCAGCATGCCGGGAGCCGCGAGGTCGATGACCAGAGCACGCGTCTCGACACGGCATTCGGCGGCCAACGCGCCGGCCAGCGATTCGAGCGGTTCAGCCGCCTCGGCGACGAGGACGACGTTCAGCCCGCGCTGCGCCAGTTGACGCGCATACGCCGCGCCCATGCCGAGCGAGCCGCCCGCGACCAGCGCCCACGGACCGTAGCGAGCACAAAATGAGTCGGCCATTGTCGTTCCCGCGCCGCTGGGTAGCACGGCGAGGCATAGGGGGAAAGGCAAGGTGGAAGACGCCTGCCCGATCAAACCGCCGGAACGGCCATGCCGCGTTGGACCGCCGGCCGAGCGCCCAGCGTGTCGAGCCAACGCTTGACGTGGCCGAACTCGGCGACCTTCTCGGGCATCATCGACTGGAACGGTCCCCAGGCCGCGACGATCCATGGGTAGGTGGCGATGTCGGCAATCGAGTACTCGCCGCCCAAGTACTCCTTGCCGCTGAGGCCGACGTTGAGCACGCCGACAATGCGCAGCGACTCGTTGACGAAGCGCTGAATGGCGTACGGGATCTTCTCCGGCGCTTGATTGATGAAGTGGCCGGCTTGACCGATGATCGGGCCGACGTGACTCATCTGATACATGAGCCACTGCATCACCTGACTACGCGCCCGCCGGTTCTCCGGCAGGAAGCGTCCCGTCTCCTCGGCGAGGTAGAAGAGGATCGCGCCCGACTCGAAGATCGCCAGCGGTCCACCGGCGGCGTCGGGATCGACGATGGCCGGGATCTTCTGGTTCGGATTGATCGCAGTGAACTCGGCGCCGAACTGTTCCTCCTTGCCGAGGTTCACTGGAAGCACCCGGTACGGCATCCCAACCTCTTCGAGCATGATGGAGATCTTGCGCCCATTGGGCGTCGTCCACGTGTAGAGATCGATCATGATCCACCTCGCGTGCGGAGATGGATCAGCTGTACTCCAGTGCATCCCTCATGCAACCGGACATGCAGTCAACGCCCCGGGCTTGACCCCCGCTCCCAACGCGCCGTATAGCCTCAGGCAGACACGGAGGGCATCGATGGCCATCATCGACTCCGATCAGCATCTCTACGAATCGCGGACGCTGTGGCGGGAGCACATCGATCCGGCCCTGCGCGACGAGGCGCTGCACATCGACGACGACGCGACCGGCACGCCGCGGCTGCGCTGGCGGGACCAGCAGATCGGCATTGCCGAGGTGCAGGTGCCCGGTCAGAGCGCGGCGGTCGGTGAACGACACCGCCGTGCCCGGGCTGGCCTGCCGCCCCCGGAGCCGTACGACGAGCGGCTACCGCGCGACTACTGGGAGCCGAGCGCTCGTCTCGCCAAGCTGAACGAGCTTGGTGTCGATGAAGCGGTGCTCTTCCCAAACTACGGCCTGCTCTGGGAGCGCACGCTGCACCGCTCGTTGCCTGCGTTGCTCGCCAACATGGCGGCGTGGAACCGCTGGTGCGTGGCCGTGGCGCAGGAGGGTGGCGGCCGGCTGCATCCGGTTGCGCACCTCAGCCTGCGTGATCCGGCGTGGTTGGAGAAGCAGTTGCGAGAACTCGGTCGCGGCGGCGTGCGGCTGGCAATGATTGCACCTGCCCTGGTCGACGGCCGGCCGCTGTCGCACCGCGATCACGACCGGATGTGGGCGGCGTTCTGCGACGCCGGCATCTCGCCCGTCTTCCACGTCGCCGAGCAACCGCGCCCGTTCGCGGACGCGTGGTACACCGACGACCACGACGCCTTCGTGCCAGTGGTGGAGACCGTGTTCCTCTATGTGCCGGCGGCGCTGGCGTGTACGGACCTCATTCTGAACGGCACGCTGGAGCGCTTTCCGGACCTGCGCATCGGCATCGTGGAGCTGTCGGCGATCTGGGTGCCGCTGTATCTGATGATGCTCGACGGGGCCTCCGCCTTCACCCGGCAGATCAACGGCGGCAGCCCGCTGCCGGCGTTGCCGCTGCAGCCGAGCGATTACTTTCGCCGTCAGGTGCGTGTCTCATCCTTCGCGTACGAGGCACCGGGCAACATCGTGCAGCAGCTCGGCGGGACGGATCTGTTGATGTGCTGCAGCGACTACCCACATTCCGAGGGCACCGAAACGCCGATCGTCGACTACGCCGCCAGCGGCCTCGATGCCCACGCGGGCGCCGCTCCGGGCCTCTTCAGCGACAACATCGCCTTCCTCCTGCGAAGATCGGCCCCACCCTGACCCTCCCCCGTGGCCGGAAGTGGCCACAGGGGAAGGGACCCGTACGCAGGCGGCGCGGAATGTTCATGTCTTCGGCGGCTCATGAGCACTGTTGGGCGAGCAGTAGGACCTGCGGTTCACCCTGCCGTGCAACCGTGCAGGGCGTTGTTCACCGCGACGATCAGTTCGTTGATGGTCACCACGCCGTTGTGGTCAAGGTCGAATTGCGCGCAGGTGTCGAACGTGGCGGTGCCCAGGGCGATGTCCACGCCGGTGATAATCTCATCCACCGTCACGCCGCCCAGGCCGTCGCAATCTCCCGGACAGCTGTGATTTTCCATTAGCGCCATCTGCACACCGGGATCGCTCGCTGCGGTTGTCTGCGCCATGTCGGCGGCCTGCTGCGGCGTCAAGTCTTCGAAGTTGGCGGCGGCGTTGGCCGCCTCGACCGCCTGCACCACCGCAGCAACGCCGTCGGGGTTGTAATTCTCGAATCCTTGTTCCTCCAGTAGGCGCACGGCGGCCTCCGATATGGAGTCGATCAGGTTCTCCGGGGTGTCGCCGACTTGGCGCGGCAGCACCGCGGCGGCTTGCTCCAGGGCCTGCCCGACGGGAACGACGAGCACCGGCGCGCGCAAGACAAACGACGGGTTGACCCTCGCCAGCACCACGGGCAGCGTGCCCTGCAGCAGACTGGCAGAAACGATGATCCTGAAGCGTCCATTGGCGTCCGTGAAGATGCTCGCAACCGGCTCGCCCATCGCCATACACGGTTTGCGTACCGCGCAGAGGAACAGGTCCACCTCCTTGTTGCCGAGTGGCACCTGGCCATGATCGGCCGGTAACCCACCCTGCCCCGGCACCAACACGCGGCCGGCCAGCGCCACCATGCCTTGGCCCACGGTGGGTGTGGCTGTCGGCGTGAGCGTCGTGGTTGGGGTCGCC
>DATKMS010000118.1:0-25234 GCA_035541735.1 Candidatus Margulisiibacteriota bacterium
AAACGTGGGCATCGGGCTGTTGGGAGTGGCGCTCGCCTTTGGTCTGACCGTCCTGACGATGGCCTTCGCTATCGGCCACATCTCGGGATGTCACCTCAATCCGGCGGTCACCGTTGGTCTCGTCGTCGGCGGCCGCTTCAAGTCATCCGACGCCGGCCCCTACATCGTGGCCCAAGTGATCGGTGCAATTGCCGCGGCGGTGCTGCTCTATGTGATCGCCAGTGGCAAGCCCGGGTTCGACCTCAGCGGCGGGCTCGCCTCGAACGGCTACGGCGCGCATTCGCCAGGGAGTTACTCTCTGTTCGCCGGGTTCATCACCGAGGTGGTCATGACCTTCATGTTCTTGATGATCATTCTTGGCTCAACCGACGAGCGCGCACCGAAGGGATTCGCGCCGATCGCCATCGGCCTCGGCCTGACGCTCATTCACCTGATCAGCATCCCGGTGACCAATACCTCGGTGAACCCGGCACGCAGCACCGGTCCGGCACTGATCGTCGGCGGCTGGGCGTTAGCGCAGCTATGGCTGTTCTGGGTCGCGCCACTCATCGGCGCGGGACTCGCGGGCGTCGCGTACCGCTTCGTGGCAGGCGAGACAACACAAGCGTAACCGCAGGAGGGCACAGTGGCGTACCGGAGCAGGGGTCGAATCATCCGTGTCGGCGTGGTCGGAATGGTCTTTGCGGCGGGCTTTCTCTGCGGCTCCGTTACCCACCGTCGTGCTGCTGCGCAGTTGGGAGACCTCGGGAAGGCAGCGATGGAGAAAGCGGGCGAATCGGGCGGCGTGCTCGGGTCTGCGACGAAGCTCGGCGAAGCGATTGTGGACATGCAGAAAAACGTGGACGGCCTGCAGAAGAATATCGATGTGCTGAAGAAGGTGAAGGCGAGCCTCGGGGGGTAGCCAGCGGCGGCGGGGCAGCGCGCCGCACGGCGGCCGGGTGACGATACGTCGCTTGGCCGCGCCGAGTCACCGGGCATCCGGGAAGGAGGAGCATCATGCGGACGCTGGCGGTGGCCACCCCCGTTGCAGTCCCCGGCGCGGCGGCGCTTACTGGGACGAAGGAGGCACCATGAAAGCTCTCATCATCGCCCTGCCTGCCGGACTCGCACTCGCCGTAACCATCGCAGCGTGCTCAAGCGTCTGTAAGGTGTCCTCCAAAATGCCGGGATGTCCAACACCCGCTCCTACCGCGGTGCCGACGCCTGAACGAGCACGACCACACCAACGTCGATGACGAAGTCGGCATAGACGTACGGCGAGGGGTCATGGCTTCAACGGCTCTTCACGCACCGAAACGTCCGCCATCGTTTAGCTGCGTTCATGACGATACACCTTCGTCTGGGAGCGTGACATTACACAGACCCAGTTCGTTCAGGACCTGCCCACATCCGAGTCGCCGTGCGAATCCTAGAAACGCATCGATCATGTCGCAGCGACTTACGAGACATCACGCTAGTGGACGACGGTGCGAGCCAGCGCGTGCGGGTCATCCTGGGATGAGCGTCCACGCTCCCGCCTCGTGCGGCGGCGTTCGTCTCAACGACTGAAGATCAACTGCACCCCGCAATGGATACAGAATGCGCTGCGGTCGCGCCGCGCCGCGGCGTGCTCCGTTTCGTTGCACGGGCGAGCGTGAATACGCGCGTTTACGACACCGCCACACTGCGGGCAGTGGCCGACGGGCGCGTCTGTCCGTCGATGGTTCAGGTTGTCGCATGGGTTCGGCACCGGTCGCATCATGTCCCGCCTTCCTTGTGTAGGTCCGTCCCGGCAAGCACACTCAGAATCAATCGTTGTCTCACCGTGTCACCGGCACACGGCGGCTTGACAAACTACCCAGCTCGGATGCCGTCCTTGCGGTTACCCGGTGTGTCGCCGTGCCACGCTGTCGTCCTTCCCGAGTGATACTTTGTGAATGGATCGTGCTGCGGGCTTTAGACAGACTGAACCTACCGTATCGCACCGATGATCACGTCGCAATGCGTAAAAGGAAATAGACGCTGTCTGACGCCGGAATTGGCCTCTTCACCACGCGCGCGACGTCACGTGCGCCAACTTCAGCCGCGGCTCGGGCCCAGGGCTTCATGGGTTGTGCCGAAGCGCAGAGGCTGCTAGACAGTCATCCACTCACAACTGATTGTCCGGCGCGAGAACTCCGCCTAGCATTGCGGCGTCTGGCACGCCTCCCGCACCCCTCACTCAGCTACGGCAACGACAACAGGTGTCGCTGCCTCGAAGAGCCAAACGCAACGCGGCCGCGGCGGCGGCCCAGCTAGAAGGAGTTCATGCAATGGGAAGAAAACTGTACGTCGGCAATCTCGGCTTCGACGTCAACAACAAGGATCTCGAAGAGCTGTTCGCGCAAGCCGGGGAATGCGAGTCGGTCGCGGTCATCACCGATCGCGCCACCGGACAGTCGCGGGGCTTCGGCTTCGTTGAGATGGGTTCGAGCGGCGAGGCCCAGAGAGCCATCCAACAGTTCGACGGCCAGGAGTTCAAGGGCCGCGCCCTCAAGGTGAATGAGGCCAAAGAGCGTGAGAACAACCGCGGCGGCGGCGGCAGAGGCCGCTACTAAACGCACACGGTTCGCGCCCGCCGCATGCGGCGGGCGCGAACATTCTCACGCTGGCGCAGCCGTCGTCACCGCCGGAAGAGACGGTGCGCCCAACTCTCCACTCACGCTCCACCTCCAACCCAAGACATCTTTGATGCCTCCGCAAGTGGCTGGTACGTCACCAACGGGCTCATCGTCGCCGAGTCCGGCGCTCTCGATGTGCTTCTCTGCAAAGTGTTTGCGGTCCGCCTCGCCGCCCTGTCCTCTGTTGGCGGCGTTGGCGTTGTCCTCGTCTCTAAAGAGCTAGCTCAGGGATGCGCCTCATGACGTGAGCAAGGAGCTGGGCACGGCTGCCAACGCCGAAGTGACGATAGAGGGCCGTCACGTACTGATGGACGGTCATAGGACTGAGGCGCAGACGCGCAGCGGCCTGTTTCTCACTGTCGCCCTCGAGGAGGCAGGCGAGGGTCTCGCGCAGCCGGGGGGAGAGCCGCTCGACGCCGGGCTCGGTGGCGCTCACGAGCGGGCCGCCGATCAAGCGGCCGAGCTCGGCGTGGAAGAAGTGCAAGAGGCGGCGCTCCCTGGGTGAAAAGTCTCGTTCCCCGATCCCTCGGTTCAACGCGATACCGCTGGTGGCGCCGTCGTGTCTGAACCGAACGACGGACACCATGTGGTGATCGAGACCGCCCTGTCGGTAGTACCGATTGAAGGCTTCGGAGCGATACCAGTTGGCATCCGAGACCACCTGCCGGCGTGTTCGGGTAACGAGATTGCCCGGCTGCTGCTGTACCGCCTGGAAGACCGGGTCGTCGCCCATTCCCCGAGCTTGGTGGTAGGCATGCAACGCTTCATCCGCCGCGGGTTCGGCGCTGGCGCTGTATACGGAGATGGGCTTGATGCCATCGCCCGTTTTTTGCCACCACGCTTCTCCCCCCGCGGCCTGCACGACTCCGAACAGCTGCGACAACGCTTCGAGCAGACGCCGGTACCACAGGCCAGGCTGGCTGCCGAGGTCGCGACACTCGCCGATCACACGGTAGGCATCACGGACGTCTTGCACCCGGAGGTTGTCGGCCTTGCTCATGCCATTCCTCTGTTTAGGGGAATTGCCCCCGTGCTTGACGACAAATAGGATTCGAGGTCGAGGCGCGTGCGTGCCCTATGTCCGCGTATCATGAAAGAGGTCGTGGAGAGTCGCGGATGCCGAGGGTTCGCGGCGGGTCGCATTGGTCGGGGCCGTCGCCTTGCGGGTATTCCTGGCGCCAGGAATATCTCGTTCGGATCTCAAAAGCCAGGCCGTTCACCTCCAGCTGGCGCGGAATTAGGCGTCTCTTCACATTTGCCGAATGACACTACCCGTGTGTTGGCAAGAGAATGAGGTTGACGTAGCCGAGACCCCGATGTTACTCGGGACGTCAATCCACCATCTCTGTGCGTTGGGAGTATCTGCGAGTGACGAGGGACGTGTGCATGCGTATGTCCTGCGCCGTGCCCGGAAAACGGTGACTGGGGCCAGTCCATTTGTCGGCCGCGGGCAGGAGTTGGCGCTGTTGCAAGCGGCGCTCCGCGAGGCGATCGACGGCTGCGGCAACTTGGTGCTCCTGACCGGAGAATCGGGCGTCGGCAAGACACGCATGGCGTCGGAATTCGCCGCCGGCGCCCGTGCCGGCGGGGCGACGGTGCTGTGGGGCCGCTGCTGGGAGGCCGGCGGTGCACCGCCCTTTTGGCCGTGGATCCAGGTCGTTCGGGCCTACCTCGAGCAACACGCTCCCGAGGTCGCGCGTGCTGATCTCGGACGGAGCGTTTTTGACATCGCACGCATCGTTCCCGAGGTTGCAACCGTGACGGGGCAAGCGGAGGCGATATCAACAGGCCAGTCGCTCGCAATCACGCCGGAGCACGAGCGGTTTCGCATCTTCGATGCGCTGACCAGCTTCCTCAAGGTCGCCAGCCGCCGCCAGCCGATCGTCCTGATCCTCGACGACCTGCAATGGGCGGACGAACCGACGTTGCTCCTCCTGGAATTCCTCGTTCGCGAGGTGGGCAACTGCGCCCTGTTGACCCTGGCGATGTATCGCGATGGCGACGCCACAACCAGCGGGGCTCTGCAGAACACACTTGGGGGACTCATCCGCGACCCCCGCTGCCAGCGGATGGTGCTGGGCGGGCTGATGATCACCGACATCGCTCTCTACGTGCAGGGGACGTTGGGGCGCCGCCCGTCCGCCACCCTCGTCACAGCGCTGGCAGAGCGGACGGAGGGCAATCCGTTTTTCTTGCGAGAAGTGGTGCAGTGGTTGGCGGCCGAGGGGCTGCTCGACGAAACGAACAGCGCGGCCTGGGATGTCGTTCTGCCGACCGGTGTGCGGCAAGCGATCACCCGTCGCCTGGCGCCCCTGCCGCCGACCTGCCGTCACTTGCTCGGCCTGGCGTCGGTGATCGGGCGCGAGTTCGATCTCGACGTCCTGCACGTGCTCGCCAGCCACCACGACGTTGGCGACCATCCCAGCCCGATCGAGTCCATGCTCGCCGCGTTGCAGCCGGCCCGTTCCGCCGGCCTCATTCAGGAGGTGAGCGCCAGCGGCCGTCGGTGGACGTTCGCCCACACCCTGATTCGCGAGACCATCTATAGCGAAATCACGACAACCCGCCGCCACACCCTGCACGGACGGATTGCGCACGTCTTGGAGACCTTCTACGCGAATGACCTCGAAGCTCACCTGAGCGAGCTGGCGTACCACTTTGTGGCGTCCGGCCCGGGCCCCGGGGACCAAGCGCGGGCGTTCCTCTACGCGCGTTGGGCGGGTGATCGCGCGCTGCAACACTGCGCCTACGAGGAGGCGGTGCGCTGGTACCAGCGCGCGCGTGCGTTGCACGCGGCGCAGCCGGCGTGGAACGATCAGATCCGCTGCGAGCTGTTGCTCGCACTCGGTGAAGCGCAGATGCGTGCCGGCGACACCGTCGGCGCCCGCGAACGCGCGTTAGAGGCGGCAGAAGTTGCGCGCCGCTTGGGCCTCCGTGAACACTTCGCACGTGCGGCGCTTGGATTCGGGTGGTGGTTCCGCATCGGCGTCGTCGATGCGGAATGCATCGCCCTGCTCACCGAGGCACTCGGTCAGCTGGAAGACGGTGACAGCCCGCTCAAATCCAGGTTGCTGGCACGTCTCGCCGCGGCGCTGTACTGGCTTCCCGGGTCCCACCAGCGGCGTGACGAGGTGAGCGCCGAGGCCGTGGCGATGGCGCGGCGCCTCCCGGACCCAGAGGCGCTCGCCTTTGCCCTCAACGCCCGCCTGTATGCGCTCTGGGTTCCCGGCGACGCCGAACTCCGGCTCAACGTTTCTCGGGAGCTGTTACAACTGGCGGAGTCGGCGGACGACCGTGAACTCGCCCTGCAAAGCCGCCACTGGGTCGTCACTGACCTGCTTGAACTCGGCCAGATTGAATCGGCGGAGCGCGAAATCGCTGCGCACGCCCGGCTGGCGGAGGAACTACGGCAACCGCTCTACTTGTGGTTCGCGTCTGTGTGGCGCGCCATGCGGGCGCTCCTGCAAGGCCGGTTCGACCACGCCGAGTCGCTTGCCGCGACGGCGCTGGAGATCGGCCTGCGCGCCGAGCCCGAGAACGCCGAGCCGGTGTACTCTGCGCTCATGTTCTGGCTACGCCGGGAACAAGGGCGGATGGAAGAGATGGTCGAGGCCATTCGCGCGTACGCCGCTCAGCACCCGGATCTGGCCAGAACGTTTGGCTGTGCGCTGGCCCTGATGTATGCGGAACTCGAGCGCAAGACGGACGCCGAGCGCGAGTTTCAAGCGCTCGTCACCTTCGGATTCGCGAACCTTCAACGCGTTGAGGCGGTCAATTGGCAGATGGCGCTGGCCGCGGCAGCCGAGGCCTGCGGCTACCTCGACGATCCCCATGCCGTCGACCTCTATCCCCTGCTTCTGCCCTTTGCCCGGCGGAATATCCTGGCGGGTATGGCCAACGTCTGCTTCGGTTCCGGCTCGCGCTACCTGGGGCTCCTGGCAACGACGCTGCGCCGATGGCCCGAAGCCGAGCAACACTTCGATGACGCCCTGGCAATGCACGCCGAGCTGCGGTCGCCACCGCTGATCGCACGCACGCAGCATGACTACGCGCGCATGCTGATCGCGCGGGACGCGCCGACGGATCGTGCGCGGGCCCTGGCACTCCTCGACTCCGCCGTCGCCACGGCCCGCGCTCTCGGGATGCGGGCGCTTGTGGAGAAGAGTCTCGCCCTGCAGGCTGCCGTCGCCACGGACACACCGCCGCGCGTGGTCGATCCTGCACCAGTGGGGGGATGCCAGTTTCGGCGCGACGGCGACTATTGGACGGTGTCGTTCGACAGCACGACCTGCCGGTTGAAGGACAGCAAGGGCCTGCGGTATCTCGGCCAGCTCCTGTGGCATCCGGGGCGCGAGTTCCATGCGACTGAGCTGATCGGCGCAGCCCGTAACCACGCCGACAGCACCCGCCACCACCGCGAAGGCCGGCACAACGAACGGATTGTCGCCCACCTCGGCGACGCCGGTCCGCTGCTCGACCGGCACGCCACGCAGCAATACCAACAGCGACTCGCCGAGCTGCGCGAGGAGTTGGCGGAGGCGGAGGCAATCAATGACCTCGGCCGCACGCCAATAGTGCGCGATGAAATTGCCGCGCTCACGAGTCAGCTAGCGAGTGCGGCACGCGGCCGGCGCGCCAACTCGCACGCCGAACGGGCGCGGATGACCGTCACCAAAGGCATCAAGAGCGCCATCGACAAGATCTCCGCGGCCGACCCAAGCCTCGGCCGTCATCTCAGCGCAACAGTCCGGACTGGATACTTCTGCAGCTACACCCCTGACCCACGCCATCCCATCTGCTGGCAGGAATGACGGCGTTCTGCCGTTGAAGCCCCGACAGTTTTCCCCCTTTTCACAACTGTCCCCGGATTTTTCACACATCAGTCGGTAGTGAATCAGCAAGTGGTCTCATCCGACGCGCTCGCCGAGGTGGCAGGCAGCGTCTTCCGCAAAGAGGGCGAGTACTGGACGATTGCCTACGGTGGGACAGTGTGTCGCCTGCGAGACACCCGTGGCTTGCAATACTTGGCCCAACTGCTTCGTCAGCCGGGAAAGAAAATAGCCGTGCAGGCACTCGTGGGCACACCGCCGACCGTGGCGGCCACGCAGCGCACCCCCACGACCGCATCGCAGGCAGCTGTCTGCCGCAGTCGCCTGCGTGATCTGCGCGAAGAGCTCGAGCGCGCACGGTTGGCTCGCGACAACATGCGGGCCCAGCTCTTGGCCCGTGAAATCGATCTCGTCCAACGTCTGCGACGCAGCGCTGCTGCCAGGGAACGCGTCGGTCCGGAGGTCGAGCGCGCCCGGCTCACGGTTACCAAGGGCCTCAAGAGCGCGTTGGAAAAGATCCGCGCCGCGCATCCGGTGTTGGCAGGCCATCTGATGGTCACGTTACGGCGCGGGTACTTCTGCAGCTACACCCCGGATCCACAGCGGCCGATGTTTTGGGAAGAGTAAGGCATGGCGGAATTCACAACCGTGCCGTCGATCTTCACAGCACTTGCGCGACCGGGACCGGAGATCGGCAGCGTCGTAGTTGCGGTTGCCATCGCAGCTCAGCTCTGTGCCGTCGGAGCCGCATGGCCAGCCGAAACGACCGTTGCCGGGCGACGCGTCGTTCTCGAAGGGACGTTGAGTGTCCGCGAAGTCATCGAAGAGAATCGCTCCACCCAGCACGAGCGCACGCTGGAACAACTGCGCGTGCACACCGCCGTGTCCTTCGCCGATTGGCTGCGGTTTGATTCCACCACGCTCGGTGCGAACGGCGGGCCGACCATGAAAGCTGACCGTGCGGGGGTCTACGCGTGGGATGCTGTCTTCCAAGATATGTCGCCGTCGGTAGACTTCCAGGAGGCCTACTTCGACGTGTTGCTGCCGTCGGTCGACCTCCGCATCGGCAAACAAAAGGTGGCGTGGGGAAAACTCGACCGCACGCAGCCAAACGATCTGATCAATCCGGCCACGTACTTCGACCCGTTCCTGGACGACGAAGATGAACTCAAGCTGGGCGTCCCGGCGCTGCAGGCGTCCTACTATCTGCCTGATGCCCCGGCGGTTCCGGCGGAGAGTCGTCTCACCGCCGTCTGGGTACCGCGCTACCTGCCGTATCGCTTTCCCCTCGCCGAGTGCACGGTGCAGGGGAACACGTCACTGTGCAATACGGAGCGGTGGTTTCCGCCCGCGGCCATCCCGATCACCAATTTCCCGGTGCCCGCCGGTATCATCACGCTGCCAGACGGCTCTCCCAACCCAGCCTTCAACGTGCCCCTCAACTACCAGGTCAACAACGGCTTGCTGCCGGCGTGGCGCATGTCGAACAGTGAAATCGGGCTGCGCTACTCGGCGTTGGTGCGCGACATCGACCTGGCGTTGTACTACTTCCACGGCTTCGACGTGCAACCGGCGTTCAACCTGACGGCGACCGTCTTCGGGCAGCCCGATCCCGACCCGGGCAATCCGCTGCACGTCAAGGATCTGTCCGCCGACACCGTACTGTCGCCGAAGTTTCACCATATCGACTCCTGGGGAAGCGACTTCGCCTATGCCCTTGGGTCGTTTACCGTGCGTGGCGAGGCGGCATTTGTCAGCGGCCGCCCCCTTCCTCGCGACCTGCGCGGGCTCGTCACGGATCCGCGACCGATCGCCGCGGAGGTCGTCTATGCGTTGGCGGCGTTGGCGCGGGGTGCCGGACAGGCGCCAGTGGCGCTCCCGCCGAGCTACGCAGTCCGCTCGGCCATGGAATGGGGCCTCGGGGCTGATTACGTCTACGACGGGTACATGCTGCTGCTGCAGGTCAATCAAACCGATGTCCTGCACAACGACGTCGACCTGCTGATCAGGAACGTCGACACGCGCCTGCTCGCCAATCTGCGCAAGAGCTTCTTGTCGGAACGGCTGCAAGCGCAGCTCGTCGCCGTGCAGGGCATCGAGAGCGGCTACACGCTGCTGCGCCCGACGTTGCGCTACGCCCTGACGGATCACGTGGCCACACAGGTCGGGTACCTGTTCATCTCCGGCAGCGCCAACTCGCTCGTCGGCCAGTACCGGCGCAATGGTGAAGGGTTCGTTCGGGTCGAGTACAGCATATGACCATCAGCGGGTCCTGCGCATCATCGCGTCGATAGGAGGGAGGGGATGCAACGCTACGTGGAGTTCATCGTACGCCGCCGACTCGCGGTCGTCCTCACGGTGCTGGCAGTAACCGTGGTGCTGGGGACGCAACTGCGCCACCTGCGCATCGAGTTACGCGACAGCAATCTGTTGCCGCAAGCGCATCCGCACGTGCAGCTGCACAATCGCATCATGGCCCTCTTCGGCGGAGACATCACCGTCGTAATCGGGGTGCTGCCCAAGCACGGCGACATCTTCCAGCCGCGGGTGCTGCAGAAGATCGCGCGCATCACCCACGCCGTCGAGCAGCAGCCGGACGTCATCCGCGACAGTGTCCTCAGCATTGCCTCCGAGCGTGTCAAGTCGATTCACGGGTCGGCGGATGGGATGGAAGTGCAGCCGCTGCTGAAAGAGATGCCGCACGACGACAGTGCCATGAAGAAGCTCAGGGAGACCGTGTTGGGAGAAAAACTGTACCGCGGCACCCTGGTCGCCGCGGACGGTAGTGCGGCGGCCATCGTCGCCGATTTCCACGACATCCCCTACAAGGAAATGGTCGCGCAAATGCAACGTGCCGCTGCGCCGGAGCGGGATGCCGACACCGACATCATTCTGGGTGGGGGGCCGGTCATTGGCGCGGCCGGTGACGACTATACCGCGACCATGGCCATCCTGTTCCCGATCGCGGTCGTTGTCATCGCCCTCATCCACTACGAGGCCTTTCGCACCCTGCAAGCGATGTTCTTGCCGCTCGCTACGGCGCTGATCAGCGTCGTCTGGGCACTCGGCATCATGGGGGCTCTGCGCCAACCGATGGATACCTGGAGTGCGGTGACGCCGGTGGTCATCCTGGCGGTGGCCGCCGGGCACGCCGTGCAGATTCTGAAGCGCTACTACGAGGAGTTCGCTCGCGTGGGTGACAGTGCGGAGGCGGTGGTGCGCTCGGTCACGGCGGTGGGACCGATCATGATCACCGCCGGATTGATTGCCGCGGCCGGTTTCGGGTCGCTCGCCACCTTCGGCGTCGCCAGTGTGCGGGTGCTGGGGTTGTTGCTCACCTTCGGCATCCTCAGCGCGTTGACCGTCGAGATGACGTTCACGCCGGCGTGCCGTGCCATGCTCCCGAGCCCTGCGGGGAACGAGGTGGCTCGCGAAAAGGAGGGGCGCATCCTGAAGGCGGCGTTGGAGTGGATTGCGCAGTTGGTGGTGCGTCAGCCGAAGGCCGTCTTGGCCGGCACCCTCGTCGTGGTCGCCGGATTCTTTGCAGGCGCATTGCTCCTCTACGTCGACAACAGCTTCATGAATTGGTTCCCGGAAAGCTCACAGTTGCGGCGGGCCGACGCCCAGTTCAACCAGCACCTCGCCGGCACGTCGACACTCAGCATTCTGGTGGAGGGCCGGCACGATGGGGACATTGAAGAGCCCGGCGTGCTCCAGGCGATCAGCGACTTGGAAGGGGTTCTCACGCGGCGGCCCGAGATTGGCGCGGCAGTATCGATTGCGGACTACGTCAAGCGCATGCACAGCGCCGCCAATGCCGACGCGCCCGACTTCTACGCCGTGCCGCCGAACAAGGACCTCATCGCGCAATACCTGTTGTTGTATTCGATGTCTGGTCCCGACGATTTCATCTCGATCGTCGATGCGGGTTATCGCCGGACCCTGATCCGCGCCTACGCCAAGACGGACCGCGCCAAGCTCACACGCGCGCTCTTCGCCGACCTGGACGCCTACGCCGACCAGCGCTTTAGCGACTTGCCGGTCACGGTCGAGATCGCGGGTGGGTCGCTCGGCAACACCAGCGCACAGAACGAGTCCATCGTCCGCGAAAAGATCCTCAACATGATCCAGGTCACCATCATCATCTTCTTGTTGTCGGCCGGGGTGTTCCGCTCGATCGTCGCCGGCCTCATCGTGCTCACGCCGCTGGCGGTGGCCGTGATCGTCAATCTGGGGATGATGGGCTTGTCGGGCACCGCGCTCAGCCTATCGACGGCGGCGATCACGTCCATGGCAGTCAGCATCGGTGCCGATTTCGCCATCTACCTCCTCTTTCGCGTGCGTGAGGAATTGACGCGTGCCGACACCCTCGAAGAGGCCCTGCACACGAGCCTGCTCACGTCCGGGAAGGCGATCTTCTTCGTCTCCTCGGCGGTCTCGTTGGGGTACATGGTGCTGCCGTTCTCCGGATTTTCGGCGTGGGCTCAACTCGGCGTGCTCACCGCGGTGATGGCTGCGGTCAGCGCCATGGCCACCCTCACAATCGTCCCCGCGCTGATCATGACCTTTCGACCACGGCTGTTCGCGGTGCACCAAGAACCCGCATGGCCAGCCGAGCAATTCGACTTGAAGCGGGCTACGGCGCGCTGATCTTTCCGGCAATGGGAGGAGGAAAAGTCATGTCCAAGCAATGGATCGTTCTGATTGGGCTCACCTGCGTCGCCACTTCATCCGCAGGCGCGACCACGGCTCGCGAGCTCCTCGATCAGATACGGCAACTGAACCAGACGACGCGCACGTGGAACGACCGGACACAGCATCTGTCGTTGCAGATCGTCGACCGGCTGGGCGGCACACGCCAACGGCAGCTGATCATGCATTTCAAGAAGTATCCCGAGGAGCGCAATCGGTCGTTGGTGTTCTTCGAAGCCCCGAGCGAGGTGCGCGGCGTGAGCGTCTTACAATGGACCGACCCGCACGCCAAGGACGAGCAATGGCTGTTCATGCCGGCACTCAAGCGCGTCCGCCAGATCAGCGCCGCGGCAAAGCACGAAAGCTTCGTGGGCACCGACTTCAGCTACGACGATCTCGCGGTCATCAGCGAGATAACGGATTGGAGCGAAGCCGATGCCGCCACCAAACTGCTGCGTGACGAGGACCTCGCGGGAAAATCCTGCCACGTCATCGAATTCACCCCGGCCGGCAAAGACATCGACTACGGCAAGATCGTCACCTGGCTCAGCGCCGATGACCTCGTGCTGCTCAAGTTTGAGATGTACGACAAGAGCAACAAGCTGGAGAAGGTCCTGACGCTCAGCGACGTCCGCGACGTGGGGCGCATTCCGACGGCGTTTCGCTGGGAGATGAAGAACGAAGAGAACGGCAGCCATACGCTCGTCGAGTTCACCGAGGTCAAGTACAACACCGCCCTCGCGGACGAGATGTTCACGCAGCGCACCCTCGAGCGCGGGTTGTGAGTAAATCTAAACTCATGGTGCTCTGCGTGTTGCGGCCCTTGGAGAGCAGGTAGCGCCGGCATGTCGGGCAGCTTCGGCAAGCGAGTGGATCAACAGCTTCGCAACCGTGACGTGGTCGCGGCCTTCGACTTCGACGGGACACTCACCGTCGTTGACACGCTCATCGGCTTCCTCGCGCGTAGCGCCCCGCTCGCACGCTGGGCGAGTGGCTGGGCTGCAACGGTTTGGTGGGGTTCACGCTTGCTTCTCGGGCGCATCGACAACTCTGCCTTCAAGAGCGCCGTTGTGAGGGCATGGTTGAAGGGCGCGCGTACGGATCGGGTAGAGCGTCGCGCCCGGAAGCACGCCCGGTTGGTGACCCACTTTCTGCGCGGATCCGCTGTGGCGTGTGTGCGCGCGCATCAGGAACTGGGGCACAGGGTCTTTGTCTTGAGCGCCTCACCGGCGGTGTTCGTCCGCCCGGTCGTGCGAACCTTGGGCGTCGAAGCGAACCAGGTGCTGGCGACGGAGCTCGAGGTCGCAGGAGATCGTTACACGGGTCGCCTGCAGGGCCCCAACTGTTATGGGCCGGAGAAACTTCGGCGGCTCAGGCCTCATCTCGGAAGTGCAACGACGCTCTATGCCTACGGTGACAGCTCCGGTGATCGGGACGTGCTCGCGGCCGCCAGTCATCCGCGCTTTCGCTGCTTTTCCCTCCCTTCGGACATGACTGATTAGGAGGATCCAAATGCCGGCCCCACCAAGCAGCGCACTCTCGACAACAGAAGGAGAACTCATGTCTGCGACCGAAGCAGCCACCGCCAAGCCAACGACAAGCAACCTCCTGGACATCGAGCAGGCACGGATGTGGTTCGAGTTGCTGGAAGCCGGGGACCGGGCGGGAGTCTACACGTTCCAAATCCCCTTTGGCCGAGCCACCACGCCATGGTCGACCTTTGATGGTCGGGAAGTGCTCGTCTTTTCATCGTACAGCTATCTGGGGCTGGCAACGCATCCCCGAGTGATCGCGGCATCCAAGGATGCCATCGATCGTTACGGCACGTCGACGGGCGGCGTTCGCATGCTCACCGGCTCGCTGGATTTGCACTTCGCCTTGGAAGAAGAGCTGGCGCAATTCGTCGGGCAAGAGGCGGCGATCACTTTCTCGTCCGGCTACACCGCCAACTGCGCAGCGGTCGGGCCCCTGTTCGAACCCCAGAGTCTCTGCATCTTGGACCAGTTTGCCCACCAAAGCCTGCAGGCGGCGGTGAAGTTGTCGGGCGCCAGGATGGAGAAGTTTCAACATAACGACATCGATTCCCTGCGGAGCAAGCTTGCGGCCGCCCGTGCCGGCGGTGTCAGCCGCATCCTGGTGATCGTGGACGGTGTCTTCTCGATGGATGGAGATCAGCCGCCCTTGAAAGATCTGATCGCACTCAAGAACGAATTCGAAGCGTTTCTCCTAGTGGACGAGTCCCACGCCCTCGGTGCGGTCGGACCGACCGGCCGCGGCAGCTGGGAGGCGCAAGGCGTCTCGCCGCGGGACATCGACATTCTCACGGGGGCGCTATCGAAGGGCATCCCGGCCACCGGAGGGTTCATCGCCGGCTCGGCAAAGCTCGTTCGCTACCTCCAACATGCGGCCCCGCCCTATATCTTTAGCGCGGCTTTGGCACCGTCGAGCACGGCGGCCGTCCGCGCCGCGCTCGAGGTTCTGCAATCCGAGCCGCAACACATCGAACGTCTCCACGCCAACGCGGCACTTCTCCGGGATGGCCTGACCGCGCGCAACTTCGCCATCGGCAAGAGCATGAGTCCGGTTGTCCCATTGCTGCTGGGAGATGAATGGCGCGCCTACTCGTGGTCCCGTCGGATGCTGGACCGCAGCGTGGCAACTTCGGCGGTTTCTTTTCCCGCGGTGCAACGCGGAGCGGCGAGACTCCGGCTCTGCGCCACTGCCAACCACACACCCGAACACTTCGAACGGTTGTTCGAAGCCCTCGAGGCTTGCCGGGCTGAGGAGGGCGCTTGAAGCGAGCGGTCAGCGTCAGCTTGGGAACCTCGAAGCGCGACAAGACGGCGCGCGTGGAGTTCGACGGGGCAGTGGTCGAACTGTCACGCTTCGGCACCGATGGAGACCTCACCCGCGCGCACCGCCTGTTCGTCGAGCTCGACGGAAAGGTCGACGCGCTCGGGCTGGGTGGGTTTGAACTCTACGTACGCGTGCAGCACCGCCGATACCCTCTGCGTCCCGGCGTGAAACTGATTCGCGGCGTTACCAAGACACCGGTCGTAGACGGCGGAGTCCTGAAACAAACCCTGGAGCGCCGCACCTTTCGATTGGCCGAAAAGGACCTGGGGGGCTCACCAAGGTTCCGCCGGGCCCTGGTTGCGGCCGGCGTCGATCGATACGGTCTCGCGGAAGCGGTGTCCGAGGTATGCGACGAGGTGCTCTTTGCCGATTTCTACTTCGGGCTTGGCTTACCGATCCCGGTCCGACGGCTGCGGACCTTGACCCGCACTGCCCGAGTCGTGATGCCAATCGTTGGGCTTCTGCCGGCTTCTTTCATCTACCCGATCGGCAAGGAGCAAGAGACCAGCAAGCCACGTTTCCCCCGGCTCTGGCATGGAATAGATCTCGTCGCCGGCGACTTTCACTACATCCGCTCGGAGCTCCCGGAGCGTCTTGATGGGATCACGATTGTGACAAACACAACAACCGAAGCCGACGTGCAGTTGTTCCGAGAACGCGGCGCGAAATGCCTGATCACGACGACTCCTCGCTTTGGGGGACGTTCCTTCGGAACGAACGCCCTCGAGGCGGCGATGACCGCGGCCGCGGGCCTCGGGCGAGGGCTCGACGAGGCCGAACTCAACGCGATGATCGATCGATGCGGTCTGCGTCCCGAAGTGCTTCGCTTGCAGGGTTGAAGCCCGGCGAGGCCAAGGGACCGGGGGTCTTTCTTGCCGCAGCTTCTGCCGGTTGGTAGTACCTGCGGCACACGTTCGAGACGCACGGGTGTTCGAGGTCAGCCTTACCGCCGTCTCCCGCGCGGCGGAGTCGGGGTTGTTTTCGCGCGCGCGCTCGGTGGCCCTGAACAGGTAGGATTCGGTCCCCCGCACGTCACAATAATGTAGCAATGGCTTGGTTCGCCCACGCACGTGTACCCCGGCTGCGTGACACAATGCTCACAGCCGTCACTGTTCACGGTGTTGGCATCATCGCACGTTTCGGGTGGCTCAACGTTGCCGTTGCCGCACACCGGAGGGGTGCCCGTCGGTGAGGGAGTGAGAGCCGGTGTCAGCAGCGGTGCCGACGCGCATCCGTACAAAGCTGCATCGACGGCGTCGATGATCTCGGGGACATCTATCGTACCGTCCGCGCTTCGGTCTGCCCAGGCACATACCGACTGGCCGACACCAGTCAGCGCCATGTTGACCATGGCAACGAGTTCGTCGATGGTCACGTGCCCGTCGTTGTTGCAGTCGCCGACGCACGGCCGCGGCGTCGGCGTCGCAGTGGGTGTCGGTGTGTCGAGGCCGAGGGCAATGGCAGGGAGGCAACACACCGCCAGCAGCATGAGTATCGAGAGAACTGACGAACTCTCGATGGTCCAACCATTGCGCGTTTCCATCTTCGGCTCCCCTTCCGCTACAAATAGAACTCGAGGGCAAGTGTGCCCACCGCGGCGGGCTGAAAGCCCTCGTCCGTCACCGGCACGCTCACCGCGCCGCTCGCCACCAGGCGCTCCGTAATGCGCACCTTAACACCCGCAATGAAATCGACAAAGTTGTCGCCCAACCGCGTATCGCCGAGCGCCGTCGCCGTAGAGGCAGGGAAGACCTGGATGGGTGCATTGTGCGCGACCGGCGGCGTCCACTGGATGCCTTGATTGTATTTCGTTCCGCCGAAGCCGAGATCAAAGGTCACCTTCTCGCCCGGAATCGATGTCCCGGCGTCCCACGTAAAACCGCGCAGCTCGTCGTGGTCGAAGTCGTAACTGTATCCCGCATCCGCATGCAGCTTCAGCGCACCTGCAGCGGCGAACGCCGCAACCAGCCGCGGCAGGATCGCGGCGCTCTGCGAACCGGCGAAGTTGTCTTCGCTCGGGCTGGGAAAGAAGAATTCGGGCGCGCAGGCCACCTGGAGACGCTTGTCGGCGTAGAGCGTCGCGTTCGCGCCCATGCTGATTCTGCCCACACCGGCGTGTGTTCCTCCGTTGAACATGAAGCCCAGGTCGCTGAAGGTTTCCTGGCGCAGGACCAGCGGCCCGCCCGGCTTGAGAGCCGTGTCGAGGGTTCGCAGTGCGCCGGCGACGTCGCCGTTGACGATGGGCACCGCAGCGATCTTGGCCCGGTTGGGCGGTTGACTGAGCCCGGCCCTGGCGCTGCTGAAGACCTGCGACGCCTGCGCATCGACGATGACGATGGGCAGGACGAGCGTCATGTCAACGCGATTGGTAAGGCCGTATGTGGCGGCCAGATTGATGACCCCCACCTTGGCGCTGGCATTGAGCCCGATGAGCGCAACGCCTGAGAGGGGCTGTGTTTGACCGGGAAGCGGTTGGTCGGACTTGACGTGGTATGGAATCGGGCCGGGCGAACCGGCGAGTCCAAAATACGAGCCAGCGACGCGTAGGCTCAAGTGACCGGCACCCACGGTTTGCGGCGAGCGCAGCACCGTCGGCCCCAGTCGTTTGCTGCGCACGTAGGTGTCGCTGGCGGGATCATACTCGTAGGTGAACGCTTGCCCAGACATTGGCGGCAGCGTTCCGATACCCTGCTGCACTCCCAGGATGATCATTTGCCGCGCCGCGTCCGCGCGGTCCTGGCCACCGAACTGATTCTCAAGCTGCGCCTGCCCAGGCGCGGCGCCCCAGCATACTCCGGCGAGCAACGCGACCAGGAGCCGGCCAGATCGACCTGCAATTGCGCGTCGGGCCATCACTGAGCCCACCACTCCATGCGGAAACCACAGACCTCGATCGTTGCTGCACCGGAAAGCTGCGTGACGTATCGCACTCGTCGAACAGCTCCACAAGCTCCAGGCGAAGAATAATATGGCACCAGGCGAAAGTGGACGCGCACAGCCCTTGGTGCTACACGCTAGCAGACGACTGTGCTGCCGAACTGGTGTGCTCCCAAGTGGCTCGGAATCCGCCAGACGAGATCCCCCAGGTGAGTTCTCCCCGGCTGCCGTCCGTGCCGACTCCAGCTGGCACCCGCCAAGACGAGGGCGTCGCTGACAGCTGAACCATCCATGACCGGCCACGGCGACCGCGTCGGCCTTGCCATTCTTTTCGGCGATCTGAAAGGATCCACCGAAGAAGCAGAACGCGACGAACCGTCGACCGTCGTCAAGCTGCGCGAGTACGGGAACGTCATCAACGCCGCCGCCACACGCTTCGCCCCAGAACTCTACAAGGTGAAACACGAAGGCGACGGCTTCATGGCCACCTTCTCCACCGCGCACTGCATGGTGGAGTGCGGCTTCGCCGTACAACAAGAGTTTCTGCGCCGCGGTTGGCACGTGCGGCTGGGGGGGCACTACGGAGAGGTCTACCGCAACGAAGCGGGCGACGTCATCGGCGCGGTGGTCAATCGCGCGGCACGCATCCAGTCGACCGCGGACGCTGCACGCTGCCAATTCTTGGTGTCGGACGTCGTGCAGGCCAGGGTCCGCAACCGCATCCGCCACATCCGCTTCGATCCCCAGCCGCCGGTCGCCGCCAAAGGCATTCCCGAGCCGCTGAGTGTCTTCGAAGTCGCACCGGCCACCGGTGAAGCTACGCGCGTTGCGCCGCAGGCGACCCAGCCGGTACCCGTCCCAGCGCCGCCCCCGGCGGTCGCCGCGCGCTCCTACCGACGTCACTGGGGCGTGGGGGGCATTGCGATTGCCGCCGCCCTTGTGCCGCTGGCGCTCTGGTACCTGTGGTTGAACTCAGAGCGCGCCGCGCAACGGCGCTCCCCGCTCGCGGCGCCCGAGGCAGGCACCACAATCGCCGTCATGGAGTTCGAGAATCAGCGCAGTGATGACGCGAAGAGCAACTGGTATTGCAAAGCCCTGCAAACCACCTTCAACACCGAGCTGAGCAAAATTCCGCAACTCTCGGTCATCGCTCCCGAGATCATCCAGCGGGTCGCCCAGGAAGGCGGGCTCGATCGCATGGCGGCGGCGCGCCGATTGGGCGTCAGCCGCTTCATCACCGGATCGTTTGCGGTGCTCGGCAACTCGATTCGCATGGACGCGCGGATCGTCGATCCTGTCAACGGTCTGCAGGAGACCGCCGAGAACGTCGAGGGTGTGCAAGACGAGTTCTTCAGCCTGCAGAAGAAACTCGCCCTCGCGACACTCGATCATCTGCGTGTCCGCCTCACCGACGCGCAAACGGCATCCGTCAAGAAGACCACGAATTCGCGCCTGGACAAGTACCGCATGTTGTTGGGAGCGGAGGGCATGGCCGAGCCGGCACCGGCTCGCGCCGAGCCGCCACCTGCAGACCCGCAGCAACCGCGCGGCGAGTTATCGCCTCCGCAAGGGCAACGCTCGTGGGCGATCGAGCTTCACCTGGGACGCGCGGCCATGGCACAACCGCCGCCCGCCGATCCGGAAAGCGCCGCACGCGAGATCTTGGAAGAGTACCGCCAGGCGCAGGAACGCGGCGACCTCGACCGCCTCGCCTCGCTGTACGTCTCGTTCCCACCGAGCCAGCGCCAGAAGATCGATGCCTACCTGAAAGACGCGGCCAAGCTGCGCGTCGAGTTCGCCGACGTGAAGATCCTGCCGCGCGCCAACGATCTGGCGGTGTCCTACACCCGCCGCGACAACTTCATCGACAAAGACACGGGCGAGCCCGTATCCCTCGAGGTGCGCGTCACCAAGTTCCTGGTGCACGACGGTGGCACCTGGAAGTTTGCTGCGGAGGGGCAATAGTGGACGACGATCGCGACTGGCGCCGCGTCGCCGACGAGGTCGGGCGACGCTTTGGCGAGCACCGGCAACTCGCACCGCTGCTCCAGGACGCGCTCGCCAGATGCCGCGAGCTACTGGACGCCGAGGCGGTTGCGGTGTTGCTCGCAAGGGCGGCGACCAGCGAGGTGTACTGCCCCTACATCGCCGAGCATGCGCCCGCAGCCGCCAGCGCCGCACCAGAACGCCGCTTCCCAGCGGACCAGGGCATCGTGGGCAGTGTGCTGCGCAGCCGGACGTCGATTCGGGTTGACGAAGCGTCGGCCGACCCGCGCTTCGTCGCCGCCGCGGATCAGCTCACCGCGCACCGGCCGCGGGCGCTTCTGTGTGCTCCCCTGCTTTCGCCCACCGGTGTGATCGGGGTCATCGAAGCGGTAAACCTGTTGGGGGCAGCCGTCTTCGACGACGAGGACCAGGCGTTGCTCGAAGCGCTCGCAGGACACCTCGCGGTTGCCATCGAGAACGCGAAGAGCGCGGCTCAGGAGTCGGAGCTCGGGGCTCAGGAGTTGGAGCCCCGCAACCAGCCCCCACCACCCGACGCCCCGGACTCTGCCACCATCTTCCGCCGCGAAGGCGACTACTGGACCATCGTGTTCGAGGGCCGTGTCGCGCGCTTGAAGGACGCCAAGGGGCTGCACTACATCGCCTACCTGCTCCGCCACCCCGGCCAGGAATTTCACGTGAGCCAACTGATCGCGGCGATCGGAGAGGCAGGAGCGGATCTCTCCCCAGGCACTCCAGGCGGGCCGATTGACTGGGACGCCCGCGCCAGCGAGGCGCTCCGCGAGCGCGGTTTGGGTGATGCCGGTCCCGTGCTCGACGCCAAGGCGAAGGCAGAGTACAAACGCCGCATCGACGACCTGCGTAGCGAGTTGGAAGAAGCAGAGCGCTTCAATGATCCCGGCCGCGCGCAACGGGCGCGGGAAGAGATCGAAGTGATCAGCGAGCAATTGGCCGGCGCGGTCGGCCTGGGTGGCCGCGACCGGCACGCCGCCTCCGACGCCGAGCGTGCCCGCTTGGCAGTGACCAAGCGCATCAAGGCGGCGCTGGCGAAGATCCGCGACGCCCACCCGTCGCTGGCGCAGCATCTCACGGCGGCCATCACCACCGGCTATTTCTGTTCGTACGCGCCGAAGGCCGACAGCCCCACGTCCTGGTCCCTCGAATGACCACGAGGACGACTCCGCTCCCATGAGTGGAGCGTCCGGCGCGGCACCTTTACCAATGTAAAATTGCAGAATTCTCAACCGTGCCGCGGCTAAGGTCCGCTCAACTCACACCCGCGGGTCATGAGAAAACCACGTAGTTTTACGGGATAGACATTCTACATCGATAGTTCTAACCTGCGCGCCAAATTGAACACCATGCTGCAGCTTCTGTTTTTCGTATGCGCCGAAGGGCTTTCCGCTCACCTGGAGCTTGTCGAAGGGTCCCAAACCCCCCGTTCAGCGTCACGCTGAGCGCCACACGGACCCAATGAGGAAGCATGCTCGACGCGACGACCCGACACGCACCCGTAGCCGGCAACGGCGGTGCACGCGCCACCCCAGATGAGCTCGCAACGCACTCGTTCAGCGCGCTCCGCGCCGCGCCGCAACCGGTATCAGCCGGTTCCGCCGATGCACTGTACAACCTCGCCCTCCTGCGCCCGATCGCACGTTGGTGTCGCGCCACGTACGGTGACGGCGCCGAGCGCGACCTCTGCAAGGCGAGCGGGGTCCAGCCGGAGTGGTTCGAAAGGAACCACCACTGGGTGACCTGGCGACAGTTCGAGGCGGTGCTGGCGGCAGCACGCGCCCGGGTGGCGAGCGATGAGGAGTTCAGAGCCATCATTGTTTTCGACCTCCATCAAGGCTCTCGGTATTTTCGCCTGATGTTCTGGGCGGCAACGCCGACTCTCGTATATCGGGCGGCCGAGCGGCTCAGTGGGTTCTTCTCCACGGTTGGCCGCTTCAAGGTCGAGCACATCACCGCGCACTCGGTCCGCGTGCGCTGGGCCAGCGCTTGCCCCGAGAGCCGGCTCCTGTGTCTGGCGCGCAAGGAGACATCGCGGCTGGCTCCTACCTGGTGGGGGATGCCCCCGGCGCACGTCCGCGAGTACAAGTGTATCGCCCTGGGTGATGACTGCTGTGACTACGAGTTCTACTTCTTGAATCGCAAACGGCCACTGCCGGCGCTGCTCGGCGGCGGTCTGGGACTCGGCGCCATCGCCGCGGTTGCCTCCGCATATCATCTGGCTCCTGCCATCCTCTGGTTCATTCCCCTGCTCGGCGCCGTTGCCGGGCATTTTTATGAGCGCCGGCGCGTCGAGCGGGCAAACAGCGCGACAGAGACCGAGGTTGCCGATTCGTTCCGCGACGTCATGGCGGACGCGGCAGAGGCACAGCGCAAGGCGACGGTGTTGGAGGAACGGTTGCGCGTCACGGAGCATGCGGCTCGTCTCGACCGCTCCCGGGACGACAGCCCACACAATGGCCGCGCGGCCTTTCGCCACGAAGGCGAGTACTGGTCCATCACCTGGGAAGGCACGACCTGCCGGCTGCGCGACGCCAAGGGGCTGCACCATATTGCGCAGTTGCTGCGCCATCCGGGACGCGAATTTCACGCGCGCGAGTTGCTTGCGCTGGTTGCGGACACTCCGGTGTCGCCCGGGCTGGCTGGCGAATCGGGTTCGCGCGTGCCTGCGCTGAGTGATGCGGGTCCAGTCCTCGATGCCAAGGCCAAGGCCGACTTCAAGCGCCGGCTTGCTGACCTGTGCGCCGAACGGGAAGAGGCCGAGCGCTTCAACGATCCGGGCCGGGTGAACCGCGCACGCAACGAAATTGAGTCGATCTCGGAGCAACTCGCCGCCGCCACGGGACTGGGTGGCCGCGACCGCAGCGTCGCTTCCGACGCGGAACGGGCCCGCCTGGCCGTCACCAAACGGATCAAGGCGGCGCTGGCGAAGATCAGCCACGCCAACCCCGCCCTGGCACGCCATCTGACCGCCGGCGTCACCACGGGCTATTTCTGTTGCTACGCACCCCCGGCGGACACCCTGATCTCCTGGCTGGTCGGGTAGGCCGAGTTCGAGGGATCCCACCCTCGAATCGTTGAACACCTCGCAATCCGAACGGTCCGCGGCCGCGTGTGCCCTCGATTCAGCCGATCCCTCGACCAAGCGGCGATTTAATCGCCCAATTCCGGCTTGTACCGCGTAAGGGCACACATGTGCCCCGCATCGTCACGCCTTTGTACTGACACCGATCGACGAAGAACTCTGCACAACACGTGCTCACGCGCGAAAGGAGGATGGCCACGCGCGACTGGAGGATGGTATGACTACGCGCCGTACACAACGCTCTCCGTCGGCGCACCGACGGCGCACCGCTGTCGCCGCGCCTGGCGACATCTTCCGCCTCGAGGGTGAGTACTGGACCATCGTCTACCAGGGGGCGCTCTGCCGGCTGCGTGACGCCAAGGGGCTACGCTATCTCGCCCACCTCCTACTCCACCCCGGCCGACGTTTCTCTGCCACCGGCCTGGCCGCGGCTTGCGACTACGGAACGCGGAATGCGGATTGCGGATTGGATAGCGATGGCGCTTCCGCAATCCACAATCCGAAATCCACAATGGATGAGCGCGCCCGCCTGGCGGTAACCAAGCGCATCAAGGCCGCGGTCCAGAAGATCGAGCAGCACCATACTGCGCTCGGTCTGCATCTCATTGCTACGATCAAGACCGGCTATCAGTGCGCCTACTTGCCGGACCCCCACGATCCCATCTCCTGGTCCGTTTGAGCCAACCGGCTGCCTTCGTTTCCACCACTGGGCAAACGGCGCAATGAATCAATCGCTCAATTCCCGTTTGTCCCCTCCCGCGGCACACGTGTGCCGCGCGTTGTCACGCCCTGAAGCCAGAAAGGAGAAACCTCATATGCCAACCTCTGCAAGACTCGTGAACCGCGCCACGCCACGGACATACATTCTCGTCGTCTGCGTCGCGGCCGCCGCCTTGATCTTTGCCGTAGTGCACACCCTGCCGGCGCACGCGGACGACATCACACCGCCGGCAGTGCCCGACAATCTGCAGGTCCCTGCGGGGCACACGGCGTTCCTCGTCGGTCACGCCGCCGGCACCCAGGGCTACATCTGCCAGCCTGCGGCCACCGGTTTCGCGTGGACCTTCGTCAAGCCGCAGGCCACCTTGTTCAACGACCTCGACGAACAAATCATTACCCACTTCCTCAGCACCAACATCTTCGAAAGTCCTGCCATACCCCGCCCGACGTGGCAGGACTCTCACGACGCCAGCCACGTCTGGGGCAAGGCGATCGCCACCTCCTCCGACCCCACCTTCGTAGAGACGGGCGCAATCCCCTGGCTCCTGCTGCAAGTGGTTGGATCCGAACCCGGGCGAACCGGAGGGACCACGCTGACGGCGACCACCTACATCCAGCGGCTGAGCACCTCCGGCGGGGTCGCCCCTTCGACCGGATGCGCTCAGTCAACAGACGTCGGCACTAAGGCGTTGGTGCCCTACACCGCCGACTACTTCTTCTACAAGGCCGAGTAGGAGGCCGACCATGGCGAAGACGCACACTCCAAAGGAGGCACTCACAATGAAGCCACAACACTGGTTCAAGGTCGTGCTCATGGGCAGCGGCCTGCTCCTGGTGTCGGCGTGTGGGAGCAGCAACGAAGGCCCTCCCCCACCCACGGCCACGAGCACCCCGACAGCAACAGTCACGCGGACACGAACCCAGCCCGCGACGAGCACGCCGACGCAAACCGCGACCGCAACGCGCAGCAACACGCCGACGGCAACGGTGACCCGGACGCTGACGCCGACCAGCACATCAACACAAACTGTGACGGCGACGCGCACCAGCACCCCATCTGCAACCGCGACCCAGACCGCCACACCGACGCTAACTCCGACGGTCACCGTGACGCCAATCCCGGTGCCCACGAATCTGGACGTGCCGCCGGGGAACGTGAAGTTCCTCGAAGGGCACGCCAGCGGCACACAGGACTACATTTGCCTGCCGTGCCCCAACACAATTACGGCGGCAGCGGCGTGTCCGGCCTCCGGCTTCGCCTGGGCATTCTTCGGACCGCAGGCGACCTTGTACGATGACCATAACGAGGAGATCATCACCCACTTCCTCAGCCCCAACTTCAGCCCCATCCCCATCCCCAGCCCCGGCTCGCCCGACGCCAGTGGCACCCTGCGCGCCACGTGGCAGGACTCGGCGGACACGAGCAGCGTCTGGGCCAAGCAGATGGCCACCTCTTCCGTCTCGACCGATGCGATACCATGGCTGCTGCTGCAGGTGGTTGGAGCCCAGTGCGGGCGAAC
>DATKMS010000119.1:0-15231 GCA_035541735.1 Candidatus Margulisiibacteriota bacterium
CCTACGCACGCACGACAAACCCTCGAAGATCGTGCTGCTCGGCATGAGCATGGGCGGCTATCTGGCGCCGCGCGCGGCGGCCTTCGATCGACGCATCGACGGTGTCGTCGCGTACGACGTCTGCTTCGACCTGCACGAGGCTGCGGCGCGGACCTTCGGCGTGGTGCAGCAGAACCCGCTTGCCTTGAAGAATGCCGGCGTCTCCTGGGCGTATCACAACGCTCTCTGGACGATGGGAACAAGCAACCCCGGGGACACGCTGCAAGCGTTCTCGCACTTCCGGCTCGCTCCGATGGCCGATCGTATTTGCCAGGACGTGCTGATCTTAGCCGGCACGCAGGATCACTTCATTCCCTACCATCAGGTCGCCGACTTCGAGAAGTCGCTGGTCAACGCGCACAGCGTGACCACTCGAGTGTTCGACGGTCCTTCGGGCGGCGGCGAGCACTGCCAGTGCGGGAGCATCTCGCTCGTCCATGCCGCGGTGTTCGACTGGCTGCTGAAGACGTTCGCGGGCATCTCCCAGCCTTGAGGCACCTCGGGGAGGGCGATGGGGTCCTGCGCGACGACCCCTGGAGGCGGTGGCTTGGTCGCCAGCGCGTTGGCGCTGCCGGATAGCCTCAAGCGTCCGCAGGGCAGGTCCGAACTTCACCGCGGCACGCACTTGCAAAGGCGCCAGTTCCGCAAGTTGAAGGTCCGGGCGAACGCCCAATGCATCGTTGATGGTTGAGAAGGCCTGACGGAAGCAGTGAAGACCGTCGCCTCTTCATGCCCAGCGCGAACCAGAGAAGGGCCGAGTGACTGCTCCGACCGCTAGCGAGTTGGAGCTACCGACCCTCAACAGCCTGTCGGGAAATCGAAGAGCGCTCAGCCGCCGCTAGGGTGTGCCCGCGAAGGTAGTTGGGTGCTCGCTGCGGGCTCCTTCAAGAATTTCCCGATCGCCTGTCGCGCAAGGCGCGCTTCAGGAACCGGGAGGAGCGGCCACGCGTGGACCATCCCGTCAGCCAGGTGGAGCTCAATGGCGCAGCCCGCCGCTCGAGCCTTGTCAGCGAAGGCCATGGCGTCGTGATGCAGGATGTCGTCTGTCCCTGCCAGCACCTGCATCGGCGGCAGTCCGCGCAAGTCGGCACGCAGAGGGCTGACCCACGGGTGTTCCGCGCCCAGTGATCCCGCATAGAGGCGACCGGCTTCGCGGATGCCGTGGATCGCGAGCATCGGATCGCGCCGTTCAGTCCCCGCGATGGACGCATGCGTCAGCGTTGCATCGACCCAGGGCGTGATCAGCACGATGCGGCCTGGCAGAGGCCTACCCGCCTCCCCCAGGTCCTGGCACAGCGCCAGACACAGGCCTGCGCCCGCGGAATCACCCACGAAGGCATCGACGCGCTTGTGGCGCTCGATCAGTTTCTCGTGCACCTCGCGAACGGCACCAACGGTCTCCAGGCATTGGTTCTCCGGAGCCAGCGGGTACAGCGGCACGACGACGGTGCAGCCCTCGTCTGCCACGAGCCATCGCAGGAACGACCAGTGCTGCGGCGTGATCGGCCGGCAGTAGGCGCCACCGTGCAGGTAGAGCACCACCTGGCCGCTCGACTGGGAACGCGGCCGCAGCGTGTAGACCTCACAGGCGCCGACCCGCTCCGCCTCCACGTTCACCGTTCGTAGCAACGCAGAAGGCGGGCGCGCCGGGCCTGCCCGGCGCGTCGCTTCGATGCCGGCCATCAAGCCGGCGACCGAGGAGTAGATGCGCCGGCGGCGCGTGACTCGCAGCAGTGCCTTGACCGCTTGCGCACGCCAGCTGATCGACGAGCGGGAGGCCATGGTCCGCGAACTCTCGGGGCTTCGTGTGCTGCGTGACTAATGCTTTGCGGCACGGATGGCGCGCGGCGCCCAGAGCCGATAGGGGAGCTCAGGCAGGTAGCACCTCGTCCGTCCACACCTTGAAGGACTCCAGCGTGTTGGGGCCGAAGGTGGTCGACAGGGCGACGTCGCACGCGTCGCGTCCGCGTGCCATCAACACGCGGCCGATACGGGGCGTGTTGTTGCGCGCATCGAAGGTGTACCAGCGGTCGCCCAGCCAGGCCTCGAACCAGCCGGCGAAGTCCATCGGGCCGTACGGCGGCGGTGTGCCCATGTCACCGAGGTAGCCGGTGCAGTAACGCGCCGGAATGTTCAGGCAACGGCAGAACGCGATCGCCAAGTGGGCGTAGTCGCGGCAGACCCCGACGCCCTCGTTGTACGCTTCCCAGGCGGTGCGTGTTGGCCGCGCGTGCTCGTACCCAAAGACGATGTGGCGGTGGACGAAGTCGCAGACAGCCTGCACCCGCGCCCAGCCGGTGGGGCTGGCCCCAAAGCGTTGCCAAGCGATGTCGGACAGGTGGTCGGTTTCGCAATAGCGGCTGCCGAGCAGATACACCAGCGTCTCCTCCGGCAGGTGCTCCACCGGCGTCTGTGGAGCGTGCGGATCGACGACGTCCGGGAGGCCGCTGTCGTTGATCACGGCATCAGCGGTGATGACGATCCGGCCCGTTGGCGCGACGATGCGGCTGCACCAGTTGCCGAACAGGTCACGGTAAGCCCGCAGCGGCACCGCAGGCGTGGTCACGACGAGGTCAGGCCGAACGAGGTCGGACGCCCGCGAGTGATGAACGTTAAGCACCAGCAGCATCGGCGTCGGCTGCGGGCATGCATACGTCATCTCGAAACCGACCCGGATCTGCATGGCGGGGTCCCTCGCTCGATCCGTAAGCTCCGCGGGTGCGTCGCGAACAAGGCGAGTATGCGATAGCCGCCTCCGCTTTCGCGAGCGCCGCGCCCAATCTGGAGTTGACTGCCTTCCGCGGACGCGTACGGACTGAGGTCTGCAGTTCTGACGTTCCCCCGGGAACCCTTCACAGGTCAAGCTGGAGGCGGTCGCCTCTAATCGGCCCTGAGGGGGCCCAGGAGAAGCGATGAAGAAGTCGGAGGTTCACGGAAGAGCAGATCGCCTACGCGCTGCACTCGGCTGACGGCGCACACGGCTCGGAGCCTCTTCCATGTGCCCACCCTGTAAGGCTTGCCAGATTCGCGCCTGTGCGCGTCCTCGGTAAGCTGGTGACCTCCCGGCTCCAAGGAACGCCATGCCACGCACAAGCGCCGTCGCGACGGTCTCCAAGACGCCCAGCAGGGGCGCGATGCCTCTGAAGGCCACGAAGTCGATGGTGACCGCAGCGCGTGTCGCCGCACCGACGATGCACGGCCATCGCCGCGTCACCGTCCATCGCGCTCATGTCGACGCCGTGATGGCCATGGCAGCCAGCGCCAAGCTCACGCACGCCGGCGCGACCGCGCACTTCGACGTCTGGTACCTCACGAGCATGCGCCACAAGGGCGCGACGCTCGCCCAGGCGATCCTCGCCGACTGCGAGCGTGACTACGCCACCCTTGCGCAGGTGTTCGGAGGCATCACTCCCGGACGCATGCCCTTCGTCGTGCACGTCACGACCGGATCCACCGGCGCGTCGCATTCGAGTTGCCTGGGCACGGACATCCAGGTCGGCGGCAACTCTGCTGCCAATGTCGACTTCATCCGCTCGCTCCTGGTCGCCGAGGCCGACGAGGTGTTCATGGCCAATTTCGGACGCGGCTGGGACTGCGGGGCAAGCAACGGCGAGGGCCTCTCGCGCGTGCTCGCCAACGACATCTACCGCGGCGTCGAGGCGCCCGGCTTCATCTCCTCCAATTCGTGGCTGAACAGCGCCCGCCAGAACTTCGTGGACACCACGTATCCGACCGACGTCGACTACCCGTCGATCGGCTGTTCGGTGCTGTTCCTGAACTGGCTGCGCTTCCAGCTCAACCACAGCTGGCGCGACATCGTCGCGGCCGGAGCAGGCACGCTTGGCCACACGTACCGCAACCTGACGCAAAAGAACACGGGCTGGCAGGACTTCTCGGCCGTCATCGACGCCCACTGGCCCGCGGGCAAGACCTACCGGCTGAAGACCGACAACCCCTTCCCCGTCTAGCGGCGAGAGGCGCCATCATGTCCATCTTGCGAGGAAAGAGCGCGACCCGGGAGCAAGAGGGCCTGCGCGCGGAATTCGCCGGCCTTCAGGCTCACGCGCACGCACTTCTCCGCCAGGTCCGTGCCTGGCGTATCGACGTCCGGCGGTTTAGGCGTGGGCGACAGGCGCCGCAGGGGACCGCGTCGGATGAGACGCGACTGGCACCCACAGACGCCGCCCCTAAGCCTCCCGGTGAGGAGCCGGACCACTCGGCAGGACCCTGACTGCGACAGGTCGCTCGGGTTGAAGTCAAGCCAAACCAAAGGCAAGCCATCCCGATCGCACAGGACAGGCGGTCGTTCGGCCGAGTGTCCCACCAGTGTCCCAAACGAAAGTGCCCGCTTCGCGGGCACCTGTGTTTGCTGGCTCCTCGACCTGGGCTCGAACCAGGGACCTACGGATTAACAGTCCTCCAGACCGGGATTTTCGCGAATCTTCCGGGAAGAGCTATGTCCTTGTTTTCACTCGTATAAACGTCCAAAATCGTCCGAGCTAGATTTTGACCATCTCACCCAAAAGTGGCACCAGAGTGGCACCAGATGAGTTACGGACAATCGCTGAAATCGCTGCCGACCGGTGGCTTCGTGACGGTCGAGTCGCGCCTTGAACGCGGCGGATCGCTGCAGGCGCGACGTCTATCGACGGGCATCGTTCAGTTCTACTGGCGGTACTCGTACCACGGCAAGAAGGCTCGCGAACCGATCGGCATCTACGACCCGATCGCACCGCCCCGCAGCGTCGCTCCGACGGGTCGCGGCTACAGCGTGCGTGCAGCCCTGGCGCGTTGTCGTGAGCTAGGGGCGCTTCATGAGCAGCACGCGAATGTCGGTGGCTATCGGGAGGCGCGGGCCGCTGAGAGGAGGGCGCACGATGCTAAGCAGGCTGAGCGCATCGAACTCGGCGAGCGCACGTTGTATCGACTGTTCTCCGCCTACGTCGAACACCTGAAGCGGCAAGGCAGGCGCAGTTGGTACGACGCGGATAGCCTCTTTCGGCTTCACGTTCTAGCGCCCTGGCCCAAGCTCGCCTCGATGCCGGCAGCGCAGGTCACGCCTGATCACGTTCTCGACATGCTCCGGCGCCTCGTCGAGGCGGGCAAGGGGAGGACCGCCAACAAGCTGCGGGCGTACCTGCGGGCTGCATACCAGTGCGCGATCGATGTGCGTTCTTCAGCGTCAATACCTGTGGCGTTCAAGGCGTTCGCGGTCGTCTTCAACCCCGCCGCTCAGACGAGGCGTGACTCGGCTTTCGATCGAGCCGACAAGCGCCCACTTGTGCTCGAGGAGCTGCGGGCGTACTGGCGAGCCATCAAGGGCCTGGAAGGCCGAAGAGGGACGTTCCTGCGGCTGCACTTGTTGACCGGTGGTCAGCGGGTCGAGCAACTCTTGCGGCTGCGCTGGTCGGACGTCGGCCACGACTCGATTGCGATCATCGACGGGAAGGGGAGGCCAGGGCATGGTGGACGGCGTCATACGCTGCCGCTTCTGCGTCCGATCGTGGCGGACCTCGCAGCCCTTGAGCGCAAAGGCGACCATGTCATGTCGACAACTGCCGGGGTGCGGCCGGTGAGCGCGACGACGCTGGCGGGGTGGGCTCGCGAGGCGGCTGGCGGCATCACCGAATTCCAGCTGAAGCGCATTCGCTCAGGGGTTGAGACGTTGCTCGCTGCCAATGGGATCAGCCGGGACATTCGTGGTCAGCTGCAGTCGCACGGCCTCACTGGCGTGCAGGCGCGTCACTACGACGCGCACGACTACATGGCCGAAAAGCGCAACGCGCTCGAGGTGCTGTTCACCCTACTGGAGCGCGAGCCGGAGACCAAGGGTCACATCGGTGCCGGGTGACGAGCCTAGACGCCGAGCACACGGGCGACACGACCTCAGATGACGTGAGCGGCGGAGGGCGGGCTCCGTCTGAAATCGATCGCGACCGGCTGACGAGTAGTGGACGTCGAACGCCGGCATCAGACTGATGTGAGCCGCTCGAGCAGGTGCCCCGAACGACGGCATCGGCCGTGACCGGCACTCTGCAGTCAACCACGCGTATGCGCGCTGCGCCTCCGTTACCGGTCACTCATTAGGAGGCTGACGGGCTATCGTGCGGGCATGTCGTCTGCCAGCGCTTGTTGATGACGCTCGCCGTTCGAGACCTTCGATTTGATCTCGCGGCGTCTCTCAGGTGGCGAATCGCCTGCTGCGCACTCGGCACTTGCGTCTCGGTCGGGTGGCAGCCTGCCTGTTCAGCGGGCAACCCTGCCGAGGCACTTGAGCTCGAGCATGTGGAGGTGGTCGGGACGACACCACTTCCTGGGCTCGGCACGCCGCTTAAAGACGTCCCCGCGAACGTGCAGGTCTATGGCAGCAAGGACCTCGCCAGGCAGCGACCCGGAAGCCTCTCCGGGTTTCTGGAAAGCAACCCGACCAGCGTCACAGTCAACGCAGCGCAAGGCAACCCGTACCAGAACGACATCAGCTTTCGCGGCTTCACGGCATCGCCGCTGCTCGGGGTGCCGCAAGGCCTCTCGGTGTTCCAGGACGGCGTGCGCATCAACGAGCCGTTCGGCGACGTCGTCAACTGGGACCTGCTGGCGCCATCGGCGATAGGGAGCCTGCAACTCATCCCTGGCTCGAACCCGTTGTTCGGGCTCAACACGCTCGGTGGCGCGCTGGCGATCTACACGAAGAGCGGTCGGCAGTATCCGGGTGGCTCCATTGAGCTGTCCGGTGGATCGTTCGGCAGCAGCACGCTCACGATCGAGCAAGGCGGAGCCTCGGGGCCATGGGACTACTACCTCACCGGCAACCTGTCCAAGGATCGCGGCTGGGCGCAGCACAACCCGAGCCGCGTCGGGCAGCTCTTCGGCAAGGTCGGATACGAGACGGAGCGCGACAACCTCGACGTCAGCCTCACTGCGGCGAACAACCGGCTCGAAGGCACGCAGACGCTGCCACTCTCGTTTCTCGACGATCGCCGCCAAGCGTATACGTACCCTGACCTGAACAAGAACCAGCTCGCCATGCTCGCGGTGAGAGCGAGCCATTTCGTCCGGAACGACGTGCTGGTCGCCGGCAACTTCTACCTGCGTCGTTACGGGAACACGAACGTGTCGAGCAACGTCAATGACGACTTCGGCTCGGTCGATCCGAACACCGGCGAGATCGACGGCGTGCAGGGACTCAACGACCGCTCGGTCGTCGACCAGACGAGTTACGGCGGCGCGCTGGAGATGACGTTCACGCAGCCGCTTGCGGGGCGCCCAAACCAGCTGGTGCTTGGCGGGACCGCTGACGCCGGCAGCGCGCGTTTCACGCAGGAGTCGCAACCGGCGCACTTCGACGCGTCGCGCGGCACCATTCCAATCGGCGACTTCGCGCCGGAGACTGACGCGAAGACGCGCACCCGCAACTTCGCGCTGTACGCGATGAACACGTTCACGCTCCACGACCGCTGGACCGTGACCGCGAGCGGCCGCTATGACGACAACCACGTCGGCATCCGCGACGAGAGTGGCACGAGCCCCGACCTGAACGGCGAGCACAGCTTCAGTCGCTTCAACCCCGCGATCGGGGTGAACTTCAATCCGACGCCGGGATTCACTTCGTATGCGAGCTACAACGAAGGCATGCGAGCGCCGACGGCGATGGAGCTGACGTGCGCTGACCCGACGGCACCGTGCAAACTGCCCAACAGCTTCGTCGCCGATCCGGCGCTGAAGAAGGTCGTCGCCAAGACGATCGAGATCGGCGCGCGCGGGAAGCAAGGTGACACGAGCTGGAGCGTGGCGCTCTACCGCACGGACCTCTTCGACGATATCCAGTTCGTCAGCAGCGGCAACGCGATCAACGCCGGATTCTTTCAGAACGTGGGCAAGACTCGGCGCCAGGGACTCGAGGTGACGGGAGCGACGAAGTGGGGGCCGCTGGGCGTTGTCGCGCGTTACGGCTACATCGACGCGACCTTCCTCAGTGGCTTCAGGGAGCACAGTCCCGCGAACTCGACCGCCGACGCAAACGGCGACATCCTCGTCACTACCGGCAACCGCATACCCGCTATCCCGCAGCACATGCTGCGCGTGCGGATCGACTACACCGCGAGCGGGGCCCTGACATTCGGCGCGAGCCTCGTCGCCAACAGCGCTGTGCGCTCGCGCGGCGACGAGAACAACGCCGACGTGCACGGCACCGTTGCTGGCTACGCGCTTGTCAACGTCGACGGGGGATGGCGGTTCGCGAGGAACTGGGAATTGTTCGCGCGCATCGACAACGTGTTCAACCGTGAGGCCGCCAATTTCGGCATCCTGGGTCAGAACGTATTCCCCAACCCAGCGCGTGTCTTCGATCCGGCCAACGCGGTGGCTGAGCCGTTCCTCGGTCTCGTAACGCCCCGTGGCGCGTGGATCGGATTGCGTTACGCGTGGAAATGACGCCGACAGTCGCCGCCGTCGACTTCCTCTGCAGGTCGACGCATCGTGGATTCCTTGCGGTAAGGGACCAGAACCAGGCGCCCAAGCAAGAGCTGTCGTGGCGGTGGCACTCCCAAGTGTGACGGTACGGGCCGCTTGGGTCCTGCGGCCGCGTAGGCACGCCAGATGCTTAAGCCGTGACGCACCGCGGCGAATTGCTTCCCGCTCCACCAGGGAACGCTTGATGAACCACCTCACCCCGACTTTCCGCGCGGGTGGCGTCATCGTTGCAGTACTGGCAGCGATTGATCCGGCGCTTGCTTCCGGAACCGTCTATGTCACCAATCAGGGCGGCAGCGTCACCCTGCTCGATGCAGACAGGCTGACCGTTCAGAGCACGATCGACCTCACGGGCAGCGATCCACGGGGTTTGGCAGTCACACCTGACGGCAAGTACCTCTTGACGGCAAACCAGAAGAGCGGAGACGTGTCGATCATCGACACGGTGGCGCACAAGGTGCAGACCCGTGTGCCGGTGGGCAGAAATCCCGAGTTCCTGCGCGTTCTGCCTGACGGCAAGAAGGCCTTCGTCACCTATGAGCCCAGCTCCGAAGGCAAACCTTCGAAGGACGAAAGCGGCAAGGACGCCGACGGCGGCGAGAAGGTCCCCGCACAGGTTGCCATCATCGACCTGAACAGCCGCAAAGTGGTGGCGTCCATCGTTGGCGCACCGGAGACCGAAGGCATCGAGTTCTCTAAGGACGGCAAGCGCCTTGCCATCGCGAATGAGGGCAACGACACAGTCACCGTCTATGACATCGCCACCACACAGCTCCAAAAGACGGTCGATCTGCATTCTCAGGGCTCGCGCCCACGAGGCATCAAGCTCGCGCCGGACGGCAGCTACTACGTCGTCACGTTGGAGAACTCCAACGGCATGGTCATCCTCGACGCGGACTTCAACCCAAGGAAAACAGTACCTACCGGCAAGGGGCCGTATGGCGTGGCGTTCGACAAGACCGGCAAGCACATTGTCGTCGCCGCCGCCCGAGACAGCCTGCTCCAGGTGTTTGACGCCAAGACCTACGCCAAGGTCGCCGAGGTTCCGGTCGGGAAGCGTTGCTGGCACTTCACCTACAGCCCGGACGATTCCCGGCTATTTGTCGCTTGCGGCCGCTCGAACGACGTCGAGGTCATCGACACGGCCACTTGGCAGCGCGTCCAGACCATCTCCGGTTTCAGCACTCCTTGGGGCATCGTGACGTTTCCAAAGGCCAATGGCAGTCTGGACGCGTCCACGAGGTGAGCGCGCTCGCTGGCGCAGGCGCGCATGGCCGGTGTCGCGCATGATCGAGACGCAGTCTTTGATCAACGCGGCGTGATCGTCGTCGATGGAGGGGGTTAGTTGCTGAGCAACTTGCTCCCCTGAGCGGTCAGAGGAAGTCGCAGAGGCGCAGCCCCGAGCAACGGTCATTCGGTCGAGAGTCCGAATCGAGGCGGTGTTCTTGTGTCTCGCAAATGTCCGGAGCATCCGCGGAAGCCGTCGGCCGCGCGGCACTCGGTCGAACACGGCAGGGATCGCGATATGACCCCAAGTCGTCAATTGAAGTGCACGAGCGACGGGCCGCATCCGCTGCACGGCCGACCTTCGAAACATTTGCGCGCTGCAGGGATGGGCCGAAGGCGCGCGGTTGCGGGCGCAACGAACCGCTCCGGCGCGAGCGACGCATGGCCAGACCTGTCCGTTAGTTGCACGGCGCGGTCGGTCGCTGAGGGTGATCCGGCGCCAGGGGCGACGAGGTGGGTGAGAAGGTGCGAAGCGGCGGTGACGATGCACCGTTCCTGCAGCCGCTCTTTTTTCGCTGAAATCTGTCGCGATCTTGCGTCTCGTCCCGACTAAGCTCTTTTGACTCAACGCGCCCTCGCAGCACTTCTGGAGCGGTCATGAAGGAAAAGGTCTCCCAATTGGTGTCGGACACCTCCTGGCCGATCTCGCGGCTTCTTCGGCTCCCCGCGGTGCTCGAGGTGACCGGATTGGGGCGCTCCACCATCTACCGGATGGTGGCAGACCACACCTTCCCGGCCCCGGTGCGGGTGGCCAAGCGGGCGGTCGCCTGGCGGGATGACGACGTGCGGCGGTGGAGAGAAACGCGACCGCCGGCCTCGACCTGATCCGGCCGAGGTACCTGTCATGCCGCGGGATCGCCTGACCATCGATCTCTGCGGCATCGCGCAGCCACTGCGCGCGTACGCCCAGGCGCGCAACGCACCTGTCGCGAGCGTCGTGCGCGCGCTGCTCTTGACGCAGTTGGGTGTCATCGGTCGGCCCTCCGAACTGCGACCATCGTGCGGAGACGCCACGATGACCTCGAAGAGGAGCGTGAAGGTGACGGTGCGTCTGCCCACGCACATCGCCGAACGGATGACTGCGCGTGCCCGTGCAAGCGGAGCCTCATACGGGACTTACCTCAGTTCGTTGATTGAAGACGCACCACCCATGCCCGCGCTCGCGCATCGCCGCGAGGCGTTGGTCAAGCTCGGAGCCTCGACCGATCGGCTGGCGGCCGTCTTCGTCGATCTCAAGCATTTGGACCGGCTCCTGCATGACCGCTGCGAATCGGCCACTCATCTGGCGCTCGACAGCCTGTCGACGATGGTCGCGGAGCTGCGTTCGCATCTGGCACTTGCCTCGGGGGTCATCTCCGAACTGAAGCCGTCTGCAAACCGATCCGTTCCGGCATCCAACACAGGGCTTAGCCAGCAAGGGTAGCCATGACCACGGACGTCGACGGAATCCTGGTGCACTGGGGTGAGCGGCTCTTCTATCCACAGAACCGGATCGTCAAGGGGCTGCGGCCTCCACGTCTCACGGGCGGATCGCGGATGCGCGCCGCCACGATCCGGGCTCGCATCAAAGCGACCGTGGTCCGACGTGCGCCGCAGGTCATGGTCAGGGTCACCGGGGGAGGGCGGGGCATGGCAGCAATCGCTGCTCACTTCCGCTACATCAGCAAGGACGGCAGGCTGCCGTTCGAAGATGACCGCGGCATCACCCGCGAAGGCATGGACGCCCTGCGCGACCTGGCCGACCAATGGCGCTACGGCGGATCCTTCATCGACGAGACAAGTCCGCGTCGCGAGGCCTGCAACATCATGTTGTCGATGCCGAGCGGAACTGATCCGCTGACCGTGCAGCGGGCGGCAAGGGAGTTTGCCCAGCAAGAGCTCGCCGACCATCGTTACGTCATGGTGCTTCACGACCACCAGGCCAACCCGCACGTGCACATCAGCGTGCGCGCGGAATCCTGTCACGGCAAACGGCTCAATCCCCGCAAGGCCGACCTGCAGCGCTGGCGGGAGACCTTTGCCGAGCGACTGCGGGGCTGGGGAATCGAGGCCGAATCCTCGCGCCAGGCCACGCGCGGGCAGGTCCGCAACTACGATTCCCTATGGCGAGTCAAGGCTGCCGAACGGGGATCTCTGATCGCCGAGCGGCCTAATACGAAGACCAGTCCGCGATCGGAGCGCAGCCGACAGGACGCTGTCTTTGCCTGGGTCCAGATCACCCAGGCGCTCGCCGATTCGGAGGCTGAAGAGGATCGGGCGCTTGCCAGGAGCATCGACCGGTACGTTCGCAAGACCCCGTTCGGCATCGAGTACGCGCGCAAGCTGCGCGACCGTGCGCAGGTCGAACCCGCACGGAACTCGAGGGGGCAACTCGGGCTCGATCTTCCGACGCCGGAAGGCCACTTGCCTCCGGCGCAGACGCCTCCGCGTTCACTTGCCCAGCAAGTGGATCGTGACCGCCGCTGAAGCGGCAACCGAACTGATCGCCGTTGCGGCCAGCGTGAGCCAGGATTCCCATGGGCGTTCAGCCTGCTTGACGATGCGCTCCACGCTGGATCCGAGCTTCTGCAGGGGTGCCTCGATCTCCTTGGCGAAGATGACCCGGGCAGCGTCGGTCATTGATCGCGTCTGCTGTTCGGCCGAGTGTCTGGCGATCTCGTTGGTGCGGTGGGCGACGTGCTCCACCGCTCGCTTGCCAGCCTCGGTCCCGACGGCAAAGATGTGGTCTTCAAACGGCTTCAGCAGCGAGGCTAGCCTGTTTGTGGCGCCTGCCAGCCCCTGCTGGGCCCCCTCCATCCTAGAAGCCAGAGCCTCGACCCGGTCGAGCAAGTGCGCCACATCGCCGAGAAGCTCAGCGACAAGTGCTTCGCGTGCGGTGGCCGGCCGGCTCATGACTTCGAGGTGCGTCGCACCTACCTCAGCTCGAGCTCGGCGAAGCACTCGTCGAGCTCGGGGACGACCCCACAGGCGAGACGTCGGGTGGCAAGCCTTTGCGCCAGCGCGAGCTTGCCGGCGGAGTCATGCGCCTGGGCGATGAGCGCCTTGTAGTCGGTGCTGTCGGCCGCCAGTTCAGTCAAGTCGGTGCCGGTTCCCTTGATGCGCTCGTAGATCTCGTTCGCTCCCAAACGGCATTTCGGGTTTGCATGGGTCAAGGGGTTGCGCTCGATGAACGCTAGGAGAGCGTCGAACGACTCCACCACGGGTGCGCCATCCTCGACCAGGTTGAAGACCACCTTGAGTTTGGATGCGGGGATGCCAAGTTTCGCCAGCTCGGCCAATGTGGCGATCGTGTCCTGCTGCTGCTTCAGTGCGGGGACCGTCGGGACGACGAAGTAGTCGAAGTCCTCGTGGCTGCCGCGGTACTTGCGCATCAGGGCCAGTAGGTCCTCGACGTTGCTCGCGCCAATGTCGACGACGACGTTCTCGACTGTCTGCAAGTACTCCTGCAGCTCGCCGAACTGCCTGCCGCGAAGTGTGTTCGGTTGGCCCTCGTCGGCGTTGATGCTTTCGACCGCGATGACCTCTGCGCCGGGTATGCGCGGGGCCAGCAGGTGCCGAGCCACCGTGGTCTTGCCGACGTTGCCGGAGAAATTAATGACCGCCACTTTCATGAGAGCGCCTCAGGAGGGAATTGGTGATTCGGCCTCTGACGAAATCAGCGGCGATCTCCTTGCCGCTGCGCGGATCGGCTGCCACTTCGGGCGAGGGACGAAACGCCGCGGCTGAAGAGGGCGCCGCGTCGGTTGCGAAGGCCCCCGTCGTGCGAAGCGGCTGGCTGCCGGCTCGACGCGTCGCCTGCCGCGCGACCTCTCGAATGACCGTGCTTCGGCTGATGGATACGCCCGCGTCGGAGAGCGCGAGTCGGATCGCTTCGCACGAATGACCGTCGCGATGCAGCCGGCCGATCTCATCCGCGAAAGCGAGCGCTTTTCGATTGAGTCGACCTGGTGGCTGTCTCGGTACCAGTCTCACGCGCAAGCTCCGCATCTGCTCGTGAGATGCTAGTTTTGTGCGTTGACTTTCGCCAGTTAAATCGAAGTCCCAGAACGTCTATTTCGCAGATCGCGAATGACTCGCTTTCGGCTCACTTCTGACTCACCTTTGACTCACGTTCGAGTCACATCTGACGCATAGGAGATGAGAGATGGGAGGGCAGGATAGGCTGCGCGCCGGCGGTTGGATGACAACTCGGCACGCGCGGGTGCTGGTGGGTCGGCGACGAGTCACGAACGACGGCTATCAGTCGGGTCAGTCGCCGCCGCGGCCGGCAGAGATCGACCCGTTGCTGCCGGTGAGTTGCTCGAGCTCGTTGCTGTAGAGCAGTCATCGCCGTGGCGGCAGAGCGAGGCCCGACCACGCCGGTCTTCGTCGAACGAGCCGGCAGGATGTGGCGCTGAAGTTGCGGGTCTATCGTCGCGCGGCTTGCCGTCCGACCATTGGTGGGGATCTCCCTGTTCAGGCCGAGGGCGGGCCCCACACGGTTGCGCATCCGGACGGCGGTACAGTCGCGCATGGTCGCGATTCGCCGTCGCCTGCACGCCTGCACATGGCTGGCGCTCACGGCCATGCTTGCGCTCGCGATCGGGCCGACGATTTCCCGGCTCACGCTGCCCGAGACGGGCGGACCGCTTTGCATGGACCACGCGGCGATGCATCACGCGGCCCTGCATCACGCAGGGATGGACGGCGGCGATGTGGTCGCGATGGCCGATGGCCAAGCGATGCCTGCGGCGCACCATCACCATTCCCATCCGCCCGCAGGCCCCGCTTCTCCGCCACCGGGGCATACGCACTCGCTCGAGCACTGCGCGCTGTGCGTCGTCGCGCTGGCGGCCTTCGCCGTCCCCCCGGCACCGCTTCCGATGGTCACGCCGTTGTGCGCGCCGTCGCAAAAGCCGCTGCCACCCGACCGCGGTGTCGCACCCGGTCGCGACATCTGGTCGCCGATCGGCTCGCGCGGCCCACCCGCGCTCGCCTGAGCGCTTCGCTTCCCCCGCGCTGAACCGCGTACGGCTACTCGCGGCGCGCTGACGCGCGCCCGAGGCTTGCCCGCGTCGGCAGCGGCCCGCGCGAAGCGCATCTGTTTTCCAGCGTCTCGCGACGCGGCCATGCCGCGCGCGGCCCCTGCGCCATTCCGATCGCCATCGCCATGCGTTACTCGAAGGCCCCGCGTCCGACCTCGGACCCCGCCGATTCCACCGGCTCTGCGCTCTACCGCCGCGTGTGGCGGTGGCACTTCTATGCCGGCCTGATCTGCCTGCCCGTGATCGTGCTGCTCGCGGTGACGGGCGGGCTCTACCTCTTCCGCTTCGAGATCGAGGACGTCGTGTACGGCCAGCTGCTGCACGACCGGTCGACGGCAACGACCTCCCTTTCCGCGAGCGAGCTCGTCCGTCGCGCCGAGCAGTCCCAGCCCGGCACCGCGGTGTCGTACAC
>DATKMS010000120.1:0-3382 GCA_035541735.1 Candidatus Margulisiibacteriota bacterium
GTGTAGCGGCGCGAGTAGCCGATGCACCAGTTGTCGCGCATCTCCTTGCTGGTGCCCGTCTTCACCGCGCTCCAGAAGCGCGTCACCAGCGGGTTTTCCAGGCCGAAGGTGGCAGTGCGGCTGTCGCGATCGGCGAGGATGTTGGAGACGAGGAAGGTGGTGGCTTCCGAGTACAGACGCTGCGCCGCGCCGGGCGGCTGCGTCGGCCGCATCCGTAACGGGCTCCACACGCCGCCGTTGGCCAGCGTGCGATACGCATTCACCATCTCCCACAGCGTGACGTCGCCGGAGCCCAGCGCCAGGGAGGGACCGTAGTACTCGCCCGACTCCTGGATCCCGCTGAACCCGAGCCGCCGCAGCTGTTGAACGAACGCTTCTGCGCCGACGAGCTGCAGGGTACGCACAGCCGGGATGTTCAAGGATGCGGACAGCGCCGTGCGCACCGTGACCAAGCCGCGAAACTGCTCATCATAGTCTTGCGGCCGGTAGAGTCCGCCGCCGACCGGGATCTCGAGGGGGGTGTCCTCGACCAGCGATGCGGGAGTCAGCAGCCGTTGCTCCAGCGCCAGACCATAGAGGAACGGCTTGAGCGCCGAGCCTGCCTGGCGGCGCGCCCGGACGCCGTCGACGTAGCGCGCACTCGACAGATCCTCGCCGCCGCCGACGTAGGCCAGCACCGCGCCGCTGCCATTGTCGGCAACCAGGACCGCGCCGTCATGCACCCAGCGCTCACGCAACGCGAGGAGATGGCGCCGCAATACATCGGTCGCGACGCGTTGTAGTGCAGCATCGAGCGTAGACTCGACCGGCGCGGTCGGGACGGCGCCACGCAACAGCTCGTGCGCCGCGTGCGCTGCGAGCGCCACACGCGGTCCGGCGCCGGGCGGCGCGCCCAACGCTTGGGTGACGGCCACAGAGAGAGCATGCCGTGTCGCGCCGCCCCCAGCCGCCTCGCTGAGCGCGACTGCGCGGCGGCTGACGCTCGCGGGCTCGGCGTTCGGCGCCCGCAGCAAGACGGCGAGCACCAGCGCTTCGGCCTCGGTCACACCGTGTGGCACCTTGCCGAACAGCACCTGCGTGGCTGCCGCCACTCCCTGCAACTCGCCGCGGAAGGTGACCAGGTTGAGATACGCTTCGAGGATCTCCGCCTTCGACCAACGTCGTTCCAGCGCCCAGGCGCGTTGCATCTGCCGCCACTTCTGGACCAGCGCCCTAAAGCCGTTGCGGTGCTGCTGCAGTGCCGGGTCGAGCTGGGTGGCAAGCTGCATCGAAAGCGTGCTGGCGCCGCGGCGCGGCCCACCGCGCAGGAACTGCAGTGCGGCACCCAGCACCGCGCGCGCATCGACACCGTGGTGTACGTAGAAACGCCGGTCCTCGGAGGCCAGCACTGCGGCCTGCAGTGCCGGCGAGATGGCGGCGAGCGGCGTCCACGCCAGCCGCCGGCGCCGGGTGTCGACGCGGACCTCGTGGATGGTGACGCCGTGGCGGTCGAGGAGCGCGATGTCGGAGGGCTGGTAGGCGGCACGCACAGCGGCGAAGGATGGTGTCTCTCCCGGTTCCACAGAGTGTGTGGATAAACTCGTAGCGCGCGCGTTGGCGAGGTCACCGGGGAATGAATTCCGCGGCTGAGTCGATCCAAGTCGGCTGAAGCCGACTGCAAACGCATTGCCTGCGGTCACCCTCATTGGAGTCCCCTTCAGGGGACTTTTCAGGGGCTCAGCCGGGGAATTCATTCCCCGGCGTCGGCACTGCGCGCCAGTTGCAACGTGGTTCCGGAGAAAATTGAGGAGAGGAAACCCATGCACGAGAAAAACTGCCAAGCAACAAGCGGCGAGCAGGCCCACCCATCGGCTCACGGTACCACCTCCATCGCCGCGTTCGGCACCTCGCCGAACATCTCCGGGGCGTAGAGCGCTTCGACGCGTGTCGCCGGCAACTCGAAGCGGCCGCTCTGATTCAGGCGGATGGTGTACTTGGTAACGAACTTCCCCTTCGGAACGAACTCGTAGTACGCACGATATGCTTCGAAGGCACGTTCCTCGAACGCCGGCCACACCTCTGCTGACTGCGTCTCGGTTTCGGTCGCGATCTGCGAGTCACGCGCCAGGCCGGTCCCGAGGTGCGATGCCCCGGCGGGAATCGGATCATTGACGACGACCCAGGTCATGTCGCTCTGTGCGTCGACTTCGAGATGCACGCGCAGCCGATCGCCTCGGCTCAGCACGCCCGCAGTCTTCGGTTCGATGGGTGTGATCGTCTTGGTGATCTGGTAGCCGCTCGACATTGGCGCCTTGAGTGGGATGGCGGCACGCGACTGGATCGTCGCCCACGGCGCGCCGCTCCCCGCCGGCGTCAACGCCAGCTCCGCACGCGTCGGCGGCCAGGCGAAACTCAGACTGAGGTCCTCCGGCGGCTGCGCCCACTCCACCTGGCGTGCGCTGCCAGCGAGCGTCGCGGTGACCGAGCCACTGACCGGCGTCGCTTCGAATGCCTGCGCGAACTTGCGGACCGCCAGCGTGCCCCAGGCGTTGCTCACCGTGCAGTCCCAATGGCCGCGCTGCTGGCGGCCGAGTGCCCCGCGCAGCAACCGCGGCATGTCTTCATGCCACGCAGTTGCCGGCAGCGCGTCGAGCACCATGCGCACCGCGTTCGTATCGGGACACACCATGAGCCACCACAGGCTGTCGTTGGACGAGAACCCCATCGTCGTGCCTTGCAGATTGAGACGCGAACGGATGATCTGCTCCACCTCGTGCCGGCGCACGTCACGCTGCGGAATGCCAGGCACGTGTTGCAGGACGCTCCACCAGTCGAGCACAGCGGACGTTGGCCAGAGGTTTGGTTCGATCGCGATACTGCCGACGAGTACCGGCTGTGGATTCTTTTCCACACGCGCCAACGCTGCGGCCGCCGCGAGTTTGCGCATTGGTAGATCGGTGGCCCGCAGTGCGGACTGCCGGACGATGGCGCCGTTCACGAACTTCTTCAAACCGATCGTCATCTTCTCCTGCACATCGGTGGGCAGGGCGAAGCCAGCCTCATTGGTGATCGCGAGCACGTACGCGGTGAGGCCATCGCTGCCGCTTTGCATGGTGGGGAAATACTTCAGCAAGCCATCGCCGTCCGTGTACGATGGCAGCGCCGCCGCGATATCACGCCAGAGCGCTTCGTCGTTGAGCGCGACGGCGCGTGAGACGCGCTGCTCCAGACACGTGTAGGGATAGCCGCGCATCCATTCACGCACGCCGTCGAGGCCGCTGGTGAGCGACGGTGCCAGACGCACGTTCACACCGCCGCGGCCAGGCAGCGCGTCCGCCGGACGTTCCACCGGCTGACGTACGGGCTTGTCGAGTTGCACCAGCGTTGCCTGGAAGGTGCGCAC
>DATKMS010000121.1:0-31560 GCA_035541735.1 Candidatus Margulisiibacteriota bacterium
ACGTCTGGACGCATCTCAAACCGTCGGCGCAAGGACGAACCGGGATCGGGCTCTACCCCGACGGCATGGTGGAACACGACGATATGGTCGGCGCGCTGCTCAAGGAGATGGAGAGTCTCCCGGCACCAAGCAACTGAGAGCGTGTCTCTGTACCTCTGGTTGACGAATCCGTTCATGTAATGCAAAGTGCATTACATGAAGACGATTTCGGTGCGTGGGCTCCAGCAGAACATCAAACGCGTGATCGACTCTGTCGAGCACGGACAGATCGTTGAGGTGACCAGACGGCGCCGCGTCGTGGCTCGCCTCACCCCGGTGCGTCCAATTGGGAAGCGGGTGCGGTGGCCGGATCTGGCGAAGCGGGCGCGCGCGGTCTTCGGTGACAGTGTGATCGAACCGCCGGCCAGTGAGCAGGTTTCCACCGACCGGGGCCGGTGGTGAAGAGCTACTTCGACACCAGCGCGCTGGTGGCCATGTATGTCAGTGAAGCGCATTCCAGGTCGGCGCGTCAGGAAGCCCAGGCGGTGGGCCAGGTGCCGTTGACGCCGCTCCATGATCTGGAGCTCGGGAACGCTTTACGGCTGCTGCGCGGTCGACAGCTCATCGATGACCACCAGCTCGAGCAGTTGTTGCACCATCTAGCGGACGATCGCGACGCCGGGCGTTTGGTCGAGACACCGGTGGATTTGCACCGCGTGTTCGAGCGCGCCCATGAGCTGTCGGCGGCTTGCGCCGTGCGGCTCCTGTGCAGGAGCCTGGATATTCTGCACGTGGCCTCGGCCTTGGAGCTGGAGTGTCGTCGGTTCATCTCGGGAGACGAGCGCCAGCTCGCGCTAGCCAAGGAGATGGGCCTTGAAATCGTCGACATCAAAAGCCGCCGGCGACCACGGAGGATTTGAGCGCCCCCGCAGCTCGACGACCTCCGCCTCCTTGATTTTTGGCATGTCGTGATCCTGCGATAGCCGGACGCCAGCTGCACGGAGCTTAGGCGCGGGCTGAATCTTTCCGCGAACTTTCCGCAAACTTGCGAGACTGCAACACCCGATCGCAGCGATGCTACGCCGCGTGCGATCAGCCGCACGTCAGCTCGGCCACCCGACTCCGAACATCGATCGCATCGCCGCGGAAACGTCGGAGAGTGAACATCCTTCACCCCGCTTGCGAGGCGCCCCGCCTTGGCGCACACTCCAACGCTGAATCGTTCGCATGACGGTGTCGTGATCGGCAACTGCAATCGGTGGCCGCAGGCGTCGTGGGCCGGGAGCAACGGATAGAAACACTCGAAAGGGAGGGGAGAAGTATGAAGGAACGGTGTCAGCCAAACGCGATCGCCAGCATCTCGGCAGCAGTGCTGGCAGCGCTCATCACCGCCGCGACCCCAGCTGCGGCGGCCGACAAGCCCAACATCGTCGTCATCATGGGCGACGACATCGGCATGTGGAACATCGGTGCCTACCACCGCGGCCTGATGGCCGGGCGGACACCGAACCTCGACAAGCTCGCCAAAGAGGGAATGTTGTTCACCGACTACTACGCCGAGGCTAGTTGCACGGCGGGCCGGGCGAACTTCATCACCGGCGAGCTGCCGATCCGCACCGGTATGACCACGGTCGGCCAGGCGGGCGCCAAAATCGGCATCCCGGCGGAAGCCAGCACCATCGCGACCGCGCTCAAAGTACAGGGCTACGCCACCGGCCAGTTCGGCAAGAACCATCTCGGCGATCTCAATGAGTTCCTGCCCACCGTCCATGGGTTCGACGAGTTTTTCGGCTACCTCTATCACCTTGATGCGATGGAAGACCCGGCGCATCCCAACTACCCGCAGGATCTCTTGAACGTCGTCGGCCCGCGCAACATGGTCCACAGCTGGGCCACCGACAAGGATGACCCCACCGAGATGCCCCGCTGGGGCAAGATCGGCAAGCAGAGGATCGAAGACGCCGGCCCGCTCTATCCGAAACGCATGGAGACCGTGGATGACGAGATCCGCGACCTCGCCATCAAATTCATGGACAAGGCCAAGCAAGATGGCAAGCCATTCTTCGTCTGGATCAACCCGACCCGCATGCACATCGTCACCCATCTCTCGGAGAAGTACGAGAAGATGCGCAACTCGGAGAATGGCTGGTCGGAACAGGAAGCCGGCATGGCCCAACTCGATGACGACGTCGGTTTGGTGATGAAGAAGCTCAAGGACATGGGCGTGGATGACAACACCATCGTCGTCTTCACCACCGACAACGGCACCGAACTCTTCACCTGGCCCGATGGCGGAACGACGCCGTTCGCGCAGTGCAAAGGCACCGTCATGGAAGGCGGCTTTCGCGTGCCAGCAATCCTGCGCTGGCCCGGTCATGTGCCGGCGGACACCGTGCAGAACGGCCTCATGTCCGGCCTGGATTGGTTCCCGACATTCCTGACTGCCGCCGGCAACCCGGACATCACCGAACAGTTGCTCAAGGGTGTGAAACTCGGCGACCGGACCTACAAGAACCACCTCGACGGCTATGATCAGACCGCCATGATCACGGGCAAAGGCCCGTCCGCGCGTCACGAAATCTTCTACCTCGGCGAAAGCACCGTCGGCGCCGTGCGCATCGACGATTACAAGTTCCGCTTCATTGACCAGCCCGCCGGTTGGCTGGGTGAAAAAACCCATCCTGACGTGCCGTACATCACCAACCTGCGCCTGGATCCGTTCGAGCGCATGGGCTGGCCCAGCAATGGGACGAAGGACGGGGCGCAGCAATACTTCGATTGGTTCAAGTTCCAATTCTGGCGCTTTGTGTTCGTCCAGCAGGTGATGGCCAAGGAAATCCAGACCTTCCTCGATTACCCGCCGATGCAGCGGGGTGCGAGCTTCAATCTTGACGCAATCAAAGCGGAGATGGCGAAAAGGATGGCCGAGGCGGAGGCGGCGAGCAAAGGCCCCGGCCAATAACCGGAATGACCTTCACCGCGGGCGGCTCGCAAGGGCCGCCCGCCGTCTCTCAGATCACCGCCACACCTGTCGCGGCTGCGTCCACCCGCGACAGCAGCGGCGCCGCAGTTCCCCCGGGCGCAGCCCAGGCGGGGCCTTGACGGCCAAGATCAAGATGGCCACGGCGCAAGAGCAGGTGTCGCCACCTATATTAGGTAGCGCAGAAAAGGGCTGAGACGAGCGCGCCCTTCCTGTAAGCTGGCGTCGTTGGAGAGGAGGTACACCTCCATGTTGCGGACACCACTGTGCGAGACTCTGGGCATTCAGTACCCCATCATTGCTGCGCCAATGGGCTTCGTCACCGGGCCGGAGCTGGCCGCGGCCGTGAGCAACGCTGGCGGGCTGGGGATCATGTCGTTCAGTGCCAACCCCCCGGCCGTGCTGCGCCAGGAGATCCGCCGCCTGCGCGCGCTCACCGACAAGCCGTTCGGCGTCAATCTCCTCCTGCACTTCCCCGTCGAGGAGCACGCCGCGGTCTGCCTCGAGGAACGCGTTCCCGTCCTCTCATTCTTCTGGGGCGATCCCACCCCATACGTGGGTGCGGCGCATGATGCTGGCATGAAGGTGTTCGATCAGGTTGGCTCGGTGGCTGGTGCGCAGCGCTCGGTCCAAGCCGGAGTCGACGTGATCATCGCGCAAGGCGGAGAGGCCGGCGGCCACCTCGCCGGCAATGTCGCGTTGAGCGTTCTCGTGCCGCGCGTCGTCGACACCGTCTCGCCGGTTCCGGTCGTCGCCGCCGGCGGCATTGCCGATGCGCGTGGCGTCGTTGCGGCGTTGGCACTCGGCGCCGACGGTGTGGCGATCGGCACACGCTTCCTTGCCACTCCCGAGGCCGCCGCACATCCGACCTACAAGGCGAAGGTGCTGGCGAGTTGTGAAGAAGACACGGTGCGGACGACGCTGTTCGGTTACGGCTGGCCAGATGCACCACACCGCACGCTGCGCACGCCGTTTGTCGATCAGTGGCTACCGAACGAGGCCCGCGGCAGCGAGTCGCGGCCGGACGAACCGATCATCGGTCAAGCCAAGATCGGCGGGATGCCCTTCCCGATTCCGCGCTTCTCGAGCCTTCCTCCCAACACAGACGTGACCGGCGACGTCGAGTCGATGGCCTTGCTGGCGGGGCAGACCGTGGGGCTCGTCCGCGAACTCAAGCCGGCTGCCGAAATCGTCAGGGAACTCGTCGAGGGCGCGGCGCGCATCATCGAGGGACGCCTGACAACCTGCCTGACGAACGCGCCAGCGTGAGCTCCCGCGCCTGGCGCAGGCGTACGGCCTCCCCTGGGCGGATGATCGCGATTCGACCGGAAACGAGCGCGCGAAGCCCGCCGCGTGTTGAGTCAGCCGTTGGCGGACCGCCGCCCCGCGGCGCACGAAAACGAATACGGTGTGGAGGTGGTCTATGTCTTCCCGATCACGCCGACGGCGTACCCGACGCCGGATGTGCAGATGCTGCAGAACCCGGCCAACAACGCGGATCTCGGGAATAGCCTGGTTTTCCAGCTTCCGCTGGTGACGTCGTGGTAGGAACTTATCGACCGTTGGGACAACAGACAACAGAGGACAGACTACAAGACCCAATTGGGGCACCGATGAGGTGGTTCTGTCTGTTATCTGTGATCTGTTGTCTGTCGTCTGGGACGATTCAGGGATGGGCTCTCAACAGCCGCCTCGCCAGCAGGGCACGCGTTTGGTAGCGTGACCGAACTATGATCGTGATCCAAGCCGAGAGCGCTGCGGATCGGCTCGCCATCCGCGAGGTCAACGTCCGTGCCTTCGGCCGTGACGATGAAGCGCGCCTCGTCGAAATGCTGCGCGCCTCTGCCGAGTTTGCGGCAACGCTCTCACTGGTTGCAGTCGACGACGGGCGCGTGGTCGGGCACATCCTCTTCAGTCGCATTCACATCCGCACCGCGGACGCTGACGTACCCGCGCTCGCCCTGGCGCCGGTTGCCGTTCTGCCCGAACGTCAGAATCACGGCATCGGGGCGGCGCTGATTCGCCGCGGCCTGCAGGAGTGCCGGCGGCTCGGACATCGCATCGTCGTCGTCGTGGGTCACCCCAGCTATTATCCGCGCTTCGGCTTCTCCTCGGCGCGCGCCAAAGGGCTCGATGCGCCGTTCCCCGATGCCGCCTTCATGGTGCAAGAGCTGGTGCCGGGAGCGCTCGACGGTGTCTGTGGGACGGTCGAGTATCCACCGGCGTTCGCGGCGGTGTGAGCGGCGCGGGCTCAGTGCCCATCCGGCTCGCTTGGATTCGAGCGCTCCTGCGCTGGCGGCTGGGCCAGTTGGTGGAGGGTGGCGCGCAGGGTGTCGGCCGAGTCGACATACTCGATGCGCTCGACGGTGAGCCCGCGGAGGTAGAGCACCGTGACCTTGCCGCTCACTGCAGGGATGTCGGCGGTCGCCTTCCCGTCGCGGTCGAGCAGGATGCTGTAGGGACGCTTGCGCAGCGCCGGCAGAGCGAACAGCTTGGTGACCAGACTCGGCATACCGGAGATGTCGGACACGATGACCGCGGCGGCGCCCGGGATGAGCGCCGCCGCATCGTCGGCGAGTGCCTCCTTCACAATCTTCGCCGCGTCCATGTCGCGGCTGAAGACGATGCAGCGCGTGTCGGGACGTACTGAACCTGCCACGCCATGCTGGTCGGCCAACGTGATGCTTGGCATGCGCATGCCGACAGCCAACGGCGCGGCGGTGCTGAGCGCCGCGGCACACGACAGTGCCAACAGGACAGCGAGGGCAGCGATGCGCATGGGGGCCGATCGTACCAAGCGCGCCCGGGGTGGCAAGGGAGATGGGCGTTCCGAGGCTCAGGGCGCCGCCGTGTCCGCGGTGCGCAACGCGTTCCGGCTGCCGGCGAGCGCCGTCTGTGCGGCCGTGAAAGTCGGATCGAGCGCCAGAGCCTGCCCGAACGCCTCGATGGCCCGCGCCTGGTGGCCGTAGAGCGACAGATAGCGGCCACGGTTGTAGAGCATGCTGACATACACGGGAAAGACCTTGAGCCGCACGACGTCGTCGGGTTCGAAGCGCAGCGTGCCGTCGGCCAGGCCGCGCGTGATCAGTTGCGGCTCCATCGGATCGTGAAACGTTCGTTCCGGCACCAACTGGAAGACTAACCCCTGCGGCACGAGCTGGTAGGCGGAGGTGAGCGCCTGTGTCACTCGGACGTCCGGCGGACTGCGATTCAGCGCTATATCCTGCGTGACGTACGCCGGGCCCATGCGCAGGTGTTCACGCACAAACGCCACGATCATGTCGCGAAAGCGCGTGTCGATGCGTTGGTTCAGCGCCCGATCGCGCTGGTAGAGATCCGGGTCCTGCTCCCACCGTGTCAGATCCTCCAGGAACGCGCTCACCTCGTCGCGGGTCCGCTGCAACAATTCTGGATACTCGCGGCGCAGGTAATCGAAGTACCAGGATCGCCGCAGCAGGTTGATGTCGATCACGATGACGTCGCGCCGCTGCTGCGCAACGGTCCGCGCGTAGAGGAACGGTGAGCACACCTGCCAGTCGAGCGTCAGCAGCATCCCGTGCGGCTCGACGGTCCGCAGGATGTTGTCGACGTAGTCCTGTGCGATCCAGTAACGACTGCGATCGTTGAAGCGGAAGTTGCCTGCCAGCGCGACCAGCGGCACGAGTAGCAACGTGGCGGCGGTGACGAGGGCAGCCCGTGGCCACCGCGCCGCACGTCCGTGCGCCCAGCGCAGCGCCTGCGACGCGCCCGCACCGGCCGCGATCACCGCCGCAATGTAGGTGGGCAGGTAGTACGCATCCATGTCCTCGGCGATGGCGTACCCCAGCGTGTAGGCCACATCGCAGGCAGCGATGAGTGCGAGGAACGCCAGGAGCACGCGATCCCGATGGAACAGGGTACGGCACCCGCTGGCAATGAGCAGCGGACCTGCGGGGCACCACCATGGACCGAACTCGCGGGCTGCGTGCCGCCCGAAGGCGGCGATCTGGTTGCCCAGCTCGCCCGGCGAGAAAGAAAAGTATGCTTGGTACTGCCGGCCGGTGAGATGCCACCAGACACGTTGCAGCGTGCGTGGGTCGCCCCAGTTCAACCCGGTCTCCCGCCATGCGGCGATCGGCAGGTACAGGTACACCGACACCCCGGCGCACGCGCACAGCGCCGCGTAGAGCAGCCGCCGGCTGGCGAAGAACGACCAGCCTGCCGTGGCGACGACCAGCAGGGCAAGCGCCGGCAACAGCAAGCCGACGGTGACGTGGTGCACCCCGAGGCCGAGGCCGAAAACGAACGCCGCCGCGTATAGCAGCCGGTCCGAACCGCGTGCCGCGGGGGTCGCGCGGCGGATTCCAGCCGTGCTCGTCAACCGCCGCCAGCGCAGCATGAGGAGGATCACCAGCACAATGAGGAGGGCGTTGAGCGTATAGACTTCAGCGAGCGTCGCGTACGACCACAGGGTGCGCGCGAAGGCCAGCAGCAGAGCGGCGACAACGGGTGGAATGATCGCACTGCCGGCGTCGCTGCTGCCGGCAGGTGCGGCGCCTTTCTTCCCAATGCTGCGTGGCGCCTCCCATTGCAGTGCCTCAGCGACCACGAGCGCCAGTACTGCAACTGCCAGCGCGCCGAACAGCGCGGAAGCGAAGTTCACCCGTTCGGCGACGTTGCCGATGGGCAACCATGTCGCCGCATACGCGAGCAGGACGTAGAGCGGAAAGCCCGGCGGGTGCGCCACGCCCAGGCTGCGCGCGGCAACGATCAGCTCCCCGCTGTCGACCAGGGTGACGGTCGGTGCGAGGGTCCACGTATACAGCCCCAGTGCGACGGCGCCGCTGGCCGCCGCGCACAGCCACTCGCTCCGACGCGCGCGCAACGGATCGCCGGGTGCCGCTCAGCCCATGCTCGAACAGTGCAGCGGTTCGACCTTGTAGATGACGCGCTGCACGCCGGGCTGGTGGAAGGGGTAGGTGTCGAGGCCCATATACATCTTCGCCAAGGCATCGATGTGCGCCACGGCACCATCCTCGGTGATGTCGACCACCTTGCCGCGAATCTCCAGATACCGATAGGCGTTGTCCGGGTCCTGGATGGAGAGGGCGACGCGTGGATCGCGGCGCATGTTCTTGTCCTTGACGCGCCCCTTCGCCGAGTTGATGCGGATGTGCGTGCCGTCGAAATCGAACCACACCGGTGTCACCTGCGGCCGGCCGTCGGGCATCACGGTGGCGAGGTGCGCGTACGCCTTCTTGTTCAACAGGTCACGGAAGCCCGCGGGAATTTCTACAGCCATCTTTGCCCTCCGTCGAACGGTGCGCCCAGGAATAGCTGAGGGAGCGCGGCGGCGCCAGCGAGACAACAGACTCGCAGAGCGTCAGTTTGAAAGCTTGGTCCTTGGTCTCCCGCTCTGTTCTGTCCGTCTGTTGTCTGTTGTCTCCACCGGCTGCTGCACGGGCGTGCGCGGCTGTGTATACTCCGGCGCTGCATGGAGCCGCCTTCACCGTCCACCCAACGAGTCGTCGAGCCCAGCGGACGGATCAACATCGTGCGCACCGGCCTGCGCAACGGATTCTTCGGCGACCTCTACCACTTCCTGCTGGTGTCGTCGTGGCCACGGCTGGTGATCCTGCTGGCGACGGCGTACATCGTTGCAAACGCCCTGTTCGCGGTGGCGTACTTGCTCGAAGGCCACAGCCTCGAACATGCAGATGCCGGCTCGTTCAGCGACGCATTCTTCTTCAGCGTGCAGACGATGGCCACGATCGGTTACGGCTACATCATTCCGCGTACGTTGTTCGCGAATGTGCTGGTGACCGTCGAGGCGCTGGTGGGGTTGCTCGGCCTCGCGGTGGTCACTGGCCTCGTCTTCGCCAAGTTCTCGCGGCCGACGGCGCGGGTGCTGTTCAGCCGTGTGGCCGTCGTGACGCCACGCGACGGCGTACCGAGCCTGATGTTTCGGATGGCGAATCAGCGCGGCAATCAGATCGTCGAAGCCCGCATCCACGTGGTGTTGGCGCTCACCGAAACCACCGCGGAGGGCGAGGTCATCCGGCGCCTGTTCGACCTGGAAATGGCGCGCGCCCAGAATGCACTCTTCGCGCTGAGCTGGACGGCCATCCACCCGATCACCGCGGGCAGCCCGCTGCACCGCGCCACGCGGGCATCGCTCGCCGCCGAGGAGGCAGAAGTCATCGTCTCACTGACCGGCCTCGATGAATCGTTTGCACAGACCGTCCACGCGCGGCACTCGTACACCGCCGACGAGATCATCTGGGGCGCGCGTTTTGTGGACGTCCTATCGCGCCTGCCGGACGGGCGCCGGCTGATCGACTACACGCACTTCCACGACATCGTGCCGGAGGACACGCCGCACTGATCTGACCTCCAGGGGTGCTCGGTGGCCACTTTCCTACTTGAGCAGCCGGCGAGTCTCACGCAGGAGAGCGACCAGCTCGTTGAGTCGCGAGCCGCGCATGCCGTAGAGGTCGCGGAGTCGCGCACGCAAGGCCGGGATCGATAGCGACGGGTGCGCCGATTCTGGGAATGCGGCCAACGCGGACTGCACGTCGGCGAGGTCGCGCGTGAGGCGGCGGCGATCAGCAACCGCGGCCAGGAGCTTCAGAATGACGTAGTCCTCGATCCGCGGAACAGGTACCGTGACGCCTTCGATCTTGCCGGTTCGCGCGTGTTCATAGGCCACCGAGAACGGGCCGCGCGGCTCGCTGGCGTCGGGTCGCGACGACGCGACGGCGGCGATCTCGAGATCAACGGTGCGACCGCGAGCGGCGTAGCGCCACGCATGCGGCGAGTGCGGCGCCGGTGTGAAGCCAGCCTTGCGCATAGCGTTGGTTGGCAACTCCGTCTGGTCGACCAGCACGATGTCGATATCGCGCGTGCTGGCTGCCCGTACCGCGATGTCGCGGAAGGTGCCACCGATGACCATGAAGCGCACGCCGGCCTGCCGCGCCACGCGCGCGAAGGCCTTGAAGGCCTCGGCATGGCCGACCGTGCTCAGTCGGCCGCGTCGGTCGGGGCGATGCGCGCCGGCATCGTCAGCGGGATGTAGGAAGAGATCCACGGCACGGAGTGTAGCACCGTTGCGTCTCCTCTGTAGAGTGCCGTCCGGGGGTCGACGCGGCCGTCGCTACCAGAGAAGTTCCGTATGCGTGTGACAACGCCGTTGAACCCCGATGGATCTACGCCTCGACGTCTCGTCGCAAGAGCGCATCAGTCGGTGGCAGCCAGGCTCGCCCAACCGAATCCGTCGGAGAGTCCCGGGATTCCGTCCCGATGATGGGATCTTTGTTCGCTGCCGGAAGAATACACGCCTCTTTTTCAGACCTCGGCGGCCGTTTGGCGCAGTTTTAGGGATCGCGACACGGCATATCCCGGCAGCGCGCCTACCCCTCCTCCAGATCCGTGGTTGCAGAAATGGCCTTCGTGCCGCAGGCGCCTCGCCTGCGCTCTGCAACTTGATCACCATACCTCGCCCACGTTCCGAAGCGCCGCTCGAATCGTTGCTTCGTCGAGGTGCAGGTCGGAAGCGCGCAACGCCCTCACGATTTCCACCGCAGATCGGATCAAGCCACGCTCCTTCGCTCGCACCACAATCCCGAGAGTTCCGATCAGCGGCACGCCAAGGCTGCGAGCGCACATACGGGCAGTTGCATCGTCGAGCACCGCTGTGCACGCCTGCCGCTCGAGCGCAACCGCCAAAACGGCGGTCTCACCGGCACCGAGACCCCATGCCAGCAAAATCGGCGGGATGCTGGCGGGTGACACTCGTCTGGCCCCAACCAGTCTCCAATGCAAGACGGGCTGGATCCGTTGGTGGACCTACCAGGATTTCTGTGGCGACTTCTTCCGGCACAAGCAGTTCGGTCGCGATCCGTTCGAGCAACGACAACTGGGCGACCTTCGCCAGCGTAATGATGGGAGAGGCGTTGAGGACCCAGACATCACTCACGCCGGGCATCCTCGAGGATCTCGTCGGCGGTGTACTGGAACGGCGAGACGCCGAAGCGCGAGAGCGCGGCAATGAATTCCGCACGCGAGAGCCCAGCGATCTCCGCTGCTCGGCCCTGGGAAACGATGCGCATCTCGTACCATTTCACCGCTGCGGCCAGCCGAAGCTCTTTGGCGAACGAGGCGGGGTCCTTGTGCAGTGCCGCGAGGGCCTCCTCGGGCATTTCAATGGTCATTTGAACCATGGGTGTCCTCTGACGCAGCACAAGTAAACCACCCTTGGCGGGCGAAGTCACACGCTGGCAGCGCCTCTGACGCAGTAGCCACATTTGCCGGTGCGCCCGGCTCGGGTGCCGGCAGCTGCGGAACACTACAGCTGCGCCGGCGGCCGCTCAGCGCCGAGGACTTGCAGCCACACGCGCGTCAACTCGTCGCTCATCGTCAGCCCGATCAGGATGCCCAACCACACGAAGGCGACGCAGACGAGCAGCCAGGTCAGCCGCGGGCTGTAGCGCAGGTGCATGAAGTACAGGAGCACCAACGTCGCCTTGGTCACCGCAATTGCCAGTGCCACGATCACGTTCAGGCGGCCAAGGTCGAATGTGGCTGCCCCCACCGTAACCGCGGTGAGCACCATCAACGTGGCGAAGATCGCGTAGTAGGTGCGGGTCGAAACAACGTGTTCGGACATCGTGAACCCCGTGACCGTTTCTCAGTGATGCCGCTCGATCAGGTAGAGCAGGGGAAAGAGGAAGATCCAGACGATGTCGACGAAGTGCCAGTAGAGTCCCGCGATCTCGATCGGCGTGTGGTAGCCCGTGCCGAAGCGGCCCTGGCGCGCCTGTAGGACGAGGACGGCCAGCACGCCGAGGCCGATGATCATGTGCAACGCGTGCAAGCCGGTCATGGCGAAATACAGGGAGAAGAAGATCTCTGCCTGGTGCGCGTCGGGTCCGGCAAAGACAAAGTGCGGCCCGGGCACCAGGTGATGGTGGAACTTGTCGGCGTACTCCACGGCCTTGATCCCCAGGAACACTCCGCCCAGCGCCATGGTGAGCAGCAGAAAAGTGACTAACGCACTGCGCTTGCCGAGCTGCGAGGCATGCACCGCGAGCGCCATGGTCAAGCTGCTGCCGATCAGCACGGCGGTGTTGATGCCGCCGAGCGTCAGGTCGAGGTGCTCGCTGGCGTGGCCGAACGCCCCCGGGTAGGCGGAGCGATACGCCACGTAGGCCGTGAACACCCCGCCGAAGAACATGATCTCGGTCACCAGGAACACCCACATTCCCAGGGCCGAGGCTTCGTATTGTTGCGCGGCGTCGTCGAACTGATGGCGATGCGCGAGCGCGACTAGACCCTCAGCCAACTTTCACCTCCTGTATGGGAGCGGCTGCGAAGTCGAACGACTCGTAGTCGTACGCCTCCTGCGTCACTACCGGTGTCTGCGCGAAGTTGTCGGTCGGCGGCGGCGACGGCGTCTGCCACTCCAGGCCGGTTGCCTTCCACGGATTGGCCCCCGCCACCGTGCCGTAGCGCAGCGACCACAGCAGATAAAGGAGCGGCAACAGGTAGCCGACGCCGAGGATCGACGCGCCGGCGGTCGACATCACGTTGAGCACCTGAAACTCCTCCGGGTAGACGTGATAGCGGCGCGGCATCCCGAGGTAGCCGAGCACGAACTGTGGGAAGAAGGTCAGATTGAAGCCGATGAACAGGATCGCCGCCGCGATCTTTGCCCAGCCCTCGGGATAGAGACGCCCACTGATCTTCGGCCACCAGAAGTGGATGCCGCCCAGGTAGCCCATGATCGCGCCGCCCACCATGATGTAGTGGAAGTGCGCGACCACGAAGTACGTGTCGGTGACGTGCACGTCGAGCCCCGTCGACGCCAGGAACAACCCCGTGAGGCCGCCGATGGTGAACAAGCCGATGAACCCGAGCGCGTACAGCATCGGCGCCTCGAACGACACCGAGCCCTTGTAGAGCGTCGCCGTCCAGTTGAACACCTTCACCGCCGACGGAATCGCCACGGCGAAACTCAGGAACGAGAAGATCAACGCCGCATACACCGACATCCCCGAGACGAACATGTGGTGCGCCCAGACGAGAAAGCCGAGCAACGCAATGGCGAGACTCGACGCGGCGATGAAGCTGTAACCGAAGATGCGCTTGCGCGAGAAACAGGTGATCAACTCGCTGATCACCCCCATCGACGGCAGGATCATGATGTACACGGCCGGGTGCGAGTAGAACCAGAACAGATGCTGGAAGAGCAGCGGGTCGCCGCCGAGCGCCGGATCGAAGATGCCGAAGTGAAAGGCCCGCTCCATGCCCACCAGCAGGATGGTGATGGCCACCACCGGCGTGCCGAGGATCATGATGATGCTGGTGGCGTAGTGCGCCCACACGAACAGCGGCAGGCGGAACCAGGTCATACCCGGCGCGCGCATGCGGTGGATGGTGACGATGAAATTGAGCCCGGTGAGGATGGAGGAGAAGCCGGTAATGAAAATGCCCAGCGCCGTCGGGATGACGTTGGTGTTGGAGGACATCGTGCTGAACGGCGTGTAGAAGGTCCAGCCCGTGTCGACGCCGCCGATGACCATCGCGTAGAGCGTGAACAGCGCGCCGACGATGTAGATGTACCAGCTCAGCAAGTTGATGCGCGGGAAGGCCAGGTCGCGCGCCCCGATCATCAGCGGAATGAGGAAGTTGCCCAGCACCGCCGGGATGGACGGGATGAGGAAGAAGAAGATCATGACGATGCCGTGCATGGTGAAGAGCTTGTTGTAGGTGTCCGCCGACACCAGATCGGGCCCGGGGGTCAGCAGCTCGAGGCGGATCAGCAACGCGAAGATGCCGCCGAGGAGGAACATCACGGTGATCGAGGCGAGGTACAGCAGGCCGATGCGTTTGTGATCGGTGGTCAGGAGCCACGAGCGAACGCCGTAGTCGGCGTTGAGGTAGTTGGTGCGCGGTTGGGTTGCTTCCATGTTCGTCCTCTCGGGACTGCTGCGTCCCTTCTCACCCGCCTGGCGGCTTCTCCGCTGCCGCTGCGCCCTCACCGCCGCTCGCTCCCTTTGCCTTGATGTACGCGATCAGTTGCAGTAACTGCTCTTCGCTCACCAATCCCCTGAACGTCGGCATGATCGGTTGATACCCGGCGACGATCTTGGCTTGCGGGTTGAGAATCGACTCGCGCACGTAGGTTTCGTCGGCAACCACGGTCGTGCCGTTATTCAGCTGCACCTGCTTGCCCAGCAACCCGGTGAGCACCGGACCGCGGCCAGTCCCCTGGTCCAGGTGGCAACTGGCGCAGCCGAGTTGTTGGAAGAGCGTCTCGCCAGCGGAGGCGAGTGATTGCTTCAGACCACCGCTCAGCCAGGCGGCGAACTCGGCGGGCTCCATGACGATGACCGAACCGATCATCCCCGAGTGCTGCGTGCCGCAGTACTCGGTGCAGAACAGGTGATACGTGCCGGGCTTGGTCGCCTGGAACCAGGTCGTGGTGTAGCGTCCCGGAAGCACGTCCTGTTTGATGCGAAACGCGGGCACGTAGAAGCTGTGGATCACGTCCTCCGAGGTCATGGTGAGCTTCACCGGTCGCCCCACAGGGACGTGCAGTTCGTTGATCTCGCGCTGCCCTTCCAGGTGCTGCAGCTTCCACATCCACTGCTTGCCGACGACGAAGACCTGAATGGCGTCGTCGGGCGGGCGCTGCAGCTTCACGTAGATAGCGGCGCTCCAGACGAACATGACCATGGTCAGGCCGAACGGGATGAGCGTCCACAGCAGCTCCAGCTGCAACGCACCCTCGATGGCCTGCGGGCGGTCGCTCTCCGAGCGGCGGCGATACTTGAAGGCGAAGTAGATCAGCAGCGTCGCGATCAGCAGCGCGAAGAACGCGCTGACGCCGACGAGAAAGTAGAAAAACGCATCCACCTCCTGGGCGGCGGTGGATGCCTGTTGCGGCAGCAATGGCAGATTCGACAACATGAGTTACCTGGGTACCTCGATGGGAGCCTGCGGTCCGCGCTCGCGCCGCCACATGACGAGCAGGGCGCCTCCCAGAACCAGCACAGTCACGGCACCGCCGAGGCGCACGATGTTCATCACCACGGCACCGTACTTCCCGGTCTCCGGATCGTAGTGGAAGCAGTACAGCAGCAGCCGATCGACCGGCGAGCCGATATGCTCCTGCGACGCCTCAACCAGCGCGAGCCGCAAATCGCGCGGCGCGTACTCGACGCCGAAGAAATAGCGTGCGATCTTACCGCTCGGCGTCAGCACGGTGATGCCGGCGGCGTGGGCGAACTGTTTCTGCTCGGGTAAGTAGCGGTAGCGGAACCCAACCGCATCGACGAGGCGCTTGATGCTTGCGTCATCCCCCGTGAGGAAGTGCCAGCCCGTCTCGGCGCCGGCGCGTCCGTACGACTTGAGATACGTGTTCTTCTTGGCGGCCGCCAGGCTCGGTGTTTCAGCAGGATTGAAGCTGACCGTTACCACGTTGAACTCATTCCCCACGCCGAATGAGACGGCCTTCAGCGCACTCACGAGTCCGTTGAGCGTCAACGTGCACAGCATGGGGCACTCGTAGTAGACGAGGGCCAGGATCACCGGCTTCTGGCCAAAGTACTGGCCAAGCCGCACCGACTGGCCGGCTTCGTCGCGGAACGTGAGGTCGAGCGGAACTTGCTCGTTGAGATGCTGGTCGATACCGATGTCGCGCAGGATGGCGTCTTCGGTGGTTGGCTGGGCGTGAGTTGGGAGGGTGAAGAGCAGCAGCACGCCAGCTGTGCAGGCACCCAGCAGCGCCCGGCGCGAACGAATGGAGATTGGACGCCCGTTGCTGGTTTGGGTTCCTTCTCCCTTCGGGAGAAGGTCAGGATGAGGGGATGTGATGCGCTCCTCGTTGTCACACCGCCACGATGCGGTCCCATCCGAAGCGTGGTGCAACAGGAGGTGACGCTGACGCGTCTGATATCTGATCCCCTCACCTGGCCTCTCCCGGAGGGAGAGGAACCTGAATCGTGGCCGACGGTTACCCCGCAGACTCGTCATGGCGCCTCTCCCGCCGCCGGCTGCCGCGCCGGCAATCCCCGCTGCGCCAGCAGCTCCAGGGCACGCTGCACGGGGATGCGCACCACGCCAGCTTTGCGATCGACCCAACCGTAGCTGTTCAGCAGCGCATCCTCCTGGGCCCGCATCGTTTGCAGATCCTGCAGCGGATCCGGCTGCAGGCGCGGCTCCGGCGGCACCTGCCTTCCAAAACTCTGCGCCAACGGATTGGGCCGTGGGCTGATCGCGGCCTCGTGCCCTGCAAGGTAGCCGAAGAGCACACGCATCAGCACGGCAGACACGATTACCAACGCGATCAAGCCCATGAGTCCGCGCACCAGTGGGGCGAACGAGACGTCGCGCTCCTCGTGGCCGCCGCCCGTGCCGTGTGGATCCACGTGCTGGCCCGGGTCCGCATGCTCCATCAGACGTGCTCCGGCAAGGACGGGTCGTGGATCGCCACCAACGAGCGCCCCTTCAGTTGCCACACGAAAAACCACAACCAGACGCCGCCCACACCGACCGCGGTGAGGGCATCCATCCAATGTACGGTGATGCCCTTCGGGTAGAAGGCCGGCGTCACCATCCAATACAGGTCGACGAATCGCGCCACGATCACGAGCACCGCGACGACCGCCAGTGCGCCGGCCCGCCGCTTGATATCGCGCGACAGCAGCAACAGAAACGGCAGCACGAAATGGCCCAGAATCACCGCGATCCCCAACCACTGCCAGCCGCCCTGCAGGCGCTTCAGGTACCAGGGTATTTCTTCGGGAAGATTGGCCGCCCAGATGATCAGGAACTGCGACAATGCGAAGTAGGTCCACAGCATGACGAACGCCAGCAGCAGCTTGCCGAGGTCGTGGAACTGCTCCTTGGAGATGACGTGCGCGAGCGGACCACCCTCCTCCTCCGCCAGCAGCGCCGCGAGCGGAATGACGAACGCCATCGCCGAGAGCACCTGCCCGCCCATGACCAGGATGCCGTAGATCGTCGAAAACCAGTGCGGCTCGAGCGACATGAGCCAGTCGATCGCGGCAAAGCTCATGGTGAGCCCGATGAGCAGCAACCCGCCGCGGCTCAGCAACTCGAGACGCCGCGCCGGCGCAGGGTCGAGCGTTCCGTCCTGTTCCAACGACCAGCGGTTCAAGTAGCGCATGAGCAGCAGCCAGACGCAGAAGTAGAACGCCGCGCGCACGAGGAAGAACGGAATGTTCAGGTACGCCGCCTTGTGTAGCAAGGCCGGGTCGCGGGCCACGATGTCCGGGTGCGTCCACTCGTAGAGCTGATGCATTCCCAGCACCAGCGGCAGGAAGAGCACGAGCATGAGCGGCAAGGTGCGCGTCCCCGACTCCAGCAACCGACGAATGCCTGCCCCCCAGGCGCCGCCGGTGATGTGATGGATCATCAGGATGGCCATGCAGCCCATGCCGATCCCGAAGAAGAACATGTAGGCCACCAGGTACGAACGGAAGAACTGCGTGGGGCTGGCCAGGCCGCCGCCGGCGCACACCGCCAGGGCGATGATGCCAGCAAGCAGCGCCCCGCGCTGCAACCGGTTCAGCGCGTGCTCAGGTCCGAGCAGGACCGCCTTGGTGGCGTGCGCTTCGTTACTCATGGCTGGCCGCTCAGCTTCGTTTGTTCCGCGGCCGGAACATCGGCCAGGGTCGCGTGTTGACTCAGTTGTAGCGCACGAACGTATGAGATGATCGCCCAGCGGTCGTGCACCGGCACCTGCGAAGAATAGTCCGGCATGACACCAAAACCGTGCGTGATGACGTCGAAGAAATAACCCACGGGCGCGGCCCGCAGGCGATCGATATGGAACGACGGCGGGTGACGGTAGCCGCGGCGCACGATCATGCCGTTCCCGCTGCCGGTGCGATCATGGCATGGCGAGCAGTAGATGTTGAAGCGCTCCTGCCCACGCGCCAGCATGTCGCCGGTGACCGGAAACGGAAACTCGGTGGCGAACGCAGTGCCCGTCTTGCCGGTGGAGAGCACCGCGTCGGCATCGAGATGGCCGCGCGCCACCGTGTCTGCCACCAGCGGACGCGAGTCGCGGCCGTCCTCGAAGAAGGCGCTCGACTTCAGCGGCTTGTACTTGGGTTGGTCGTGCATGTCCTGGCGGCAGCCGGCGGTAAGCAAGAGGATGAACGTGAGAGCGTGCGAGAGTGAGAGCGTGAAGGCGTACCTCACCGCTCCACGCCGCCGCGTCCACACGCTCTCACGCTCCCACTCTCTCACGTTTTCGCGCATCAGTGGTCCACCTCACTCACCGAGCGGGGCACCAGGCGCTCCAGGAACCGTCGCGTCCCTTCGCGATCGAACTGCGGATCGGTGGCTTCGATGCACAGGAAGAAACGGTCGCGGCTCGCCAGTGCGAAGCGCGGCACGTTGAACACCGGATGGTACGGCATCGGCAAGCCGTTGAGCGCCAGCATGCCCAGGACGGCGAAGAACGCCGCCACCAGCACGGTGGTCTCAAAAGTGATCGGGATGAATGCCGGCCAGCTGTTGAACGGCCGGCCGCCGATGTTGACCGGGTAGGCGATCGTCGCCGCCCAGTACTGCAGTGCGAAGCCGGCGCCGCCGCCGATGATGCCGCCAATCAACACCAGCAGTGGCAGGCGCGTGCGCCGCAGATGCAGCGCCTCGGACACCTCTTCGATCGGATACGGCGTGTAGACGTCGACGCGCGTGTAGCCGGCGTCGCGTGTCGCCCGCGCCGCGGCGATCAGTTCGTTCGGTTCGGTGAACTCGGCCATCAGGCCGTAGATCGGCGGCCGGCTCATGCCAGTTCTTCCTTGACCTCGGCTTCCGGCACCAGCGTGCGCATCTCGAAGATCGAGATCATCGGCAGGAAGCGGATGAAGAGGAATAGCAGGCTCAAGAAGAGACCGATGGTGCCGAAGAACGTCGCGAAGTCCCAGAACGTCGGATAGTACATGCCCCACGACGACGGCAGGAAGTCGCGGTGCAGGCTGACGACGACGATGATGAAGCGCTCCAGCCACATGCCGACGTTGACGAACATGGCGATGATGAACAGCGCCGGGATGTTGGTGCGCACGCGCTTGAACCAGATGAACTGCGGCGCGATAACGTTGCACGCCATCAGCGACCAGTACACCCACGCGTACGGCCCGTAGAACCGGTTGGTGATCATGAACTCTTCGTAGGTGTTGGCGCTGTACCAGGCCATGAAGGTTTCCATCATGTAGCCGTAGGCGACGACCAGCCCGGTGGCGAGCATGACGCGCGCCATGTTTTCGAGATGGCGCATGGTGATGAAGTCTTCGAGGCCGTAGGCCCGGCGCAACGGGATCGCCAGGGTCATGACCATCGCGAAGCCGGCGTAGATCGCACCCGCCACGAAGTACGGCGGGAACACGGTGGCGTGCCAGCCGGGAATCAGGCCGACGGCGAAGTCGAAGCTGACGATCGTATGTACCGAGACTACCAGGGGCGTGGACAGGCCGGCCAGCAGCAGGTACGCAGTCTCGTAGCGGTGCCAGTGGTGGGCCGAGCCGCGCCAACCCATCGCCAGCATGCCGTAGATGACGCGACCGATGCGGTTGCGCGAGCGGTCGCGCAGGGTTGCCAGGTCGGGGATCAAACCGACGAACCAGAACATGAGCGACACGGTTGCGTAGGTCGACACCGCGAACACGTCCCACATCAACGGGCTGCGGAACTGCGGCCAGATGGCCATGGTGTTCGGGTAGGGCAGCAGCCAGTAGAAGAGCCACGGGCGTCCGAGATGCAAAATCGGGAACAAGCCGGCGCAGGCGACGGCGAACAACGTCATCGCCTCGGCGAAACGGTTGATCGAGGTGCGCCACTCCTGGCGCAGCAGCAGCAGGATGGCCGAGATCAACGTGCCGGCGTGGCCGATGCCGATCCACCACACGAAATTGATGATGTCGAAGCCCCAGCCGACGGGAATGTTGACGCCCCAGATGCCGATGCCCCTGACGAACAGGTAGCTGATCGCGTAGAGCAACAGCATCGCCAGCGAGAAGGCGATCCCGAAGCCGACGAACCACCAGCGCGGCGTCCGCCCGGTGAGGACGACGGCGCTGATCTTGTCGGTGACGGTGCCGAAGGTGTGCCCGGGCCCGATGATCGGCGGTCGCTGGTCTCCGCCCTCGGGAGCCGCGGGACGAACAATAGGTTCGCTCATGCGATCTCCGGGTTCGGATTGCGCAAACGCGCCAGGTACGTCGTACGCGGGCGGGTGTTGAGGCTGCTCAGCAAGGCATAGTTGCGCGCTTCGCCCTTGCAGTGCGCGACACGGCTGCTCTTGTCATTGATGTTGCCGAAGACGATGGCCTCGGCCGGGCACACCTGCTGGCACGCCGTGATGACGTCGCCGTCCCGGATCGGCCGGTTCTCCTTCTGCGCATCGATACGTGCATGGCTGATGCGTTGCACGCAGTACGTGCACTTCTCCATGACGCCGCGGCTGCGCACGGTGACGTCCGGATTGCGCAGCGGTTTGAGACTCTCGGTCGTCCAGTCGCTGTACAGGAACCAGTTGAACCGGCGCACCTTGTACGGGCAGTTGTTGGAGCAGTATTTGGTGCCGACACAGCGATTGTACACCATGTCGTTGAGGCCCTCGCTGCTGTGCACCGTTGCGCCCACCGGGCAGACGACCTCGCAGGGCGCGTTCTCGCAGTGCATGCATGGCACCGGCTGATGGTAGGTCTCCGGGTTGTCGAGATCGCCGGCGTAGTAGCGGTCGACACGCAGCCAGTGCATCTCGTGGCCGCGCGCGACCTCAGTCTTGCCGACCACCGCAATGTTGTTCTCCGCTTGGCACGCGACCACACAGGCGTTGCAGCCGACGCAGGCGTTGAGATCGATGGCCATGCCCCAGGCGTTGCCGTCATAGGGGTGATCGGATGGGTACAGTGTATCGTCGCGCGGCGGTGTCTCCTCCATCTCGTGGGCAAAGTCGGGATGCGTGCGGTACTCCTCGAGCGTGGCAACGCGGACTAGTGGGCGCCCGGCCATGCTGTGATGGTGCTGGGTGCTGGCGAGCGGGTGGCGATCAGCCGTCTTGCTGAGCAACAACCCGCTTGCGAACCACGGCGCGTCGGCGGTGCGCAACGCGTAGGCGTTGAAGCCCGAGCCGTTGCCCACCCTGCCGGCGTGCGTGCGCCCGTGGCCCAGGTGCACGGTGACGGCGTCCGGCGCGTGGCCGGGCACGATCCAAATCGGCGCGCGCAGCGTGCGCTCACTGTAGGCCATCTCGACGACGTCTTCATTGCTCAGCCCGAGGCGTTCTGCAGTCGCCGGCGCGATCAGCGCGGCGTTGTCCCATGTCAGCCGTGTCAGTGCCTTCGGCAGTTCCTGCAGCCAGCCGTTGTTGGCGAAGCGGCCGTCGTAGATGGTGGGGTCGGCGCGGAAGATGATCTCCAGATCCTTGCGTTCCGCCGATGAACCGGTGTGCAATGCGTCTATGCTCGCGAGCGGGCGCAACGCAACCGACTTGGGCGGCGAAGCGGAATCGGGAATGAAACCGTCATGCAGCGCTTTGCGCCAGAAGGGGTCGAAGTCGGCCACGCCGTGTCGTGCCTTCCAGTAATCGCGCACGATGTCGTGGCTCGAACGCTCGGGGCGCTCCGACAGCACCGCCAGCATCTCGTGCGCCGTCTTGCCGTCGTACAGCGGCGCAATCAGCGGCTGCAGGATGCTGATCGTGCCGTCGTAGGCACGTCCGTCGCTCCACGACTCGAGCGGGTGCGCCTGCGCGACGTGCCAGTGGCACAGCTGCGACGTCTCGTCGCCGTACAGACTCAGATGAACGCTCAGCGGCACCTTCCCCAGCGCCGTCGCGAAGGGGATATCGGCGGGCGCGTTGAACACCGGGTTGCCGCCGAGGATCAGCAGCAGCGCCACCGTGCCGGCTTGCATGTCGGTCACCAAATCGCGCAGCGACTGCGTCTGCAGCGTCGGCGCCACCGCGACCGGCTCGGCGTAGACGACGGTGCGGCCGACGTTGCCGAGCGCGTCATTCATCGCGTGCGCCAGTACGTGCACGGCCGGCGGCTGCTCGTCGCCGGCGATGACCAGGCTCGCGCCACGATGCTTTTGCAGGTCGCGCACGACCGCGCTGATCCATGGTGCATGAGCGTCCAGACCGGCGGGCCTCGGCAGGGAGAGGCCCAGGCCCACCGCGACGGCGCGTGCGAAATCCTCGATCTGACCGGCCCGCAGCGGCAGACGGTGGTCCGCCATCGCACCGGTGTTGGTCGGCGTGCTCTCCACCGCGTAGAGACGGTTCATCTCCCGGCGCTCGTCGCCGACGCGCCGTTTCGTGCTGAAATCGCGCACGTAGCGCAGATGCCCCGGGCCGCACGACAGGAAGTCGGCATCCAGCGAGAGCACCACGTCGGCCTGGTCGAAGCGGTACCGCGTGTCGACGTCCTCACCGAAGGCAGCGCGTGCGCCGGCAAGCACGTTGTCGCGGTTCACCGGTTCATACTGATGCCACTGCGCCGCGGGAAACGCCGCCTGCAGGGACCGCAACTGGTCGGCGAGCGTCGGCGAGGTGATCGTTTCTGTCAGCACGCGCAGCCCGGCCCCACCTTGCTCGCGCTGCCCTTCGAGCGCACCGCGAATGGCCGCGACAAGCGCGCTCCAGGGCCGGATCTCGCCGACGTTGCTGATCACTTGCGAGCGGTCCGGGTCGTACAGCGTCAGCACCGACGCCTGGGAGAAGGCATCCGTCGCACCGAGGCTCGCTGGGTGCTCGGGATTGCCCTCGACTTTCGTCGGCCGTCCCATGTGACTCTCGACCAGCACGCCGTTCACGACGCCGCCGAGAGGCAGCGCGGTGGCAAAGAACAAGGGGCGCCCGGGGACGATCTCTTCGGGCTGGCGGACGTAGGGGACTATTTTCTCGGCTGGCTGTCGTGTGCAGGCGCTCAAGCCGGCGAGCGCCAGTGACGCGCCCATCAGCTGCAGGAACTGGCGGCGATCCACGGCGCTGCGCCAGCCGCTCGCCTGCCGCGGAAACTCGTTGTCGAGGAACCACTGGAAGTCGTCTGTCTGCGCCAGCTCTTCGAGGCTACGCCAGAACTCCTGTCCCGAGCGGTGCGCGAGCCGCTGGCGAATGGCCGCGCCGTCGAAGCGCGCCGCGCGTGCCGGCGCGAGCAAAGCGTTGCCGGCCGCCTTATCTGCGGGTTTGTCGTTCACTGCGCTCCTCTTACCGGTGACAGGTCGAACAGTCTGTCAGGTGCGTGACCCGCACGTCGTAGCGTTTCAACAGCTCGCGCCCAAGGGCCACCTGGTCGGTGGGTGGTGTCCACGCCATGTTGAACACCTCCTCCCGCGGCCGCAGATACTGTTCGGGGTGACGGTGGCACTCGAGGCACCACTCCATCTGCAACGAACTCTGCTGCCAGGTGAGGTTCATCAGGTCGACCCGGCCATGGCACGAGACGCAGCCGACGCCCTTGTTCACGTGGATGCTGTGATTGAAGTAGACGAAGTCGGGCAAATCGTAGACCTTGCTCCATTGGAGCGAGCGGTTGGTGCGGAAACTGGCACGCACCGGCTCGAGCATCGGACTGTCCACCCAGATCTGCGAGTGGCAGTTCATGCACGTCTTGGTCGGCGGCACCCCCGCGTATGAGGAGCGTTCCACCGCTGTATGGCAGTAGCGGCAGTCGATGCCCAACTGGCCCGCGTGGTGGCGGTGGCTGAACGGCACCGGCTGCTCACGCGCGACGCCAGCGCGGGTCACGTAGGATGACCGGTTGATCAGCGCCATCCCCCAGAGCAGCGCGCCGGCGAAAAACACCGCGCCGAAGATGCTCACACGCGAGAACGTGTTGGTGCTAGGGCGAAACACCTGCGGCATTGCGGCCCCGATCCTAGTCTCCTTTTGACCAAGCGCAATATCAGCGCTGATCTAAATCGCCTAAGGTCCTGGACAAGGTCATCTTATCTCCCAAGCCATGTGCGCCGACAAACGGGGCTGATGAGTTGAGGTTTACCGTACCGTTCAGTAGGGTGCGCCTCATGCGGATACTTGTTGCTGCGACATTGGTGCTGGGGTTCCTTGCCGCCCCGTCTCTCGGGCTGCCGTCCTACACCGAAAAGCTCTACATCAACATGAAAACGGCCATGGAGCCGGACCGGCCGAGCACGCGCAAGCTTACGTTCGTCATCAGTGGCACCCAGGGAGAACCCGCACGCTGGGTTGCGTGGCAAGTTCGTAAGGCGCTGCCTGACGGCAAGCGCACGCTGACCGTGTTCGTCGAACCGGAGAACGTCAAGGGGGTCGCGTTACTGAACTGGGAGCGCAAGGATCAATCCTCGGTCGATTTCCTCTACCTGCCGCACGTGCGACGCATCCTCAAGAATCCCGACCTGGAAGCGTTGCCGCTGTTGTTCAGTGAGCTGACATTCGCCGACATCGGTGCGATGCGGCTCGGCGACACGCAACTGACCCTGCTGGGGGCCGACCAACATGCCAGCCGGCGCACGCTGAAGGTGCAGGAGGTGCCGCGTGCGCCGCGCCCGTATACGCGCTTCATCACCTGGTTTGCGGCCGACTCGTCGTTGCCGATCGACCGTGAATTCTACGATGAGACTGACGCCGTCGTGAAGACGGAGCGCTTCGAGATCACCACCATCGACGGCGTGCCCGTCGCGACGCGCACGCGCGTGGAAAACAAGGTCGACGGCGGCAATACGGAGATGCTGGTGAGCGACATGCGCAGCGACCTCGCTATCCCCGACGTGCTCTTTGATCCCTCGCGACTCGGCCAGGTCGGCAACGACCCGTTCTGGCAGTCGCTGGCGACGGCCCCGCCACCGGCGCCACCTCCGGCCCCGCCACCACCAACGTCCCCACCGCCGTCTCCACCCTCAGCGCTTCCGTCCCCACCGCCGCGGCCGGCACGACCAGCCCGCAAGTAGGAGGTTGGGTCTCGTGCATCACCGCTGAAGCGGCGATCACCCGCGTTCTGGGATCTGCGTTCTGTGCGACGCGGCCTGTTTCGCAGCTCTTCTAGCTTGCGGTCTCCCCAAGCTCTGTAGTAGGCACGACTGCGACCGCAACCGAGAACCCGCGGAGGGGTGTGGGGCATGGCCGACGCGATCATAATTGAAAACCTGACCAAGAAGTTCGGCAACATGGTAGCCGTAAAGAGTCTGACCATGGCCATCGGGGAAGGGGAGATCTTCGGTTTGCTCGGGCCGAACGGGTCGGGCAAGACGACGCTGATCCGCATGCTCTGCGGCCTGCTCAGTCCGACCACCGGTCGGGCGCTCGTGGGTGGTTACGATGTGGCTCGCCAGGCGGAGCAGATCAAACGCAGCATCGGTTACGTCTCACAGAAGTTCAGTCTCTATCCCGACCTGTCGGTGCGTGAGAACCTCGACTTCTTCGGCGATGTCTACCGTGTGCCGGCGACGGAAGCGGAACAGCGGAAGCGGGACCTGTTGCGTCTCTGCGGTCTGGAAGGGCGCGAGGCGCAGGCCTCCGGCAGCCTCTCCGGCGGCTTGAAGCAGCGCCTGGCGCTCGCCTGCGCCTTGATCCACCAGCCGAAGATCCTTTTCCTCGACGAGCCAACGGCGGGCGTCGATCCGGTCGCGCGGCGCTTGCTCTGGGACCTCCTCTTTCAGTTGGCGCAGCAGGGGACGACCTTGTTCGTGACCACACACTACATGGACGAGGCCGAGCGCTGTACGCAGGCGGCGTACATTTATTATGGCAAGCTCCTGGTCAATGGCGACCCGAACTCCATGAAGCGCGACGAGATCGCCAAGACCAACCGCCGCCTGGAGATCATCTGTCAGCCGTTGATGCCGGCGCTGAGCATTCTGCGCGACGCGCCGTACGTCGACGATGTCAGCGTCTTCGGTCAGGCCTTACACATCCGCGTGAAGGACTTGCCGCCGGAGCCGGCGACACCGGATTCGTTCGCGTCGTTCTCTGCGGCGGCGCGGCGCGCGATGGTCATGGACCTGTTGCGCAAGCGGCTCGTCGCCAAGAACATCGAGGTGCTGGCGATCCGCTCCGTCTACCCCAGCCTCGAAGACATCTTCGTGAGCTTCACCCGCCAGATGGATCAGGGCGCGTTGCTGCAGTAGCCATATCCAGCTGCCTACTGTTCCCGGCGTTGTTGCGGCGTCGTCTACCCGCATAGCTTCGCAAGCGCGCCAAGCGCCACGGGGAGCTCGGGCCGCACGATCAGCAGATCGCGAAGGTCTTCCCGGAGATCTACGAGAACCGCGACGACGGCCTCACCTGCGGGCAGTGCGTGCACCGCGAGATGAAGCAGCGCGGCCTGGTCGAGGAGACCTACTGCGGGCTGCGGCTGTTCTTCATCAAGGACGCGGACCGCGCGTGCGAGGTGTTCGAGCTCCAGTGCTGAAAGAGGAGGAAGGGGAATGCTGGCAGTACGCATCGGCGGCCGCGGGTACTGGGTGAGCGCGTGCACCGCGACGATGCTCGAGCGGATCGCCCGCTCGGAGCACGATCTGGCCGCAGTGATGATCGGCACGCTTACGGTGAAGTTCCACTACCAGACGGTGCGCACCTGTGACGTGACGAAGAGCCTGGGGCCATGGGGCCGCCCCTCGAATCAGGGGACGCGTAAGGCCGCTTGCTGTACCCCTGGCGTGGGGTTTGGTAGGCTAAGGAGCAAGTGTGGAGGCTCGAACCGCGATGACAGACCTACTAACGCGAATCACGATCAATCCCAACCAGTGCGGTGGCCGCCCATGTGTTCGCGGCATGCGAATCCGCGTCATCGACGTGCTTGGCCTCTTGGCGGCAGGCCAGACCCAGGAGGAGATCCTCGCCGACTATCCGTACCTTGAACCCGAGGACATCGCGGCTTGCCTGACCTATGCTGTTCGACGTTTGAACCACCCAACGCTTGCCGCCTAGATGTCCGAACCGGCCGCTCCGCTACTCATTTGGGTTGACGCTCAGCTGCCACCGGTGCTGTCGCAATGGATCGAGGACGCACCGAACATTCGCGCCCTCCATGTTTCCGAGATTGGCCTTCTCACGGCAGAAGACCCAGAGATTTTCGAGAAGGCACGGTCCGCAGGTGCCGTGGTTTTGACCAAGGACGAGGATTTCGTTCAGCTTCAGGAACGCCGCGGCGCCCCACCGCAACTTGTATGGCTGACGTGCGGCAACCTCCGCAATCGACAGCTGAAGCAGATGCTTCTTTCGCGCTGGGAACGAACGATCGAGTTGCTCCGTGCCGGCGAGCCGTTGGTCGAGATAAATGAGGGGCGGTCGACCGGCTGACCCGCCGATCGCGACCGACGCGATCGAACCCTGCGCGGCAAAGAAACCCTACTGCGAGACGAGTTGACGGAGTGAAGGCAGAGGCGAGGGGATGACCGTCGCCGTACGCATCGGCGACCGCCAGTACTGGGTGAGCGCGCGCACCGCGAAGATCCTGGAGCGCGTCGCCCGCGCGGAGCACGACCTGGCTGCGGTTACGATCGGCACGCTCACCGCGAAGTTCCACTACCAGACGGTGCGCACCTGTGACGTGACGAAGAGCTTGGGGCCGTGAAGGGTGGGCGGGCGCGAGACACGCTTCGCATAACCTGGCGGCGGTTGGGGCGTCGCCAACGCCACCAGCAGCAGGCGGGGCGGTGACCATGATCACAGCGGAAACGCTGAGCACTTTCGCGCCCCGGAGCCCGACCGCCGAGATCCATGCCGCCGCACTGGAGAACGCGCGTCAGCACAGCTCCGTCACCACGGTGCGCCGATTGTGCCACTTCATGGGCCACGTATTCGTCGATACGGCTGGCTTCACGGTGCTGGAGGAAAACCTCCACTACCAGAATCCTGGGCGGCTGGACGCCGTGTTCTCCGCTGTCAAGGGCACGGCCGATGCGCAGGCGCTGATCGCCGAGGGGCCGGAGGCCATCGCCAACCGCGTCTACGCCCAGCGGTTGGGCAATGGCGACGAAGCCAGCGGCGACGGGTGGCGGTACCGCGGCTCGGGCTACAAGCAGCTGACCGGTCGCGCCAACTACCGCGCCATCGGTGCCATCGAGCAGCGCCACGGACGGGACACTGCGTAGTGATGGCCCAATGACCAGGCACAGCCCGCCTCACAGCGGGATGTGCAACTCAATCTCGTCGCAGGCCACGCGTGGCGCCTTGCGTCCCTTCGCAGCCGATCCACTCTCCGTTTCCAACTCGACCAGACCGAGCTGCACCAAGTAGTGAACGTCCGCGTTGACATTCTTGAAATCCCGGCCGACGAGTGTGGCGAGCTCTTTGATAGAGCGAGGATGATGGTGACGTATTGCCCGCAGCAGTTCGAGCCGCCGGTCGGAGAAGAAGTTGCGGAGGGCGGCCGCATTTTCGAAGTAGAGACGCTCGCCAGCCTTGATCCGTTGACCTGACGACCCGCGCCGGAGCGTACGATTGATCGCGCCAGCCCACTGCTCGACGCTCTCAACCCCGATCACGACCTTGCGAAGCTTCATTGTTCACCCGAACGACGGCGCGCCACATCGACGAGGAAATCGCTGACCAGGCGATCGGCATCCGTGAATTCATACGATTCACGCTTCCCCCTTACGTGCCGGTGCGGCGAGTGCCCGGCTTGGTTGTCGTACAAGACGAGCACGGTACCGTCCGCGGCCAGATACGCCAAGCGATAGTCAACACCGCCTGGCCGCTGCGGAGTGGGCGCGAACTGCGTAATGGTACCCTCCAGAAATGACCCATCGGCGAAGACCAAGCGTTCAATGCGTCGTGTTGTCGACGGCGTCCGGCTCCGCTTCGCCATTTGCTATGGCCTCGCATACCATACCAAGGCAAGGCACTCAATCGGGTGGCGGTACCGTGGCTCGGGCTACAAGCAGTTGACCGGCCGCGCCAACTACCGCGCCATCGGTGCATTGTGAACATGGACCTCGAAGGCAAGCCCGAGCTCGCCCGCGAGCCGCAGGCCGCCGCGCGGATCGCCTTTGCCTACTGGGACCGCTGCGGGTGTTCACCGCTGGCCGACGCCGGGGACCTGGAGGCCATCACCGCGAAGGTGAACGGCCCGGCAAAGCTCAGCCTGGCCGAACGGCGCGAGGCCACGCTGCGCGCGATGGACATCTGGCGGGACTGATGCCCGCCCCGACGGCCGCAGTCACGATCGGCACGCTCACCGTGAAGTTCCACTACCAGACGGTGTGCACCTGTGATGTGACGAAGGCCTTGGGGCCGTGAGGATTGCACGCGAGTTACGCCGCTCACCCGGGCCCAATTCTCGTGCTGCCTGTCGCTGTTTCTGAAGAGAGGTGGTGGTCAGGCGACAAGAGGTCGAGGCGCTCCAAGCGCCGCTCTTGACGGTGTCACGTGGATCGTGGCAATGCCCCTCCAAGCGAGGGTGCTTCGGTCGCCGATTTCACTCGGGCGCCGAAGTTTTTTCGACACCGAAATTTTTTCGGCTTGCAGGAGCAAGAGCGAAAATGGTGAGATGTCCGCGCCACGAAGGTTGCTGAAGGGCGTGTACCTTCGTGCTCTCATGGTCTGGAAGCCGTGAGGCAAAAGGGATCGCAGTCAAATTCCAATCCAGTCCAGACACAGCGCCGCCATGAAACTGATCCGCTTCACCATCGCCGACTCGCCGAGCGCTTGTTTTGGCGTCGTCGTCCGAGACCAAGCTGTCCCGTTCGCTGTGCTGAAACGCAAAACGGGGAAGTCCTCCCTCCACTTGGCCGACAGCCGATCCTACCTTGCCAATCTTCCCGAGAGCGAGCAGGCGGCAAAGGAGGCGGTCGCCTGGGGCGAACAGCACCTCGGAGAACTCGGTGGTGGCGAACGCTTCCCTCTCAGCGCCGTCCGCCTGCTGGAGCCGGTGGAGGTCGTCGCACTATTCGACTTCGGCCTCACGCCGCGGCATCTCAAGAACTCTGCCGAAACCCTCATGAAGTATGAGAAGGATAACCCGCAGACCGCGCCGTTGTTGCAGGCATTCGCTAAACTCGTCCTCGCCCCGAAACCTCAGCCCGCCGCCGGTCAGCCCGAGCCGCTGTCCTATTACAAGTGCAACATGAACTCGATCGTCGGCAGCGGGGAAACCGTCCCCTGGCCGACGTACACGTCGCGGCTGGACATCGAGCCTGAGCTGGCCGTCGTGTATGGGAACGACAAGCAGCCGGTCGCGGGCTTCTGCATCTTCAACGACGTCTCGGCCCGCGACGTTCAGGCCACGGAGTTCGTCGGCGGATTCTGCTTGACGAAGGACATGGCGAAGGGCAACCAACTGGGGCCCTACTTGGTCACGCCCGATGAGGTCGGCGATCCCTCCAACCTCACGGTCGTCGTCAAGGTGAACGGACATGTCAGATACCGGGGATCGACATCCGAAATCAGTCACAAAGTCGAGGCAGTTTTCGCCTGGTTCGGGATGATCGCTCCGATCAAGTCCGGAAGCGTCATGGGCCTCGGCACCATTCCGGATTGCACCGGCCTCGACCACGACGACTTCATCGATCCCGGCGCGGACATCGAGATCAGCTTCGAGCGACTCGGAACACTTCGGTCCCGATTCGCCGAGCCAATGGGCAAACTCTTGCCCAGCCGCTGGCCAGTTCGGCCGCAGATGCAGAAGTACCACGCGTGAGAACCTGCCTTGACCCGTCTCATCGATCTGACCAAGACCCTGGATTCGGACGATCGCGCCAAGCTGCCGCCGCATCTGGCCAGCGTTGCCGCAGTGGTGGCTCCCGCCATCGAGTACCTCCACCCCGCCGGGCAGAAAGGGCGCGACGAGTTCTGCCGCTACCTCGGCTGCCATCATGGCGACCTCGTGGGCGGTGAAGGTTGGGGGAACGAGGTTCTGACCGACCTCTCCTCCCACTGCGGAACCCACGTCGATGCGCCCCTGCACAGTGGCTCACGTATCGCCGGCGCGCCGGCACGCACCATCACCGACATCGCGCTGGATGAACTCTACCGCCCCGGGTTGGTGCTGGATGTCCGGCCGTGGGCCAAGGGCGGTGAAGAGATCACGGTTGAGATGCTGGATGCCGCGCTGGCCGCGACCGGGTGTCGGATCGACACCGGGAATGCGGTGCTGATCCGCACGGGCCAGGAGCGTTACTCGATGACGGATCCCGAATACTACATGCAGCCGGGCATGAGCCGGGCAAGCACGCTTCACCTCACGAATCAGGGGGCGACTATCCTAGGCACCGATGCCGCCGGCTGGGATCTGCCCTTTGGCGTCATGGCGCGCAAGTTCAAGGAGACTGGCGACAACTCGGTCCTCTGGGATGGTCACAAGGCCATCGTCCAGAAGGAAGCGTTCATCGTCCAGCAGATGACCAATCTCGGCGCCCTTCCTTTGAGTGGCTTCATGGTAGGGTTCTTTCCCATCAAGCTTGCCCGCTGCAGCGCCGCTCCCGCGCGCGTTGTGGCATTTGTGGACTGATCGTGGAATCTTCGTCATTCCTCTTCCGCGGTTGCAGGAGTTTCCTTCCTGCCTTTGGCGAAGAGCCCGTCACCGGTGAGGATCACGCCGTTGGTCTTCACGTATTCAGCCCACAGCGCGAGCAGCGCCTGACGCTTGTCAGGATGGGTC
>DATKMS010000122.1:0-13807 GCA_035541735.1 Candidatus Margulisiibacteriota bacterium
CTCCACGTCGGCCTTGGTTGCACGGCCGAGATCAGCCAGGATCGTGTCGAGGGCGTAGAGCTTGTGGAAGTAGCGGTGCCGGCCGATCGGCGGGCACGGGCCGCCGTAGCCGGTGCGCTTCCAATCATTGAGGCCGTCGCGGGTCCCCGCAGGCAGCTTCTTCACGCCCTCCGGAAGCCCGGTTGCATCCGCGGGAATGTTGAACAGCACCCAGTGCACCCAGGTCATCTTGGGCGCCTTGGGATCAGGCGCGTCGGGGTCGTCGACGATGAGCACGAAGCTCTTGGTGTTGGCCGGGGCGCCCGACCAGGCCAGCGGCGGCGACACGTCATCGCGCTCGCACGTGTACTTCGCGGGAATCTCACCGTGGTGAGCAAAGGCGGAGGACTGAAGCTTGAGGCTCATGGGCGTATCTCCTTCGGCAGTCGCGCGAGCGGTGCAGAGCGCCACCAGCGTGCATGCAACCGCCGCAATGTGGCATGTGGTGGCAGAGGCTTTCATCTCCCACACTCTCAACGGCTGATAGGTTACGCCGAATTTGCGGAGCAGAAAACAGCTCCGGCCCGCACTCCTCAGTTCCGATGAGAGCGCTGCCTCACGGCACCCGCACGCAGCCGCTCAATGCGGCGCTCACCGCCTGGATGAGTTCGTCGATCGTCACTTGGCCCTCACCGCTCGAGTCGGCCAATGGACATTCGCTCATATCGGCGGTGCCGAGCGCGATGTTCACGCCGCGCACGATCTCGCCGACGGTGACGCTGTCGTCTTCGTTGCAGTCACCGACGCAGCTGGGCAGCGCCGTGACTGTGACCTGAACATGTGCCGACGACTGCATGCCGTCATGGTCGGTCACTGTCAGCGCGACCTCGTGCGCCCCGGGCTCGGTGTTGAGGCCCGGCAAAAAGAGCTGTGATCCGTTGCCGAGCATGCGGTTGCCATCAAGTGTCCAGACGAGGCTCGCCCCGCTCAACTCGCCGTCTTCGAGGTCGCTGGCGTGCCCGGTGAGGACAAGGGCCGCGAGCGGCTGAACGACCGCCCCGCCCGCTGGGGTTGTAATCCACACCGCCGGCGGCTTCCGGGGCACGGAGAAGAGGTACGAGTCGCCGGCACTGGTGAGAAAGCCGTCGCTCACGAGGACGCGGACCTGCGCTTGGTCGCTGCCGGCCCAGGAGCTGGTATCGAGGTCGATGCCAGAGGCGTCGAGATCGACAGCGACCGGCGTCCACGAGGTACCCGCGTCGGGGCTGTACAGAACGGCATAGCGCAGGGGATTGTTGTCCTGGTCACCGCTGGTGGCGGCCCACGTCAGACTCAACGAGTGGCTAGCGGGTGGTCCCGGATCGACGCTCAGGACCTGCAGCTCCGGCGGGCGTATGCTCCGCCCGCGCGCGGCGAGAAGCGTCGGACCGTAGCGCAACACCAGCCACGCGGCAGCATCGTCGAACGGCAGCGCTGCGGCGAAGCTCGCCGCGTCTGTCGGTGCTTCCGTCTCGACATTGACGAATGGCAAATCGAAGCAGTGACTCGCCAGCACAGCACCATCATCGGACTGCAGCTCGAGGCAATACGGTGCCTCGGCCGACACGTCGGGTGTGGGGGAGCCGGCAGTGATGAACGGCGACTCGATCGTTGCACTCCCATCGCGATACACGGTCCCGTGCACCAGCATCACCGCCTGCGACATGTTCACCTGCACCGGCAGCGCATTCCCATAGGCACTCGTCGCGCACCCTGCTCCGACCTTTGCCCACGCCTTCGAGTAGGGTTTTCCGGCCAGTCTCATCCAGGTGTACGGCGAGAGCCACGCAAGCTGCTGGGAATGCATCAGGTCGTGCTGGTCTGCCCGCAGCACCGACTGGGACGTGACGGTGAAGCCTGTCTCGCGGATGCTCGCGTCGGTGCCGAACGGCCAGCAGAGTTCCTTGCCGGTGTCGATATGCCGGAGGCCGCGGTTGTGACCGACCTCGTGCGCGAGAGCCTGGTCCATTTTGTCTGGGAGACCGGCCGCGTTGCGGTGGTCCACGCCGAATCCCGCGGCACCGCCGATCTGCGCGTAGCCGAGGAGGAGCGGAGTGCTGGCCGCGTCGTCCTCCGCCCCGCGTGGCAGCCAGCCGAAGAGCGAATCCGGTTGCGACGACATGAACATTTGGATGAAGGCCAGGGAATAGAGCAGAAAGTCTTGGTCATCGCGCGCGTCCGGCCCGAGGTGCTGGATCGTCGCGGACTGCGCGTACTCGACGGGCATCGGGTACATGTCCTTCATGAGGTCCGACACGCCGCCGACCACGCCCGCATCAGCGAACCGAGGCCCCGTGTACGGCGGGTAAAACTTTGAGGCCCAGGGTTGATAGTCGATCAGCGCCCACTTCACCTTCCACGGCTGGCGCGCTTCGAGCGGCGCGCTCAGAAACCCGCTGCTGTTGTTGGTGTAATCCGACTCCAGATACTTCGTGGGGTCGTCGTTCACCGTCGCTCGCACCACCAGGGCATCTCCGGCGGGATTCGGGATGATGAAGGTCGCCGAGCCCCACGTGTTGGCGCGTAACGATCCCGCCGGATCAGCAGGATCGTCGAGCTTGGTGGCACAGCGCACATCGACGTACTGCACCGCGGACGGGCCACCCCAGAGTCCTACACCACCGGGCACGCCGCTGACGGAGAGTGGGGTGAACCAAGTCAGCGCAACCGGCACTTGCTCCAGAAGGATCTGGCTGGGTGGCGATGCAGCGCAATTCGCCACCGGTCCGCCCTGGTGACCAATGTACACGCGCACCGCCGTCGCCCGGCCGGACGCCAGCGGCAGGCTGTTGTCGCTGCAGGATGTGAAGCCCGCACCGGGCGCGAAACACTGCGTTGCCTGGGTGATCTCGACACCTTGAACGTAGAGGTCCAGCGGGGAGCCGCCGGCGTTGATTGGACCGGCGGGTTGGATGAAGACGGCGGGGCCGTTCCACACGGCAACGATGTCCGGGAGGGTGGCGACGGGCGCCAGTCCCGAGTCGCGGACCTCGATTTGGTTCTCGCTGTGCTCGCCGGGCGCTGGTTTCGTGTACCGGATCCACTGATCCGCCCGTTCGGCGTTCGGCCCCGGGATGATGTCGGCGATCGCGTAGTTCGGATCGTCCAGGGCGAGGAAGTAGTACACCACGCCGGCGTTCGGTTCGTTGAGGACACGCATCGAAAACGCACCGTCTGCACCGGTCACGCTGCTCGCCAGCCGCTCGCCCAGTTCCATCGAGTCGACCGATCGGTACAAGCTGACGCGTACGCCACGCAGCAGCCGCTTCCGCCCGTCCTTCGGACCCAGCACCACCCCGCGGAACATCCACTCCTTCGGCGGCGGCGTCACCGTGGGTGTTGGTGTGGGCGTCACTGTCTTCGTTGCGATGCGTGTGAAGGTCGGGGTCGGCGGCGGAGTGAATGTCGGGGTCGGGATTGGCGGTCCGATCGGTGTGGGTGTGGGCGTCGGCAAAGCTGTGTACGTCGGGGTGGCGGTGCACGTCGCCAGCGAGGTTCTGGTGGGTGTCGGCGTCAGCGTCGCGGTCGGTATCGGCGACGGCGCCACGGCGGGAATCGGTTGGCAGCGCATGAGGCCGCGGCCGTCGAGGGCGATGTAGAGGCTGCGGTCATTGGGGTCGGTATAGCGGTCGAACCACGCCGCGCGCGGACGGCTCGGCATGGCGCGCGTCTCGAGCAGGCGGAACCAGTTGACGCCGTCGCCCGAGTAGAATACCCCGGCGATACCGACGGCGAAGCGCGTCTGCGGTGCCTCGCGGTCGAACACCATGTCGTTGAGAACGCATCGCGCCGGGAGCTCGATGTTCCTGTCGGTGTAGGGACAGTCGTAGCTGAACTCGCCGCCAGGGTTCACCGCAGCACCGAGCAACGGGTCAATTGCCCACGCCACCGCAGCCTGCGTGCCGTTGGTTGTGTGGCGAATGGCGTTGTTGTCGATTATGTAGATCTCGTTCGCATCGTACGGGTTGACGAAGAATCGTGACGCGACGGTCGCGCCACCACCGGGAACAATCGGGTCCCAGCGATCAACGTCGCCGTTGCCCGCTCGATGGCTGCGCCACAGGCGTGTGCCATCACCCACATAGTACGTGGGCGACGTGTGCCCGCCCGCCGCCTGCACGACCCTTGCAGTATTGGGCAGATCCGTCTTCTCCTGCGCCCAGGGTGATGCGGTGTTGAAGCTATCGCGGGCGCGCAGCAGCACGCGGCGCGTCGACCCGATTTGCCGGATCGTGATGTAGTCGCCATTGGCAAGCGGCGTCTCGCCGGACAACGTCGGAATGACCGGCCGGTAACCAGCCGCAACCGCCCAGCTCACAGCAAAATCCACGATGCCGGTGTCGTAGTACACGCGGTACGTCGGCTGGTTCTTGGCGTCCGGGTGTCCGGCCGCATTGAGGAACACGTCGAAGGCGCCGACGATCTGATTTCCCTTCAAGCCGCGTGGACTCAGGCGGAACACCCGGTCGCGCTGCCCCGGGTCGGCGAACCACGCATCGCAATCCCCACACTCCTCGTACGGAGGCTGGTAGGTGGCTCCGCCGTCGAGACTGTAGAAGGCGTCGTTATCGCCGGTGCCGAAGTATAGGGCCGGCGGCGGGTTGGGTTCGCCGGGATCGTTGGATGCTTCCACGTCGGCGGCAACGTTGACGGCCGCAAGCGTGTGCAGCCCGGTGAGCGTGTTGATCCACGTCTGCCCGCAGTCGTCGGTGCGGTAGACGCCGCCGTCGTTGGCATACCACAAGCGGCCACCGAGACATTTGTCCAGCTCCGCGTTGTAGGCGTAGACGGAACCATGGTGCGGTCCTGGCGTCAGCGTGAGATCGGCATCGGGCGAAACGTACAGACCGTGGGGATCAGCGTGCACGAGAGACACATTTTGCGGTAGCTGTTCTCGATAGCTGCGGGACGCGTCCCATCCATCGAGGCGGTGCCAGCCGAGGCCGGTCGGTTTGCCGACGCTGACGTGCAGCGTGCCCTTGTCAGCGAAGAAGACCAGGTAGCCGTTGGCGGTCGCGTGGGTCTGGACGAAGGCACTGCCGCTGTCGCCCGCGTTCCAATACACCGGCGGACCCGGGAGCTGCGACCATGCACCGCTCAGGGCTCCGGGGTTGCTCGGATTGAAAGTCGTGAGATCGCCGTACCACAGCGAGCCTTCGCCGCAGCCGCGAAAGGGATTGGCGGAAGTGTCATTACAGTGCGTGCCGTCCACCGGGTCCGGCGGATTGTTGCTGTGCACGAAGTAGCTGGGACCGTTCGCGTGGTCTGGGTGGGCCAGATACACCCGTTGTGGATTCGTCGGATCGATCGCTAGCGCCTGTGGGCCAGGAATGTGCCCGCGGGTGCCGCTCGCACCACAGAAGCCCCCAGGCAAGATTCCCGCAGTCCCGGTATCCTCGAACCAGTGCAAGCCGCTGTCGTGCGAGTACCAGAGCGTGCCGTCACCGCACGCAAACGCGCGGCGGACTTCGCCGGGCAACTCCGCGCTGACAGCAACGTGCCAGACGCGGCGGCTGCCATCGATGCCCGGCGGCACGACCTCGGTCCATGAGCCGGGGGCACCGTTGTTCGTGTTCATGCCAATGGCGCACCCCCCTGCGGCGTACACCGTGGACGCTTGGCCCGGCGCGAGCAGGAGTTGGGTGACGGGCTGCACGTCAGTCCCGCAGTAGAACTGATGCACCAGGCTCCACGTCGCACCGGCGTCCGTGGAGCGATACACACCCGTGCGCGACGGGGTACGGTGATCGTCCCCGGTCGCGGCAAACACGATGCGCGGGTCCGTCGGCGACACCGCCAGGTCGATCACCACAGGGGCATCGAGCGTGCCAGTCGCTTCCTCCCCTTGTGGCGGCTGCGGCCGCGTCGGCTGCGACCAGGTGTTACCGTAGTCCAACGACTTCCACACGCCGGCCTGCGGCGCTGCCGCATACAGCGTGCGACCTTGCGCTTTCACTGACGCGTTGACGACGCTCCAGTCGGAGCTGGGGTCGAAGGAGAACACGTAGAGCCGCCCGTCAAAACTCGGCGCCGCAACACGCTCGAAGTCAAACGTTGCGGCGGGCGCCACCCATGCCGTCGGGCGCTGCGTGATCGTCGTGCCGGTGAGATTGGTGACATCCACCACCCCCCACGTCCCGCCCGTCGGTTTGTAGAAGACATACACGTGCTGGTTCGGTCCGGCCGCGGCGATATGCTCCCACCACACGGTAGTAGAGCTCTTCGTACGCCAGCCGGCGACCGGCCCGCCGATACTTTGCCCGGTAACTGCGGTCACGTTGGTGACCTGCCAGGTCAAGTCGATCTGATCGTAGTAGAAGATGACCAGATCTCCGTTGGGTGCCCGCGCAGCGAGCTTCTCGTAGAGGGCGATTGGATCGAACCAGACATCCGCGGGGCTGGCTACTGATTGGCCGGTAAGGGTCGTCAGGTTGATGACTTGCCAGTCCGTGCTTGGGAGGTAGGTGAAGAGCAACAGCGAACCGTCGCCGGCTGGAATCGCCACCTTCTCTGCGGTCTCGCTGCCGCTGGCAATGACCTTCCAGCCCTCTGGTTCGCCGCCCACCTTCTGGCCCGTGATTGATGTCACGTCGGCCACGCCCCACGCGCCGCCCGCCCAACGGAAGAACACCAGGAGGTCATCATTGGTCGCCCGTGCTGCGAGATGCTCGACAGGGACACCATCGCTGGCAGTGATCCAGCTGGCCACCGGCCCAGTGATCTTGTAGCCAGTGGCAGCCGAGACATTCATCACCTCCCAGTCGCTTCCTGAGTGCCAGGAGAATACCAGCAGGTCACCGTTCGGTGCCGGCGCCGCCAGCCTCTCGAAAACGACACTTCCCTCGTAGGACAACCAGCTCTGCGGACGTTCGATGGCGATCTTGGCGCCGGTCTTCTCGGTGATGTCGACTGCTTTCCAATCTGCGCCGGCATAGTAGTACAAGAGTATCAAGTGTCCGTCCTGGTCAGCCGCGGCAAGGTGCTCGACCAGGACGTCGCCGTTGAGACTGTTCCAGCTCGTGGCGGGACCGACAGCGCCAGGAATTCCCGTAGCCCCGAGCGACAGCATCTTTCCCCACAGTGAGGAGAACTCGGGCTCATGAGGAGCCTGATAATGGGTACTGCCAAGGTCCGGACTCACATCTTCCAACGTACAGATGGCCGCGGGCGGTGCCGCAGTGCTCGTCGGAGTTGGGGTGGACGTTGCAGATGGTGCAGGCGTCGGCGTGTGAGGAAGTGTCGGGGTGGGTGTCGGCGTGCGAGTCGCAGTCGCAAGAGACGTCGCGGTGAGCGTCGGCGCTGGCGTGCGCGTCGCACTGGCGGTCGGCGTCGCCGTAGAGGTGGCGATCGGCGTGCGAGTCGCGGTGGTCGTTGCAGTAGATGTTGCGGTGAACCTCGGCGTTAGCGTGCGTGTTGCACTCGCGGTTGGCGTTGGGGTGTAGGAGGTTGTCGGTATCGATGTCCCCGTGGGTGTCCGTGTGGAGGTCGCGGTCGCGGTGAATGTGGTGGTGAACGTTGGTGTGGGCGTAGCTGCTGTTGCACTCGGGGTCGGCGTGGCAGTGTAGGTGGTGGTCGCCGTGGCGGTGCGTGTCGAGGTCGGTGTCGGAGTCGCCGTCGCGGTACATGTAGCGGTGAAGGTCGGCGTTGGGGTGGGTGTTGCACTCGGGGGCGGTGTGGCGGTGTAGGTCGCCGTCGCCGTGGCGGTGCGTGTCGAGCTCGGTGTCAGAGTCGCCGTCGCGGTAAATGTAGTGGTGAAGGTCGGCGTTGGGGTGGGTGTCACGCTCGGGGTCGGTGTGGCGGTGTAGGTCGCGGTCGGCGTCGGTGTCGGTGTGGGTGTCCGTGTGGAGGTTGCGGTCGCAGTGAACGTGGCGGTGAATGTCAGCGTTGGCGTGCGTGTCGCACTGGGCGTCGGCGTGGCGGTGTAAGTCGCGGTCGCCGTGGCTGTCGGTGTCGGTGTCCGTGTTGGTGTCGCGGTCGCAGTAGAGGTAGCGGTGAATGTCGGGGTTGGCGTCCGTGTCGCCGTGGGTGCAGGGGTGGCAGTGTAGGTTGCGGTGCAGGTCGGTGTCCGGCTGAAAGTCGGCGTAGCGGTCGCGGTACGGGTCGGCGTCGCCGTGGGAACCTGGAGAATGACGCCAACCGTGTATCGAGAAGTGTGACTGGCCTGATCCGTGACTCGCAATCGTAAGCTGTAGGTGCCGTCGGGTAGTCCGACCGTGTTCCACGTGCCGAGGAGGCCACTGACGACCGCCGTGCTCCCGCTGGCGATCGTCACCCAGGCCGACGGGCGTTCGCCCGCGCCGTAGTCCAGGATCCAAGAGTCAAGATGCGCATCGAGCGCAGTGCCAGTCACCGCCAATTGGCCATTGACGACCGCACCGGAAGAAGGGCTTGTGATGACTGAGGTGGGGGGCGTGGCATCAAGGACCACGCTCACGCTCGTCACGGCAGTCTGGTTGATCGCATCCGCTGCCCGTAGGCGCAGAGTGTAGGTGCCATCGGGCAGCACGCTCGTATCCCAGTTGCCGAGGGCACCGCTAATGACCGGCGTATTGCCGGTGCCGATGTTCACGAAGGCAACCGGGTCCGTGCCCGCACCGTAGTCCAAAACCCACAACCCCAGGTCGGTATCATTCGCGGTTCCGGTGACGGGCACCAATCCTGTGATGACCGCGCCGCGGGATGGGCTTGTGATCGCTGCCGTGGGTACCGGGTTTGTGTCACGGAACACGTTGCCGGTGAGCGTCTTGCCTTCCAAAGGATAGACGTACTGGACCCAGTTCTGGTTGACGGCTGCGCCGCCGACGGTCGTCGCGCTGAGCGATGTAAAGCCAGGCCGATCGGTTTCCCGGACATTGTAATAGCCGCAGGTGCCGAGAGCCGTGAGGCCGAACCAGCCATCCGACCCGGTTGTCGTGCTGGCGATGAGGCTTCCCAAGTTGACAGAATCGCTCGAGCAGTACAGCTCCACAGTCACACCGTTCAGCGGCACGGTGCCAAAGTTGAAAAGGACAAAGCCCGAGAACACAGGCACACGGACGATATCGCCGTAGATGTCCACTCCCATGGTTGCGCTGTTGCGGCCGTCCTCCCACGCGACGAGGTAACCCTGCCCCTTGTCCGCTGCCACGGACGGCCGACCCTCGTTGCTGCTCGCAGCCGAGACCGCGGCGTCGCTGTCGGGCAGCGTCGCGTCGCTCGCGACGCGGCGGCGATACACGTCGTGGTCGCTCGCCGAGTATTCGTACTCGAATGCGACCAGGTACTCACGAATGGCCGCCTTGTACGCGACGTCCGGGTTCAGCCGACTCTTCGTGCCGTCACCTGAGATGGCGAAGTTGCCGCCGGCCAGTGCGCCGTCGGCGTTCACGCGTTGACCGTAGATGTACCAGCCGGCAGCACGGTGGTCTTCCCACACCGCCAAGAACCCATTCGCGCTGTCATTGAATGCCAGCCGGGGCTTGACCTGATCATACGAGACACCGCAGAGGGTGATTACCCCACCAACCAGCGAGCCGTTGCCACTGATGCGCTGCCCTTTGATGTCGTAGTCCCCACCAATGTTTTCCTGCCAGACGACCAGGTACTGATTGCTCGCCGAACCGTGAGCAACCGCGGGAGCCGAGTCGTCCGTTAACCCCGTGGCGATGGCGATTGCACCGCCCTGGAGTGTTCCAGTGATGCTCAGACGCTGACCGTAGAGGTCGTGCTGAGCAAACTCGTCGCTGCCGACGCGACGCTCCCAGACGACCAGGTATTCTTCGTCGGCCGCGTTGAAGGCGATGGCCGGGTGGCTGTCGAGGTCGGTCGGCGTGGCGATGCCGATCTGACCGCCAATGAGGGTGCCGTCACTGGCGACGCGTTGGCCGTAGATGTCGTGGTCGGTGGCGGAAAACTCGTATTCCCAGACGACGAGGAACTCGTTCAGGACCGGGTTGTACGCCACATCAGGCGCCAGGCGATGGTTGCTCCCCTCGTACGAAATGCCCAATCCGCCCCCCACGGTGCTGCCATCAGCGGCGACGCGCTGGCCATAGATGTCCCAGTCGGTCCCAAAGCCCCAGTGGTGATCTTCCCAGACCACCAGGTACTGGTCCGTCTGGCTGTTGTAGGCGATCGCCGGATCAACCTGGTCGTACTCCCAGCTGATGATCGGCACAGCCGCCGCATCCGCGCGCTGCGTGGAAGTGTCCGCCAGCGCCAAGGTCGCGCACACCAAAAGGCCCAGCGCGACCGGCCGCCGCGACAGCGCTGACACGACCAAAGTGTTCCTGAGCGCTGCAGCCATGGCTCACCTCGCGCGCGTCTCCTCGAGGATCCAGCGCCGGTGAGCCTGCCGGTGTGCGGCGCGAGGTCGCTTTTCCCTCCTGCCTCGCGTCGGAAGGGAAACGTGCTCCGGTGGGTCGTACATCCCTGGCCCCGTTCGGCGTCCGAGAGGAGAGCATAAGACGCACCACGTGATGGGCGACACACTTGTTGTGTGTTCCACACGGACGCACGGCGACGTGGCTGCGCTCTTGGGAAGCACATTCTGAGTTGTTGGAAGCGCGAGAGACGCAAGCTCTGCACGTTGAGTCGCGTCCGGTGACTCAAGTCATGCATCGAGTGATCAGATGACTTTCTTTCTTGTGGTTACTGTGGGCTCTGCACGAGACCCTGCGCTTTGAGACCACCGCTCAAGCCGGTGATTGCGATTTCCGGCTTCGATGAGGAGGCCGCGCACGGCCATGCGGCTGCGCGCAATCCGCACCCGTACCGCTTTATTTCGCGAGTCTGGTCAACCCTGCCGTGCGCGAGCCCGCTGAGGTTTTCCTGTAGCGTGCGCATCCACTTGTGAACGGTGCTCGCCATAATCACAAATGACTCACCGAACGACTTCGTCCCACTCGCCCCTACGTCCCCGACTCCCCTCGCTGCTTGCCGAAATCCGCGCCAGGTATGGTAGACACCCGTGCGAGAAGACACGGCTCGTTGACTGGTGTCTGAGACCAATCCACGGCTTAACAAGAACGGTGACGGCATGATGACTGCGCACGGTACCTTCGCCAAGGATGGCCGACGACCGATGCGCCGCGCGGCGTTGGTCGGTCCGCCGTATCTCGCCCTGGTCGTTCTGGCCGGCTGCACCGGATCGATCGCCCACCTCCACCCGTTTGACGGCATGCGGCCGGTGCACTGCGCCCGCGGCGACGCGGCAGAGGCCCTCGAATTGCGCTATCTCGGCGCCGGGGGCGTCCTGATGCGCTGGAACGGACACGCCATTATGACGGCACCGTTCTACTCGAATCCTGGGCTGCTGCAGGTCGGCTTGGGTCTGCCGATCTCACCCAACACCGAGCGCATTGATACGCACCTGCCGGCGATCGATGACGTCGAGGCCATCCTGGTCGGCCACTCGCACTACGACCATTTGATGGACGCGGTGTATGTCGCGCGGAAGCGCACGCCCCGCAGGCCGTGTTCTACGGCAACGACACGATGGCGCACCTTCTCGCGGCACGCCCGCTGCTGCGTGGACGCGTGGTGGCGATGGATGCGGAGGCGGGCGATTGGTGGCAGGAGGGGCGCTGGGAGTACGTCGCCGATCGGTCCATCCGTTTCATGGCGTTGCGCTCGGAGCATGCGCCGCACTTCCTCGGCATCAAGATGTTCGGCGGCAGCGTCGACACCGACCAGTTGCGGCTGCCGTGCACGGCCTATGGCTGGAAGGAGGGGCAGACACTGGCGTTCCTCATCGACTTTCTGGGCCCCGACGGGAGCGTCCGGCTGCGCCTGTATTACCAGGCGCGGCCAGCAATCCGCCTGCCGGCTTCCCTCCCCCCTTCGAGAGTACGCTCGCCCAACCGGTCGATGTCGCCATCCTGTGCGTGGCCTCCTTCGGCGAGGTCGACAACCACCCGATCTCTACCCCGAGTACGTATCGGCATTCTCCCCGGAGGATCTGTATTCCAATTTGTTGGGCATCAAGATGGCGAGTGGAATCCTCACGCAGAGCGACAGCGCCGCGGCCGAGAGTCTCCTACGATCAGGATATGGACCTCTGGCTGCAAACCACGCTACGCTACCTGCAGCCGGTATCGGCGGCTGCGGGAGAAGCGGCAGCCTATCTCGTCGACGGTGTGTGGTGGGATTCCAAGACACGTCTGCCCAATCCACGGTTGGTCTTGCGGCGGAATCTTGATGCGGGCAACGAGATCGCGCCGTGGCAGATCTCGCGCGCTTACAGCTCGCCAGAGATGACCGCGTGGGTCGATAAAGAGTGCGGCGGGAGCGAGCGTCCCCTGATCCTGCGGTACGGGAACGCCGCGCACGGGGTCCAGTGTGCGGACCTGCTAACCCTCGAAATCGACGTCGACGTCCCCGATGAGTTTCCGTTCCCCCGGCCGGGCTCGACGCAGATTACCCAGGCGGATTTCCCCGCCATCATCGAAGCCGTTCGTGCGAAGGCCGTGAAGCTCTTGGGTCCGGGAAGCGACCGCCCCGAGCGCGATGCGCGCTGAGGTTGATCGTGTCGGTGAGGTACGCGGTGAGCAGATCATTATTGCCGTCCTCCGCTCGCGCTATCGAGGAAGGTTGCACATTCGCGCCGAAGCACCGGAACGTCGGTCTCGACAAGCGCCCAGACGATCGCGTCATCCCCCATCGGGTACTCGTGCGTCAGCTGATTGCGGAAGTCGACGATCCGTCGCGCATGGGTAATGGCGTCGAAAGTTTCCGGTGCCCTACGAGAGAGCGCCACGATCGCCTCCCCGATGATGATGAACTCACGTTCGACGGACGAGCGGACGAGTCGGTTGGCTTGATACGTCACGAGATCGAGCCCGCGGACGCAATTGCAATCGCATCGCAGGCCGCGACGATATCAGCGAGGTAGGCGCGCGAATCACGCGGCATAGAGCGGCCGCTTCGTGCGTTCGATGTCCCGTGCGATGTAGGGATTCTTCACGGCTCCCACCATGACCAGATCTACTTCGCGCTTCAGCAATTGGCGCAGTTCGTCCAGCAGCCCGAAATACGCCTCGACCCGCGCATATGGCTCCATTCGCTCGAAGTCGACGAGGAGATCTAGATCGCTGTCGTCGGCCTTGAAGTCCTCGCGGAGTGCTGAACCGAAGACCTCCAGGCGTGCCACGTGGTGACGCGCACACGCCGCGGCGATGGCTTCACGCTTGCCCTGCAGGAGACCGATCATATTGCACCTCTCGTCCCAATCTTACCCGCGGCGCGTTGAGGATGCCATCGGCATGTCGAGACATGCCTCATCCCAGTTGTTCCATCTTCTTCCTGCGACTGCGCGCCAGACGCTGCGAGCGCGCGGCCCGTTAGCGGCGTCTCGCCTGGCTCGTCGAGCACCGCACGCTCGATCTTCCCCGACACGAAGAAGAGATCGCGCGTGCCAAACGTCCGCATCCATGCCGTGATCCCGTCACGCAGGCTGCACGAGGATAAGCTGCGGGGGGCGACAATGCAGAGGCGCACGGGAGACGAGTCAGTCAAATACTTTCTTCACGGCGGCGGCTGCCGATGCGGCGCGGGCGGGGTCGTGGATCGCCTCGTTCTTGGCCAAGTGCGCGAACATCTGCATGGCGAAGCCGCCGTCCAAGTCATCGGCGATCCGCCGCTTCCACGGCCGCCGCAAGATCTGAGTCGTCAGGCGTCGCGTGACCTGGGGTTGGCTCATGATATGGTCGGCGAGCTTCCACGCCCTATCCAGAAGCTGATCCCGGGGCAGAACTTCGTTCACCATTCCGTATGCGAGCGCCAGTTTGGCATCGATCTGCTGACCCGTGAT
>DATKMS010000123.1:0-7159 GCA_035541735.1 Candidatus Margulisiibacteriota bacterium
CACATGTACGAGACCGTTCGCCAGCATGCCGGACAGGTGTACGTCCTGGACACGACCAAACTATGGTGACCGGTACCTACCTGGAACATACCCGCCCAGAGAGATGAGATGAGCGACACAGCACGAACCGCAGCCGTCGAACGGGCAACGGCGATTGCGAAGGGCAGCACTCCGCTGCCAGGTTACCCGGTGCTCAAGGATCTCGTGCGTGACCTCAAGGGCGAATTGCAGTTCGGCAGGGCACGCAAGCTGATCGCTGCGGCGCTGGGAAGGGATGGCAAGGACAGCGGCAGCGCACGCCAACGCTTCTCGCCGGAGGAGGAGCTGTGGCTCATGCAACAGCTGGCCCTCTGTACGTACAAGGACGAGGAGCTGCTGCCGGGCGCGCGCTTTCGCGATGCGTTGAAAGTGCTGACCGAGATCGGTCTGCGCGATCCGCAGACGACGAACGCCGAGACACTGGCCCTCGGCGGCGCGGTGTACAAGCGCAAGTTCGAGTTCGCCGGCCAGCTCGATGATCTGCAAGAGTCGCTGGCTCTCTACCGCGCCGGTTGGGAGCGCCGCCCGGTCGACGAGCCGTACGTGCAGGAGCGGCCCTACTCCGCCGTGAACGCCGCGTATGTTCTGGACCTGCTGGCCACCCGTGCCGCCGCGATCGCGCACCGCAGCGGAACGACCTCCACGTTGGCGGCCAGCTACGCGCAGCAGGCGGCGCAGCTTCGCGCCGACGCGCTGACATATCTGCGCAAGCATTTTCACGAGCCGACGCAACCCACCGGGACGTACTGGGACGCGGTGACGTGGGCCGAGGCGTACTTGGGGGCCAAGGAATACGCCGCCGCCGAGCCCTGGCTGACGTATGCACGGGAAAACCTCCCTTCGGAGTGGGAACAGCAAACGACCTTCAAGCAACTGGTCGGCCTGGCCCGGCTCCAGCAAGTGGGTATGCCGCAAGAAGGCTCGTCACCTGTCACCTGGTCTCCAGCCTGGCGAGCGCTGCACGCCTTTCTGGGCGATGCCACCGAGACAGCGCTGTCGTGCTACAGAGGCAAAGTCGGTCTCGCCCTCTCCGGCGGCGGGTTTCGCGCTTCGCTCTTCCATCTCGGTGTCCTCGCACGTCTGGCGGAGATGGACGTCCTGCGGTTCGTCGAGGTGCTGTCCACGGTCTCCGGGGGCAGCATCGTCGGGGCGCATTACTATCTCGAAGTGCAGCGCCTTCTCGAGCGCCGGCGGGATCGGCAGATCGCTCGCGAGGACTACATCCGCATCGTCCGCCGGGTGCAGCGCAAGTTCTTCCACGGCGTGCGCAAGAACCTGCGCATGCGCGCGCTGTCCAACCTGGGTTGCAACCTGCGCATGCTGATGACCGACTCCTATACGCGCAGCCACCGGCTCGGAGAGCTGTACGAGCGCGAGCTCTTCGTGCACATACAGGACGACAAGCAGGACGGTGCGCGGACGATGCCACAGCTGCTCGTCACTCCCGCCGCGGCAGCCGCGACCAACGGCTTCAACCCCAGGTTCTCCAACTGGCAGCGGCGGGCCAAGGTCCCCGTGTTGCTGCTCAACGCGACGTCGCTCAACTCGGGGCACAACTGGCAGTTCACCGCGAGCTGGATGGGTGAGCCGCCGGGGCTGTTTGAGCCCGAAGCTGACATCGACGCGAACGTGCGCTACCGGCGCCTCTACTACGGTGAGGCGCCAACCAAGCCGCTGAAGACGTATCGCCTCGGGTATGCCGTGGCTGCCTCGGCTTGTGTGCCCGGCCTGTTCGAGCCGTTGGTCCTCAATGGTCTCTATCCCGGGCGCACGGTCCGCCTCGTCGATGGCGGTGTGCACGACAATCAAGGCGTCGAGTCTCTCCTCGACGAAGGCTGCACGTTGATCCTCTGCAGTGACGCCTCGGGACAGATGGAAGACATCGAGCGGCCCTCCGACACGTTTATCGGTGTGCCGCTGCGCTCGAACAGCATTCTTCAGGACCGAATACGCGAGGCGGAGTACCAGGATCTGCGTGGGCGCGTGGAGAACCGCGCCCTGCAGGGGCTGTTTTTCGTCCACCTCAAGAAGGGACTCACCGTTGCGCCGCTGGATTGGATCGATTGCAAAGAACCCACCCCGGTTCCACAGCGCTCGCTGGCCACGACCGACTATGGCGTCGACCGCGACATCCAGCGTTGCCTGGCGGCGATACGCACTGATCTCGATTCCTTCACCGAGGTCGAGGCATACGCACTGATGGCGAGCGGCTATCTGATGACCGAGGGCGAATTTCGTTCGCTGCAAAGCGAGCACCGGCAGAGCGGCGCAAGCGGAACCTGGGGCGACTTCCAGGTCGACGCTCCACGCGGGCGCTGGCCATTCCTGCGTCTCGCCGACCTCATGCGGCAGCCGGCGGACTCGGCCGATTGCCGACGGCGCGATCTGGCCCTGCAGCTCCGTGCAGGTTCGGGCTTGCTCTTCAAAGTGTGGATGCTCGTGCCCTGGCTGCGCGCATTGGCGATCAGCGGCGCTGTCGGGGTCGCGGTGCTCTTGACCTGGCTCATGTTCCGCACGTGGGATTCGCCGCTACCGGCGCTGCAGTGGCACGTCACCGTGGGCCACGCTGTCGTTGCCCTCCTGCTTCTCGTCGTCGCTACCGTGTATCCCGTACTCAAATGGCTAAGCCCTCAGAGCGCTGTTCGCGGGTACTTGGGCAAGGCGGCGGTGGCGCTGGCAGGCTGGGTGGCCAGCAATGTGCACCTGCTGATCTTCGACCGACTGTATCTGGCCCGCGGGCGTCTGCGTCGGCTCCTGCGGTTGCAGTAGAGGCGGGATCACCGCGGCGGGCGTCTGCTGAAAAAGCTCCGTCAAGACGTTTGAACAGACGCCAACGAGACGCTCGGAAGACGCGTCCGTGATCGTATGGTGAGCTGCGATGACGATCTCGCGGATCATCGTGAGGCTTCGTCGCGTGATTTGTCGAGCGGTAACGCCAGGGGAAAGGAGCGAATAACTCATGGCATCACTCAAAGGGGCAAGACGCATCGAAACCGGCAGCAAAAGAGGCTATGGCTGGGTGCCCGACCTCCCCGACCACCGCGACATTTCCTACGGCGTGGTGCGCAAACCCGCTGCCAAGCTGCCGGCGGCGGTCGACCTGCGACACAAATGTTCACCCGTCGAGGATCAGGGCAATCTCGGGAGCTGCACCGGCAACGCCCTCGCCGGCGCGGTTGAGTTCCTGGAGAAGAAAGACAATGTCACCCCGTTCGTGAACGTGAGCCGGCTGTTCGTCTATTACAACGAGCGCGTGATCGAGCACAGCGTCAACGAAGATGCGGGCGCCATGATCCGTGATGGCATCAAGACGCTGGTGAAGCAGGGGGTGTGCTCGGAGAAGAAGTGGCCATACGTGATATCCCAGTTCACCAAGAAGCCGAGTCCGGCGTGCTACAAGGAGGCGCTTGCGCATCAAGTCCTCTCCTACGCCCGCATTCAAACGCTCGACGAGATGCGCGGTTGTTTGGCTGAAGGGTATCCGTTTGTGTTCGGTTTCAGCGTGTATGAGAGCTTCGAATCGGACCAGGTTGCCAAGACGGGGGTGGCGCCGATGCCGAAGCCGAAGGAGAAAATGCTCGGCGGGCATGCGGTGCTGGGCGTCGGCTACGACGACGGGCAAAAGCGCTTCCTCGTGCGCAACTCGTGGGGGAGTGGCTGGGGGATGAAGGGCTACTTCACATTGCCGTACGACTACCTTGCCGATCGGAACCTGTCGGACGACTTCTGGACGATCCGGCGCCAGGAGAAATTCTAGCCGCCTGCCAGGCTTGGAAGTCCACAGCGACCAAGGGGAGTTACCATAGGAAGGACGCTGGCGGCAGGCTGCGTCCGGCCGACTGCATCCGACGGCACGGATTGGCGCAGCCCAGCCGCTGCACAGCGCCGTGCCGGCCGGGCGCGACGTGCCAGTGTCTCAGCCGGGGAAGGCGGCGCCGTTGAACCGCTTGCATCCTGACGTGCCCGTGCCATCCTACGGGGATGCCGCCGAGCACCACTAGGCTCCCCAACCGGACCACCGACCACGACCTCCTTGACGTACGTGGTTGGCGCGGCTGAGCCGTCCACTCTGAGGCCATGGCCTGGTTCTACGAGCTGACCTCACATCCGATCCTGAGCTCGAGTCTCTACGTCCTGCTTGCGCTGGGCTGCGTGGTGCTGCGCCAGCTCGTCCATTTGACACGACTGGGCCGCAGCTTGGACGCGTCCTTTACGCTCATCATCTGCGGACTCGCGGTGGGGACGATCGGGCTGGTGACGACGGGCGCCAACTGGGTCGCGCTTGCGCCGTACTTCAACGCCGTCCTCTTCGGCACCGTCGCCATCGGCGTCGTACGCATTCTGCTGACGCTGTTCGTCGACTTCTACCTGCAGCAGCGCGGCGGGGCAGCGGTGTCGGCGATCTTCCGCGACGTCGCCAGCGTGATCGCCTACTTCCTGGTGATCGTCGTGGTGCTACGCTCGACGCTCGACATCAATCTGGCGTCGCTCGTGGCCACGTCGGCGGTGCTGACGGTCATCGTCGGTCTGGCGTTGCAGGACGTGCTCAGCAACCTGTTCAGTGGCTTGGTGCTCGAACTGGAGGCGCCGTTCAGCCGCGGCGACTGGGTGCGTATCGGAGCCTTCGAAGGCAAGGTCGAAGAGACTGGCTGGCGGACGACCAAGCTGCGCACGCGGGTGAACGAGTTGGTGACGTTGCCGAACGCCATGCTGTCGAAGGAAGCCTTGGTGAATTACTCGCGTCCCGACCCATCGTTTGGTGACACCTTGCACTTCGAGGCGGCCTACGAGGCGCCGCCGAACGTGGTGAAGGATGCGGTGCTGAGCGTGCTGGATGCCGACACGGCGGTGCTGCGCGTGCCGCGCGCCGAAGTCTGGCTGACCAAGTACGGGGAGAGCGGCGTCGCCTACACCGTCCGCTACTGGATCACCGACTTCAACAATCTCGAACGCATTCGCAATCGCATCATGAGCAACCTGTGGTACGCCCTGCGGCGCGCCAACGTGCGCATCCCGTTCCCGGCGCGCGATCTCTTCATCTACCAAGGCAGTGCACCACAGCTGCTTGCCGCCGAGCGCCCCGACACGGTCGCCATGCTGCGCGGCGTCCCGCTGCTGGCACCGCTGGACGATGCGGCGCTCGGACGCTTGGCAACGCGCGTGCGGCGCGTGATCTTCGGCGCGGGCGAATTTGTGGTGCGCGAAAATGAACCGGGAGATTCGTTCTACGTGATCGAACGCGGTGCAGCCGAGGTGATGGTGGGCACCGACGGCGCGGCGCGCATGGTCGGCCGTCTGCAGACGGCCGACGTCTTCGGCGAGATGTCGCTGCTTGCCGGCGAGCCCCGTTCCGCCACCGTGCGCGCGGCGACGGACTTGTCGGTTCTGGTCGTCGATCGCGAGGCGTTCAAGGAGATCATCAGCACGGACCCCGCCATTCTCGATCCGCTCAGCATGATCGCGGCGCGCCGGCAAGCCGAGCAACAAGAACACCGTCGCTCGCTGGCATCGATGCCCTCGGTCGATGTCGACCATCAGCAAGCGCAGCGCCTGCGCGAGCGCATCAAAGCCTTCTTTCGACTGTAGAGGCCGTCGATGATCGGGCCGCGGACATGTTTGTCCGGACAATTCTCCCGGTGTGTCGTAGGGGTAGGGGCACAGCGCGCTGTGCCCCGCCGCCGCGAACATCGAGCACCTCGGTAACCGCGGCATGGGCACTCCCGGGACGCTCTTCGTGGTGGCCACCCCCCTTGGCAACCTGGAAGACATCACTCTGCGCGCACTCCGCGTTCTCAAAGAGGTCGGCATGATCGCCGCGGAGGATACACGCCACAGTCGCAAGCTGTTGGCACACTACGGCATCACCACACCGCTCACCAGCTACTATGACGAGAACGAGCGGCACAAGGCGCCGGCGCTGGTCGAGCAGGTCAAGCACGGCAAGAGCCTGGCGCTGATTTCCGACGCCGGCACGCCCGGCATTGCCGACCCGGGGTATCATCTGGTGCGCGCGGCCATCGCCGCCGGGGTTCGGGTCGTGCCGATTCCCGGCCCTTCCGCCGTTGCGGCTGCGCTCAGCGTTGCCGGGCTGCCGACGGACCGTTTTGCTTTCGATGGCTTCGTGCCGGCGAAGGTAGGGGCGCGGCGCAAGTTCTTCACCGCGCTGGCGCAGGAGACGCGCACGCTTGTGGTGTACGAGGCGGCACGCCGGCTCGAGGGATGTCTCCAGGATCTCCACGAGATCCTCGGAAACCGGCAAGTGGTGATGCTGCGCGAGCTGACCAAGCTGTTCGAAGAAATCGTCCGCGGGCCCGTGAGCGAGGTGGCCGTACAGCTGCGCGAGCGTGCCGCCACCCGTCCCTTACAAGGCGAAGTGACCCTCGTCATTGCTGCGGGTGCGCCGCCGGCTCCGGTGCCAGCCGAAGACCTCACCACCGCTATCCAGCGTCTGCGTGGCGAAGGCATGAGCCTCAAAGAGATCGCCCGCGTCCTGGCGCGCGAGCGCAGCCTCTCACGCCGTCAGGTATATCAGGCCGGCCTCGCCCTCCCCGCCGAGCACAAAGCGTAGCGGCGCTGCCTGCCATTGCTTGCGGCCGTGGCGGCGGTCCGAGTATGGTGCGGGACGCGGAGGAGAGCGCGTGAAGACACGACACAAATGGATGTTGGCAGTCGGGTTGCTGATTGCGATCGCGGCGTGGTTTGCCTGGACATGGCTCACCGCTGAGAGCGATGTGGGAATGGTGCCGCGCTGAAAATACCAACGCCCCGGGGCACCAAGGCACACCGGGGCGTTCGCTTCATCCGGCCCGGCTGGCGGCCGGGCACTCTACCCGAGGCTGGGCTCGGGTGAACTCGCGTGCTCAGATCAGTGAACCGTGATCGGAACCTTCTTCGTAGCCATTCCCTTCGGTGCCGTCATGGTCACCTCGAGCACGCCATCGTGATACGTGGCCTTTACCGAGTCGGCGTCCACACCAGTGGGTAGCGTGATGGTCCGCTCAAAACGGCCGTAGCTCACCTCGCGGTAGAACTCGTCGCCACGTTTGCCTTCGTCCACCATCTTGCGCTCACCTTTGATGGTCAGCCGATCTCCTTCGACTGCCAACTCCACATGCTTCGG
>DATKMS010000124.1:0-8025 GCA_035541735.1 Candidatus Margulisiibacteriota bacterium
CAAGCCGGTGGCCAAGTGCAAGGGGGTGAGCAAGGGCCTGTTCGACACCAACGATTGGCGGTTGCTGAGCCTGACGTTCAACTCCGGCGTCGCGAATCAGGTCGTGGTGTGCGCGCGGCTGGGCTTCTTCTCCGGCACGACGACGGGCACGGCATGGTTTGACGACCTGCGGCTCGTGGCGTTACCCGGCCAGCCCGTGGGACCGCTGCCCACGTTCACCTTCACGCCGACGGTGACGCCGACCTCAACCAATGCGCCGCCGCCCGTGGCGACGTTCACGTTCACGCGGACGCCGACGATCACGTTGACGCCAACCGTGACGGGGACGCTGCCGCCGGGCGCGCCGACCTACACCATCACTCCGACGGCGACGAAGACCCCCACAGCGACGAACACGCCGAGCAACACGCCCACGATCACGCCGACGGCAACGCCCACCGCGACCGGTACCAACACGCCGACGCCCGATCTGGTGGGCTGCTGCCAACTGCCGAACACGGGCATCTGCGTCGACTCCTTCGGCGGCATCGGCCCGGCGTACTGCGCGGCGAACAACGGGACGTGGATGCCGCAGCAGCACTGCGGCTGTGGCGAGAACTGCACCGGCTCGTGTGGCCCACCTCCGCCCCCGCCGACGCTCACCCAGACGCCCACCTTCACCCCCGACCCGCGCTTCCATGACAACGGCGACGGCACGATCAGCGACCTGCAGACCGGGCTGATGTGGGAGAAGAAGGACCGCGCCGGTGGGCTGCACGATGCGTACAACTACTACCCCTGGGCCGGCGTGTGCTCAGATAGCAGCCTGTGCCAGCCCAACTCAGCGGCGGCGACTGCCTGCAGCGCCGCGACTGGTGCAGCGGTGGGCTGTTCCCAATGTGCGACCGGGACGTGCAACACGGGCGTCGGGACGATCTGGGATTGGCTTGTGCAACTCAACGGGTCGAACTTCGCCGGCCACAGCGACTGGCGCATCCCGACTGTTGGGTTGGACGGGGGCGCGTCACAGTTGGAGACGATTCTATCGACGGGGTACCCGAATTGCACGACCAGCCCCTGCGTGTCGCCAGCGTTCAACACGGGGTGCACGGCCGGGTGTACGGTGACGGGCTGCAGCTGTACGGCGTCCAGCTTCTATTGGTCGGCGACTACCTACGCCGCCGGTCCGCAGTCCGCATGGTATGTCAGTTTCAGCCTTGGCCTCCTGAGCAGCCCCCCTAAGACCGCCTTCTTCTCTGTGCGTGCGGTGCGGTGAGGCTCGTGGTTGGTGATTGGATCCTTTGTCCCTTTGGTTATTTGTGGGGTCTGGGGGCGTAAGCTCGTAGGCAACCCGAGGTGCGACGATGGCTCAGACGGAACATCTGTGTCCGCGTGCCGTGTAGGGGCGAGGCATTTCCCGATGCGAGGGCACGGTCGTCGCGGAGGCCCGCGGCCCGTGCGCTCGCGTGTGACGCTGCTGATCGGCTGGAAATGCCTCGCCCTGGCGGCGCCACGCGTTGCACGTAGCGCGGCGTGATGCGCCGCGGCGGTGCGGGGAAAGGGCGTGATGCGTGCGCGCGAACTCCCGCCGCGACAAGGTCCCGTGCTCTTGGAACTGCGGGAGGAACTGGAGGCAGGCGCGGCTGCAGCCGCCGGGGAATGAATCCCCCGGCTGAGACGGCGAAGCCGGCTGCAAGCCGGCTCGTTCGTATGTGCCGCAGCCCGGTTCACCGGGCTTGGTTGTGTGAGCCGGGGGATTTTATTCCCCGGCCACTGCGAGGCTGCCATCGCCCAGGTCGTGGACATCGATCGGTTGGAACTGCCTCGCCCGTGCGGCGCCACGCGTTGCACGTCGCGCGGCGTGATGCGCGGCGGCGTCGCGGGGAAAGGGCGTGATGCGTGCGCGCGAACTCCCGCCGCGACAAGGTCCCGTGCTCTTGGAACTGCGGGAGGAACTGGAGGCGGGCGCGGCTGCAGCCGCCGGGGAATGAATCCCCCGGCTGAGATGGCAAGGCCGGCTCGAAGCCGGCTGGGGCTGCTCTGTTCAGACCTGGTCATCAGTGTGCTAGATGAATAATCAGTGTCATATTGGCGACCATTCTACCACCTCGTGTGGGCGACGTATGAGCGCCTGCCGTTGATCGACGACCGCGCCGAGCGTCTGGTCCGTGGCGTTTTGCACTCCAAAGCGAAGGACCTTGGCATCTTCATCCACGAGTCCGGGATGGTAGAAGATCACCTTCACCTGGTCGTCAGCATCCCGCCCACGCGGTCGATCGCGGCGGTCGTCGGCCAGTTGAAGGGATCGAGTTCGCACGCTGTCAATCATCTGTTCAACCGTGCGGGTGCGCGCTTTCAATGGCAGGACGGCTATGCCGTGCTGAGCTTCGGTGAGCGCGCGCTCCCAGCCGTGCTGGCGTACGTGCGCCGTCAAAAGGAGCACCACGCCCGCGGCACCACCAACGACCTGTTCGAGCGGCTCGCGGCGCCCGATCGGGACACCCGGGCGGGCCGTCGCCGGGGAATGACATCCCCTGGCTCACACAACGTAGCCCGGTGATTCGGGTTGTGACGCATGCCAATGAGCCGGCTTCCAGCCGGTTTCGCTGTGTAAGCCGGGGGCTTTGAGCCCCCGGGCTCTCTGTCTCGATTCGCAGTGCTGTGCAGGCATCTCTTCGAGCAGCGCGACGACGTCGTGCATGTGGTTGGCGGCGTCCATGAATCGATCGATCTACTTCTCGCCCTACTTGGTCTCGGCCGCGGTGCGGTACTGCTCGCGGTAGATCTTCAAGAACGCCACGAGGATCGCAATCAATGCCGGCGCCAGGAAGATCCCGAGGAACCCATACGCCTGCAAGCCGCCCAGCATGCCGAAGAACAAGAGCAACGTCGGGATCTCGGCGCGCCCGCCGATGAGCAGCGGGCGCAGCAGATTGTCGACCGTGCCGACGACCAGCAGGCCCCAGATGATCAGGATGATGGCGCGCGTCACCGATACCGCCACGCCGAGGTAGATCGCCACCGGCACCCACACCAGGGACGTTCCCAGCGGCAGCAACGACGCGAACGCCGCACCGCAACCCAGAAACACCGCGAAAGGTACCCCGAGCACGAAGAAGCCGAAGCCGGTCAAGAGACCTTGCGCCGTGGCCGTGACCATCGTGCCTTGGACGACCGCAGCCACGGTCTCGTAGAGGCGAGTGAGGATCAGGTCCTTATACTCCGACTCCATCGGCACCAGGTCGCGCACCGCCGCCACCATGCGCGCGCCATCGCGGAAGAAGAAGAACAACGCGAAGGTGGTGAGGAAAAAGTTGACGACGAACGACGCCAGGTTCTTCGCGAAGTCCGTGGCCTGCGACACCAGAAAGCTGCTCACCACGTTCGCCGCCTTCACGGCCACGCCGGCAATGTCGATGTTCCACGCCTCCAGGATCGGCCCGAAGATCCCCAGCGCCTTCGCCGGCTTCCACGCTTGCGCGCGTTTCATCAACTCCGTCAGCCCGTCGCCGGTGAGGAAGTCCCTGCTCCACTGGTAGACGGCCAGCGACTCGCTGGCGAGCAGCAGGCTCAGCAGCACCGTGGGCACGATCACCACAAGGATCACGATCGTGGTGAAGAGGAACGACGCCAGGCTGTTACGGCCGCGCAGCAGGTGCGTCAGCCGCAGATGCAATGGATAGAAGACGATCGCCAACAACGCCGCCCACGTCAACGGAAGAAGAAAGACGCTGAACATGAGATAGAACTGGTAGAGCAGGAACAGGAGCACCGCGAAGAAGAAGGCGACGAACAGCGGTTGCCGGGTCATCCGGTAGCGCACGGTAACAGCCCGGCTGGAGACTGGCAAACTCCGCTCGGTCTCACGTGGACAGACAATGTTTCTTGACCCTGCAGGGCGAAATTGGTACCCAATAGGTCCCTCGGCGCTTACCTTGCTCTGACAGCACACACATCGTGGTGGCGAAGTCGGCAGGGCGGGTCGGAGTACGCAGGCACGTAGCTCAGTGGGAGAGCGCTTCCTTGACACGGAAGAGGTCGGCGGTTCAATCCCGCCCGTGCCTACCAGTCCTCGCATAGCTGTGGTGTGACACCGAGACGAGTAGCGACAACGAATGAAGTGACGACATGGCGACAGTGGCAGTAACGACTCCAGATGGCGCGGTGCATCACGTCGAGGCCGGTACACGGGCGCTCGACGTGCTCAAGACGGCCGGCGTGTTGAACAATCAGGTGCTGGCGGCGCAGGTGAACGACCGCGTCGTCGATCTTGGGAGGCCGTTGACCGAAGATTGCCGCATCGCACCGGTCGCCGCTGATTCGCCGCTCGGGCTCGAGGTGATCCGCCACTCAACCGCCCATCTGATGGCCCAGGCGGTCAAGCGCCTGTTCCCTGAAGTGCAAGTGACTATCGGCCCGGTCATCGAGAACGGCTTCTACTACGACTTCAAGAAGGCCGAGCCGTTTACGCCGGAGGACCTCGAACGCATCGAAGCAACGATGCGCGAGATCACCAAGGCGGACTTCAAGGTCGCGCGCGAGGAGTTGCCGCGCGACCAGGCGATCGAGCTGTTCCGCCAGATGGGCGAGAACTACAAGGTCGAGATCATCGCCGGCATCCCGGAAGAGCGCGTCTCGTTGTATCGGCAGGGCGAGTTCGTCGACCTCTGCCGCGGGCCGCACGTGCCGTCGACCGGGCGTATCAAAGCCTTCAAGCTCACCAGCATCGCCGGCGCGTACTGGCGCGGTGACGCCCGCAACGAAATGCTGCAGCGCATCTACGGCACGGCGTGGGCCAACGCCAAGGACCTCGAGGCCTATCTCAAGCGCATCGAGGAGGCCAAGCAGCGCGATCATCGCCGCCTCGGCCAGCAGCTCGACCTGTTCTCGCTGCACCCGATCTCCCCGGGCTCGCCGTTTTTCCATCCCAAGGGAGCGGTGATCTACAACACGCTGGTGCAGTTCGTCCGCAGCTTGTACGGCCGCTACGGCTATACCGAGGTGATCACCCCGCTCATCTACAAGACCGAGCTGTGGAAGACCTCCGGTCACTACGACGCCTTCCGGGACGACATGTTCCTCATGGCCCTCGACGAGGACGAGTACGGCGTCAAGCCGATGAACTGCCCCGGGCACTGCTATCTGTTCGCGACACGCAAGTACTCGTATCGCGATCTGCCGGTGCGTTTCGCCGACTTCAGCCGCCTGCATCGCTTCGAGCCCTCGGGGACGCTGGCTGGCCTGACCCGCGTGCGTTCGATGGCACAGGACGATGCGCACATCTACTGCACGCCCGAGCAGCTCGACAGCGAGCTGCTGAAGTTCGTCGAGATGACGCGCGAGGTCTACGGCGTCTTCGGGTTCGAGCGCGTCGAGGTCACGTTGCAGACGCGTCCGGAAAAGTTCCTCGGGCGCATCGAGCTGTGGGAAGCGGCAGAAGCGGCGCTGCGCCGCGTCCTGGAGCAGGCCGGCTATGCCGTCAGCGTTCTCCCCGGGGAAGGCGCCTTTTACGGTCCGAAGATCGGCTTCGACTTCCGCGATGTGCTGGAACGGTCCTGGACACTGGCGACGGTGCAGATCGACTGCGCCATGCCGGAGCGGTTCGGCCTCAAATACGTCACTGCCGACAGCAGCCTCGCCACCCCGGTCATGCTCCACCGCGCCGTGCTGGGCTCCCTCGAGCGCTTCATCGCCATTCTGCTGGAGCACACGGCGGGAAACTTCCCGCTGTGGCTGGCGCCGGTGCAGGCGCGCGTGCTGACACTCACCGAGCGTCAGGAAGCCTACGGCCGACAAGTCACCGAACGCCTCATCCACGCCGGCCTGCGCACCGAGTTGGACGACCGCAACGAGAAGCTCGGCTTCAAGATCCGCGAAGCGCAGCTGCAAAAGGTGCCCTACATCCTGGTCGTCGGAGACAAGGAAGCAGAGAACGGGACGATCGCACCGCGGCATCGGGGCGAGACCTTGCCAGCGGTGCGCATAGATGCGTTGATTGCACAACTGACCGCCGAGGCGGTACCCGGCTCGGCCGCCTGAGCCACGACGATTCCAAGGAACGGAGGGACAAGACATGCCCAAGATCAAGACCAGCCGCGGCGCCGCCAAGCGCTTCAAGATGACCGGAACCGGCAAGCTCAAGCGTCACAAGGCCTACCGCCGGCATATCCTGACCACCAAGACGCGCAAGCAGAAACGCCACCTGCGGCATGCACCGACGGTCGACGCGACGAACGCCAAGGCCATCGAGCGCCTGCTGCCGTACCTGTAAACCGCGGGCGGCGCCCGGTTGTGGCGGAAACCTTGTTCCGCCGGGACCGGAATGCTAGACGAATGCACTTTCCGGGAGAGCAGACATGCCACGAGTAAAGAGGGGCACGAAAGCCCGTCGGCGCCATAAGAAGATCCTCAAGCTGGCCAAAGGATACGTTGGCGGCCGCCGCAAGCAGTACCGTCAGGCACGCGAAACGGTTGAACGGGGCCTCACGTATGCGTATCGCGACCGCAAGGTGCGCAAGCGCGAATTTCGTGGCCTGTGGATCGTGCGCATCAATGCCGCGGCCCGCTTGAACGGGCTGAGCTACAGTCAACTCATGCATGGATTGAAGCAAGGAGGGGTTGGCGTCGATCGGAAGATCCTGGCGGACCTCGCCGTGCGTGACCCGGCCGGCTTCCAGCAGTTTGCTGAAGTTGCGAAGGCGCACCTCGCCGCCTAACTGCTCCGCGCGTCGCAGTCGATGGCTTACCGGCATGGCTGCAGCGTGTCGGACTTGGAAGCCTGCAGCGACCAACGGGAGCGGACCATAAAAATGACGCTGGCCGCAGGCCCTAGAATGCCTCGCGTGCCGGAGATCTCTCTGTGCTCTGCGCGCGCGCGGCCAGGGAGACGGACAACCACCGTGATCGGCCATCGATGAAAGCCACTTTGGAGCAGATCCGTCGCGACGCACTTGCGGCGTTGACCGCTGCGACGACCGAGGCTGATGTCGAGCAGCTACGCGTCCGCTTCCTCGGCCGCAAGGGCGAACTCACCACCGTCGTGCGCGGGTTGCGCGACGTGGATCCGGCCGAGCGGCCTGCCATGGGCGCGCTGCTGAATGAAGTCAAGGACGAGATCGAGCAGCGCATCGAGAGCGCGCTCACGGAACTGCGGGCGGCAGCGCGGGCGCGCGCCGTGGCCGAGGAGCGCATCGACGTCACGTTACCGGGCCGCCGCCCGATTCAGGGCCGCCTGCATCCGATCACCCAGACGATGGAGCAGATCGTCGATATCTTCGTCGGCATGGGGTTCACCGTCGCGCAGGGTCCGGACATCGAGGATGACTACCACAACTTCACGGCGCTGAATGTCCCGCCGGATCATCCGGCGCGCGACATGCAGGACACCTTGTTCGTCGGCGACGGGTACTTGCTGCGCACCCACACCTCCCCCGTGCAGATCCGCGTCATGGAACAGCAGCGGCCGCCGCTGCGCGTCATCGCCCCCGGCGCCTGCTACCGCCACGACTACGACATCACGCACTCGCCGATGTTTCATCAGGTGGAAGGTTTCATGGTCGACCGCCGCATCACCTTCGGCGATCTCAAGGGGGTGCTCACCTTGGCGTTGCGCCGCATCTTTGGTGGCGAGCGGCCGCTGCGCTTTCGCGCCAGCTTCTTCCCGTTCACCGAACCGAGCGCCGAGATCGACATCGGCTGCCTGCAGTGCGGTGGCAAAGACCCGCTGTGCAAGGTCTGCAAGGGCAGCGGCTGGCTGGAGATTCTCGGTGCCGGCTTGATCGACCCCAATGTCTTCGCCGCCGTGGGCTACGATCCCGAAGCGGTGTCGGGCTTCGCCTTCGGCATGGCCGTGGAACGCGTCGCCATGCTCAAGCATCAGATCAACGACATCCGCCTGTTCTTCGCAAACGACATCCGCTTCTTGCGGCAGTTCTAGCGACGCGCAGATTTCGCAATGAAAGTCACGTGGAACTGGCTGCGCGAGTTCGTCGACCTGGAGCTGTCGGTGACGCAACTGGCGGACCGCCTGACCATGGCCGGACTCGA
>DATKMS010000125.1:0-5167 GCA_035541735.1 Candidatus Margulisiibacteriota bacterium
CAGGAAACTACCGTGAGGCCCTCACCGACGGGGCGCTGCTCCACGCGAACTGGCGCCGCTACGAACGCAATGCCACCTCTGCCGGGCATCCACTGATTGTCTGGCGCTACTACCACGCGATGGCCCTGATGGAGACCGGCCGGTTCGCGCCGGCGCGCGATCTGCTCGACGCGCTTGGCGCCGAAGGTTTCCAATACCCCATCGACGAGGAGCGCTTTCGCATTCTTCTGGCTGAGCTGTGCGGCGATACGGCTGGGACACTCGAGCGCGGCCGGCGCGCCATGGCGACCATCGAGGGCTATACCGGCGTGCACCAAACGCAGAGCATACAACGCGTGGCGGCGCTGGAGGCCGTTGCCTGCTCCAATCTCCTGAACGCGCGCTGGCAGCCCTGCGCCGACGCCGCGCGCGAGGCGCTGGCGATCGCCGAAGCGACCACCGTCGGCACCTGGATCGCGTTTCCGCTCCTAGCGCAGCTTGCCGAAGCCGAGCTGGGGATGGGTGAGGTCGAGGCCGCGTGCCGCACCGCCGACGCGGCCGTCGCCCGCATGCGCAAGCACGAGATGCGCGGCCGCGAGACGCGCGCCTTGCTCGCCCGCGCCCGCGTGCTCCTGGCAATCGAGGGAGTGTCCGCCGCCAAGACCATCCGTCGCGATCTCGACGCCGCGCTTGCCCTGTGCGTGCGCAACGGCACGCCGGCATGGGAGCCACTCATCCGCGAAGAGGTGGCGCGCCTGCACGCGCTCTGCGGCGAGGCCGACCGAGCGGTAGAGGCGCAACGCACTGCGCTCGACCTGTACACGAAGCTCGGCGCGACTGGACACGTTGCGCGCTTACGTGAGGAGTTGCCGTCATGATCTGCCCCCAATGCAGGCACGAACCCCCGGCAGGATCGACATTCTGCAACGGCTGTGGCGCGAAACTCGTAACGATCTGCGCGAGCTGCGGCGCAACGCCGCCGCCGGATTCTCGCTTCTGCAATGGGTGTGGAGCGACGCTGGGCGCAGAGCAGCCGCAGTCGGCGCAGCGAGCCGGTGTTGCTTCGGCGAAAGTCATCCCGCAGCCCGAGCGTGACCCGCGCTCGTATACCCCCAAACATCTCGCCAACAAGATCCTGCAATCGAAGTCCGCCCTCGAAGGCGAGCGCAAGCAGGTGACCGTGCTGTTTGCTGACGTGAAGGGCTCGATGGAGCTGGCCGAGCAGCTCGATCCGGAGCAGTGGTCACAAATCATGAATCGCTTCTTCCAGATCCTCTCCGCGGGCGTCGAGCGCTTCGAAGGCTTCGTCGACAAGTTCACCGGTGACGGCATCATGGCGCTGTTCGGCGCGCCGATCGCGCACGAGGATCATGCGCAACGCGCGTGCTGGGCCGCGCTCCATCTCCAGGAAGAGTTGCGTCGATACACCGAAGACCTCAAGCGCACCAGCGGCCTCAGCTTCGCCGTGCGGATGGGAATCAACTCCGGCGAGGTGATCGTCGGCAAGATCGGCGATGACCTGCGGATGGACTACACGGCGCAGGGACATACCGTCGGTCTGGCGCAGCGCATGGAGCAGCTTGCCGGTGCCGATCGGGTATACCTCACAGACCACACGGCACGCCTGGTCGCGGGCTACTTTCGGCTGCGCGATCTCGGTGAATTTGCCGTAAAAGGGATGAGCGCGCCGCTGCGCGTGCATGAGCTGGAAGGTGTCGGTGCGCTGCACACACGGCTCGACGTGTCGCGGTCACGCGGCCTCACGCGCTTTGTCGGCCGCACCGATGAAATGCAGATGCTCGAAGCCGCGTGGGCGCGCGCGCTCGACGGCCATGGGCAGGTGGTCGGCGTGGTGGCCGACGCCGGAACCGGCAAGAGCCGCCTGTGCTTCGAGTTCCTCGAACGCTGCCGCGTCCGTGGCGTCGCGGTCAACCAGACACACGCGGTGTCGCATGGGAAGCAGATCCCGTTTCTACCCATCCTCGAGTTGTTCCGCGACTACTTCGGCATCACCGCACGCGATGACCCGCAAGTCGCACGCGAGAAGATCGCCGGCCGCATGGTGCTGCTCGACGAAACCTTGCGCGACAGTTTGCCGCTCATCTTCGACTTCCTCGGGGTCGCGGACCCGAGCGCCAGCGATCCGGATCAGCCGATGCCAGCGATGGACCCCGAAGCACGCCAGCGCCAGCTCTTCGCGATCATCAAACGTGTCAGCCAAGCTCGCAGCCGGCGCGGACCGGCGGTGACGCTGATCGAGGATCTGCATTGGCTCGACGGCGGCAGCGAGGCGGTCCTCGCAGCGCTGGTCGAAGCCACCCCCGCCACTCGCAGCCTGTTGCTGGTCAACTTCCGCCCGGAGTTCCACGCGGCGTGGATGCAGCAATCCTACTATCAGCAGTTGCCGCTGGTGCCGCTCGGACCCGAGGCGATCAAGGAGCTGCTCGAGGATCTGCTCGGACGCGACGCCAGCGTGACCGGACTGGCCGCAACCATTCACGCGCGCACGGCGGGCAATCCGTTCTTTGCCGAGGAAGTGGTGCAGTCGCTGATCGATGCCGGCAGCCTACAAGGCACGCGCGGTGCGTATCGGCTCACGACTCCCGTGGAGACACTGGCTGTGCCGGCGACCGTGCAAGCGGTGCTGGCGGCGCGCATCGACCGGCTCGACGAAGGCGAGAAGGCCGTGTTGCAGACCGCTGCGGTAGTCGGCAAAGAGTTCAGCGAACCGGTCTTGCAAGGCGTCCTCTTCGATGTAGGGGCGCGCGGCCGTGCGCCCTCCGATCTCGCCGCCGCGCTCGCGACCCTCAAGAGGATGGAGTTCGTCTACGAGCAAGCGCTGTATCCGGTCAGTGAATACGCTTTCAGGCATCCGCTCACGCAAGAGGTGGCCTACCATTCCCTTCTCAGCGATCGTCGCGCCCGCACGCACGCCGCCGTAGCGCGCGCGCTCGAGGCGCGCGAGGACGGTACGCTCAGCGAGCAGGCCGCGGCGATCGCTCAGCACTGGGAGAGTGCCGGAGAGCGCACGCAGGCCGCACGATGGCACGATCGCGCCGCCTGGTGGACCGTCGGGCGCTCCCCAGTCGAAGCAGAGCGGCACTGGCGGCGTGTGCGCGATCTGCTCGGCGATGACATCGATGACACTGATCTCATCGAGTTGGCCCTGTCGGCCTGTGTAGAGCTCCTCGAGGTCGGGTCTATGTCCGGGCTCGATGCCGCCGAAGCCGCGGCCATCTTCGCCGCCGGGATGCGTCTGGCCCGACGCCTGCCGCAGGCCGGCGCGGAATCACGCTTGGTCTCAGCGCATGGCATGTACCTGACATTTCGCGGCGCCGCCCGCGAGGCGCTGCAGACGCTGGAGGAGGGGGTGCAGCGCGCCGTCGAGTCAGGCGATCGAGCCGCGCATCTGAACGCTTTGGGGGCCCTTGTTGCAGCCTACCTCAACGTGGGTCAGCTCCGCTCTGCGCTTGACGCATCGGGTCAGCAGATCGAGCTGATCGAGCAGGCTCCGCAGGAGGTTGACCCGGTGGGCGCAGTTGTTTCCATGTACCTTCGTGGACTCTTGCTCGCGATCGCCGGCGACCTGCCGGCTGCGGCTGCGTCCTTCCATCGTGCCGAGCAATTCCTTCCGGACGGCAACGATGTTCTCGTCGGGATGCTGGCCAATGCTCAGGCGGAGCTGGCGCTGGGTCGTGGTGACGATCAGCTGGCCTTGTCACACACCCAACGCGCGCTCGACATCGCAGCACGGACCAGTAGCCTCGTATCCGCTACGGTCAGCAATTGGAAGTGCGGACAGGCGCAGGTTCGTCTCGGCGACTTCGAGGGTGCGCTACGCAGCTTCGAGCAGGCCCTGGCGACCGGCGCAGCACAGATGCTCGAGGGCTACTTCATTGCCGGCATGGCGCGCGCGCATCTCGGCCTGAGAGACCACGAGCGTGCCCGACTGACCGCTGCGCACGCCATCGAGGTGACGCAACAGCGCGAACACCGCATCTCGGAATGCGAAGCGCACTTGACCTTCGCGTGTGTGCTTGCGGGCGTCGATGGAGTAGCGGCGGAAGCCGCCATCGACGCGGCGCTGCAAGAGGCCGAGCGGCTGATTGCGGAAACCGGAGCGCGTAGCTACGAGCCCGCGCTCCACGAAGGACGCGCCCGGCTCGCCGACCTGCGCGGCGACATCGGCGGCCGTGACCGCGAGCTGCGCGAAGCCCTGCGCTTATACACAGAGATGAGTGCGACCGGACACGTGAAGCGGCTGGCGAAAGAAATAGGTTGTTAGGGGAAGAGGTGGACGTGAACCTATGAACTGCCCATCATGTGGCGCTGAGAACCGCGCTGGCCGTAAGTTTTGTGTCGAGTGCGGCGGCCCGCTGGCGCTGAGATGCTCGGCATGTGGAACGCCACACGCGGCCGGCGAGAAGTTCTGCGGCGAATGCGGCGCCACATTGGTTGGGGGTAGGCAGTCGGCAGTCGGCAGTTCCCCTCCGCCCGTAACAGCCAACACCCTAACAACGAACAACCTCTCCCCACGCGCCTACACGCCCAAACACCTCGCCGACAAAATCCTGCAATCGAAGTCCGCCCTCGAAGGCGAGCGCAAGCAGGTCACCGTGCTGTTCGCCGACGTGAAGGGCTCGATGGAGCTGGCCGAGCAGCTCGATCCGGAAGAGTGGCACACGATCCTCGACCGCTTCTTCGCGATCCTCACCGACGGTGTGCACCGATTCGAGGGCACCGTGAACCAATACACCGGCGACGGCATCATGGCGCTGTTCGGCGCGCCGATCGCGCACGAGGATCATGCGCAACGCGCCTGCTACGCGGCGCTGCATCTGCGTGACGAGATCGCTCACTACGCCACCGAGGTGAAGCGCGAGCATGGCCTCAGTTTCTCGACGCGAATCGGCATCCATTCCGGCGAGGTGGTCGTTGGTAAGATCGGTGACGACTTGCGCATGGACTACACCGCGCAAGGCCACACCGTGGGACTGGCGCAACGCATGGAAGGGCTGGCCTCGCCCGACACCTGCTACCTGACCGGCGCCACGGCGGGGCTCGTGCACGGCTACTTCGAGCTGGAGAATCTCGGCGACTTCCAGGTGAAAGGCGTGCGTGCGCCGGTGCAGGTCCACCGTTTGGTCGGTGCGGGCACCGCCCGCACGCGCTTCGACATCTCGCGCAG
>DATKMS010000126.1:0-4753 GCA_035541735.1 Candidatus Margulisiibacteriota bacterium
TGCAGGAGCGATCTCGCCGATCGCGCTGGAGGCAGTCAGGCGGATTGACGCCCTATTCGAGATCGAGCGCGGCATCAACGGTGTTGCCGCTGCCGAGCGGCTGCGCAACCGTAAGGAGCAGAGCGCGCCGCTCCTGGAGGCTTTGGCTGCGCGAGCAGCGGGGCCGCCTGTCGCGCTCGGCCTCGGTCGCCGAGCCGATCGACTATATGCTCAAGCGATGGGATCGGTTCGCTCACTTCATCAAAGACGGCAGGGTCTGCCTGACCAACAACGCAGCGCAAATCCTGGCTGTTTGCCGGCTCCGAGCGCGGTGCCGAGCGTGCTGCCGCCATGGCCACCCTGATCATGACGGCCCTATGCCGCACTCGGCATAGGCAGGTTTATGCCGCCCGCCGAACTATGCCGAATCGGGTCGTTTTCCCCAGATTTCTGGCTGACCGGCGTTTGGTCGGTTCGGCATAGTTCGTTCTGTGCCTCCGCTGTCAACAGCGGAGAACAGGAAGATGGAAGTTGAAGAGTACTTGGGCAGAAGCCGGCTGTACCGGCGTCTCAGAAGCGGGCCGCACGGACGGCTCGTCGAGTGCTACGCCGTTCGTCTCGTCGAAGAGAGGCTCGTTCGGCATGGCGCGTGGCGTTGCCTCAACGTAGTTGGCGGGCTCCTGAGTTGGATCGCGGGCCGTCGCTATAAGCTGGTCGATCTCGATGAGCAGGTCGTTGAGCGGTACCTCCGACATCGAGGCGGGAGGCAGTCTATCCAACCCGGTGACCGGGCCGCGCTCAAGCGATGGTTGTCGGTGCTGCGCGAGGAAGGCGCGATCGCGCCGTTGGTGCTACTGCCTCTCACCCCGCACGAACGGATCTTCAAGGAGTTCGATGCCTACCTGCGATCAGAGCGCGGCTTGGCCCCGAGGTCCATCGTACGCCATCTCCCGGTCATCCGCAGGTTTTTGCACGAGGTGTGCTCCGGCGGCGCTGCCGCCCTGTGCAAGATCAACCAAGAGGACGTGATCCGCTTCATTGAGCGCCACGCCCAGGATTGGAGCCCGGGAACAGGCAAGGCGATGTGCTGGTCGTTGCGCGCCTTTCTCCGTTACCTCCACCATCGGGGGCTGAACGCGCGCCCGTTGGCGGATTGCGTTCCATCGATGCGGCGATGGAAGCTCGCAACTCTGCCGACCTATCTGCCTGCCGCACAGGTGCGGAAGGCTCTCGACGGTTGCGACCGAAAGACGGTGATGGGACGGCGCGACTACGCCATTCTGTTGTTGCTGGCCAAGCTCGGTCTGCGGGCCGACGAGGTCGCGACGCTCACGCTCGATGATATCGACTGGCGCGCCAGCGAGATACTCGTTCGCGCCAAGGGCCGACAGCGTGCACGGATGCCGATACCGCCAGACGTTGGCGCGGCCATCGTTGCATATCTGCGCAGTGGCCGCCCAAAGTCGTCGTGCCGCCGGTTGTTCGTCCGCACACTCGCGCCGCACATCGGGTTTGCTTCCGGATGTGCGATCACCATGATCGCCAAGGCCGCCCTCGATCGCGTTGGAATGGAAGGTTGCGCACACCGCGGCGCTCATATCTTCCGACACAGTCTCGCTACCGAGCTTCTCCGATCTGGCGCGACCTTGTCGGAGATCGGGCAGTTGCTGCGGCACGAGAACCACGACACTACCCGGATTTACGCGAAGGTCGATATCGATGCGTTGAGAACATTGAGCCTGCCCTGGCCGGGAGGCGTGCAATGACCAATCTGCGCGCCGAACTCGATAAGTACCTGAGCATGCGCAAGGGGTTTGGATACAAGTACGAGCACCAGACCCGTCGGCTCGCCGACTTCGTCGCCTTCATGGAGAAGCGCAAAGCCAGGATCATCACGACGAAGCTGGCAATGGAATGGGCAACGCTGCCGCCCGATCGTCATGCATCATGGGCGCTGCGATTGAGCGATGTGCGCGGGTTCGCGCGCCATGTCGCCAACTTCGATCCGAGAACGGAGGTACCGCCCGTCGGCATGCTGCCCGGATGGAAGCGCGCCAAGCCCTATGTCTACAGCGACGCGGAGATCGATGCGTTGCTGACGGCAGCGCTGGCTCTGCCGCCAGCGGGCGGGCTGCGCCGATGGACCTACCATACCCTGTTCGGGCTGATCGCGGTGACAGGCATGCGTATATCCGAGGCGATGGGCCTGAAGCGTGATGACGTCGACCTCGACGCCGGCGTGCTGACGGTCCGGCTGACCAAGTTCGGCAAGTCGCGGCTCGTGCCATTGCATCCGACGACGAGAACCGCGTTGCGCGACTACGCCCACCGGCGCGACGCGATGCTCGGATCACGCTGCGGCTCGACCTTCTTCGTTGCCGAACAGGGAGGCCGCTTGCTGCACCAGTACGTTCATCGCGTCTTCTGGCGATTGTCCCGAGAGATCGGGCTGCGGTGCCCAGGTGATCGTACCGGGCCACGCGTGCACGACTTCCGTCATCGCTTCGCCATCCGGACGCTGCTCGACTGGTATCGCGAAGGCAAGGACGTCGAGCAGCAACTCCCAGTGCTCTCCACTTACCTCGGCCACGCCTGCGTGCGTGATACCTACTGGTATCTCTCGGCCTGCCCCGAGTTGATGGAAGAAGCGGCGCGGCGTCTCGATCGGCGGTGGGAGGTGACGCCATGAAGCCCGCCTGCAATGTCGCCACGTTGATCGAGCGCTTCTTCACCGAGCGCCTCATTCGCCAGCGCAGTGTTAGCGCCAACACGATCGCCTCCTACAGGGACACGTTCCGGCTGCTGTTCATGTTCGCACAGGTGCGGCTGCGGAAGCCCCCATCGGCCCTGACGCTCACCGATTTGGACGCAACCTTCATCGGCGCGTTCCTAACCGATCTCGAGGTAAAGCGCGGCGCCAGCGCGAAGACGCGTAACCTGCGTCTGACCGCTATCCGATCCTTCTTCAGATTCGTGTCCTTCGAGGAGCCGGCACACAGTGCGCTGATCCAGCGCGTGCTCGCCATACCGAGCAAGCGCCACGATAAGCGACAAGTGCACTTCCTGACGCGCCCCGAGATCGAGGCGGTTCTCGCCGCGCCCGATCGAACGACGTGGCTTGGCCGCCGCGATCACACCTTGCTACTGGTCGCGGCCCAGACGGGCTTACGCCTCTCCGAGCTGACTGGCCTTGACCGGGATGCCGTCCACCTCGGGTCTGGTGCACACGTACGATGCGTCGGTAAAGGGCGGAAGGAGCGGACCACTCCGCTGACCACACTCGCTCGGTGTGCGCTCCAGGCATGGCTCAAGGAACCGTTACGGAAAGGAGCAACAGCGTTGTTCCCCAACATGCACGGGGGCCGGCTCAGTGCCGACAGCGTCCAGTCGCTGCTGGGAAAGCATGTTCGTGCCGCTCACAAGAGTTGCCCGTCTTTGAAGGCTAAGAGCGTGTCACCGCATGTGCTGAGGCACAGCGCTGCGATGGAACTGCTGCAAGCCGGCGTCGACTGCTCCGTGATCGCGCTGTGGCTCGGTCATGAATCGGTCGAGACGACGCAGACGTACCTGCACGCCCACCTCGCCCTCAAGGAAGCTGCCCTGGCGAGGCTTAAGCCGTACGAGCGCGGCAAGCGAACCCGCTTCCAGCCGAACGACCGCCTGCTCGCCTTCCTAGAGGCGCTCTGAACGACCAGACTATGCCGAATGGAATGGGGCAACCGTGCACGCGATCGACGGTGCCAGCGTGACAACGACGTGTCATACCGGACCCATTCGGCATAGTTCGGCGGGCGGCATAAACCTGCAAGCTGAACGATGTGGACCCGCAAGCCTGGCTTGCAGACGTCCTGGCCCGGCTCCCCGACCATCCCGCCAACACGGTCGCCGACCTGCTGCCCTGGTATGGCTTGAGCTTGGCCAATGCTGCCTCCTTGAGTGTGAGATGCGCGTGCAGGTAGGTCTGCGTCGTCTCGATCGATTCATGACCGAGCCACAGCGCGATCACGGAGCAGTCGACGCCCGCCTGCAGCAGCTCCATCGCCGCGCTGTGCCTCAGCACGTGCGGCGACACCCGCTTCGACTTCAACGACGGACAGCTCTCGCCGGCGACCTGCACATGCTTTGCCAGTAGCGATTGGACGCTGTCGGCGCTGAGTCGCCCACCGTGCAGGTTGGGGAACAAAGCAGTTCCTCCTTTCCGTACAGGCTCCTTGAGCCATGTCTGGAGCGCACGCCGAGCGAGCGTGGTCAGCGGCGTGGTCCGTTCCTTCCGCCCCTTGCCGACACAGTGCACATGTGCGCCGGCGCCGAGGTGGATGGCGTCCTGTCGAGGCTGATCAGCTCGGAGAGGCGTAAGCCCGTCTGGACCGCGACCAGCAGCAAGGTGTGATCGCGGCGGCCGAGCCACGTCGTCTGATCGGGTGTGGCGAGGATTGCCTCGATTTCGGGGCGCATCAGGAAGTGCACCTGTCGCTTGTCGTGGCGCTTGCTCGGTATGGCGAGCACGCGCTGGATCAGCGCGCTGTGCGCTGGCTCCTCGAACGACACGAACCGGAAGAAGGAGCGGATGGCCGTCAGGCGCAGGTTGCGAGTCTTGGCGCTGGCACCGCGCTTCGTCTCAAGATCGACCAGGAATGCACCGATGAACGGTGCATCCAGGTCGCCGAGTGCCAGATCCGAAGGGGACTTACGGAGCCGCGCCTGTGCGAACTTGAACAGCAGCCGGAACGTATCCCTGTAGGATGCGATCGTGTTGGGGCTGACGTTGCGCTGG
>DATKMS010000127.1:0-3857 GCA_035541735.1 Candidatus Margulisiibacteriota bacterium
TGCCGCACATCTTCGACTATCAGCGTCCCAACGCGTCGTACTTCGTCTTCCCACGCGTCAAGGACACGGTCCCGTTGGCGCGCGATTCGCGGCGTTTGGCCAGCGACCTGCTGGAGCGGGCGCACGTGGCCGTGGTCCCCGGTATCGCCTTCGGACCGACGGGCGAGGCGCATCTGCGCTTGTGCTACGCACGCACTCCCGAGGAGATCGATGCGGCGTGTGATCGCCTCGAAGACTATTTCGCAGGGCGTAGCGCCCAGACGCATGTGCAGGCGCCGGCAGTGCCGCCCGCGGCACCGGCCCGGCCGCCGCGCGGTCGGGTGCGCCAGGCCGGCGTACGCAGCCTGCAACGGCTCGCCCGCGTGTACCTCAAGCGCCGGCGCCCGCGCATCGTCGCCATTGCCGGCACGCGCGGCAAGACCGTCATGAAGCGCGTGCTCACCGAGCTGCTGAGCGCGCATCTGCACATGCGCGCCAACCCGCTTTCCTACAACACTGAAGTGGGGCTGCCGCTGGCGGTGCTGAACGTCAGCATGAACACGCGGCGACCGGGCTCGGTTGCGGCCGCCTTTGTACGCGCCCTGTGGACGGCGCTTGTATCGCGCGCGCCGCTCGACGTGCTCGTGCTCGAGCTGGGCGCGCGCCGGCGGGGTGACATGGGCGAGCACCTGCGGATCGTCCGGCCCGATGTCGCCGTGGTCACCGGTCTGGAGCCGAGCTTTTCCGAAGAGCAGCAGGCGCTGGCGGTGCTGCGTGCGGAGATCGCGCAGCTCTGCGACGCGGTGCACCATTCGCATGGGCATCTGCTGCTCTGCGGCGACGATCCATCTCTCGAAACGCTGGCGGGCGATCTGCCGGGCGTGGCCCTGTTTGCCAAGTCCCACATGCGCAGCGACGCTGGAGAGCTGCAGCTGAACATCGATGGCACGGCCTATCGGGTAGGTCGTGAGGTCGTCGGTGACAGTAGCGGCTACGCGCTCGAGGTCGCGGTACGGGTCGGCAAGATTCTCGACATCGGCGACGTTGATATCGAGCAATTCCTGGCGAAGTAAGGACCCGGTAGTGGCAGGGGCTTGCCCTGTCTTGGACGCTCGCCCGGCAGCCCAAGGCCTGCGGCTACGAAAACAAGGCACTTCTTGTATCGGTGTCCGCAATCAGGCAAAGCTGCCGACCAACCGAGGAGCGTTCGTGCTGCGTTGCGTGGTGATAGGAATGCTGATCGGTACGGCCACCGAGCTGGTCGCCCGCACGTTGCGCCTGTGGATCTACCGCCAGCGCCACACGCCGGTGCTCAACGTCGTCATCGTCTTCGGCCTCATCATGGGAGCACTGGCGAGCCGCATACGGCCGCTCGGGTTGCCGCTGGTCGTCGGCATCGCGGTAGGTGTCGGACTGGTATACGAGATTGGCAACCTGCGCGTCCTGAAGTGGTGGGACTTTCCAGATGAACGCCTGGCATTCATTCGCGGGCACGCCGCCATCGTCGTGGTGCTGGCATTGCTCTGGGGCGCAGTGCCGGTGATGATCGTTGGCGTGCAGGCAGTGATCCCCAGGGTGAGCGAGACCGTCCTCGGCGTCTCACGCCTCGAACGCCTCAATCAGCGCGAACGGCAACTGACGCGCAAGCTCGATGGTCTGCGTGAGCGCGTGCGTGCCGTCGAGACGCAGCTCGACGAGGTGCGCACGCTCAAGCAAACGCTCATCGGACGACGCGCGGTGCGGCGGCTCGGATCTTCAGACGCGAATCCGGCGCCGACGCCGTAGAGGGCTCGCACGCCATGGTTCGTCGGATCCTGATCGCGCTTGGCGCGGTCTTTCTAGTGGCCGCCGGCTTCGTCGGCGTCCAGGTCTGCCGCTTCATGCGCACCGAAACCGTCAAGATCGACGACCGCTTCTACGTGGTACTCGGAGGCGGTGGAAACACGGCCGTCCTCATCGGCGACGACGGCGTGCTCGTCGTCGACACGAAATTCTGGCGCGCCGGGCGGCAACTGCCCGGGATCATCGGCGCGCTCACCGACAAGCCGGTCAGAGTCATCATCAACACGCACTACCACGCCGATCACACCCACGGGAATCCGCAGTACATGCCGGGGACGGCCGTCATCGCGCAACGCCGCACCCGCGAGCACCTGCTCGCGCTCGACAAGGACTTCTGGGAAGTCGAGCCGGCGTGGAGCTTGCTGCCGGCCGAGATGGTCGACGATGAGAAGCAGCTGCAGTTCGGCGACGAGACCATCCGCATCATCCATCCCGGACGCGGGCACACTGATGGCGACGTCGTCGTGTACTTCACGAAGCGGCGTATCTTGGCGACCGGCGACCTGTTCATCAACGGACGTTACCCGCGCATCGACCGGCGCGGCGGCGGCAGCGGGCGCGAATGGCCGGCGACGCTCGACAAGGTGCTGGCGCTCGGCGACGTGACGCAGTACATCCCCGGCCATGGACCGCTTGCCGAGCGCGCCGCCGTGGTGCGGTTCCAGAGCTATCTGCGCAGCCTCGTCACGCAGGTTGAAGAGCGCGCGGCGCAGGGCCGCTCGCTGGCGGAGATCGAGCGCGCCGTGGACTTGCGCGCCTACGATGATTTCGAGAGCATGCCGTTCTTCACGTCGCGCGCGCGCAATATCGAATGGGTGTACGAAGAGGTGACGGGCAAGCACGAGTAGCGGCACAGCGTGCTGTGCCCAAGCGTGGAGGCGAGCAACCAATGAAGGCAATAGTTGTCGACACACCAGGGGCTGAGGACGTCCTGAAGATCGGCGAGGCCCCGTCGCCGATCTTGGGCCCGGAGGACATCCGCATCCGCGTCCGCGCCACCGCCGTCAACCGCGCCGATCTGCTGCAGCGCCAAGGGATGTACCCGCCACCGCCGGGGACGTCCCCGATCATTGGTCTCGAATGCGCCGGCGACGTCGTCGAGGTCGGCCGCGCGGTGCGCGGCTGGAACGTCGGCGAGCGCGCCATGGCGTTGCTGCCCGGCGGCGGCTACGCGGAGGAAGCGGTGGTGCATTACGGCTCGGCGATGCACGTGCCGGCGGCGCTGAGCTTCGAAGAAGCCGGCGCGCTGCCCGAGGTGTTTCTTACCTCGTTCCTCAACATCTTCATGCTCGGGGAGATCCCAGCCGGCGGTGCGGCGCTGGTGCACGGCGGCGGTAGCGGTGTCGGCACGGCAGCGATCACGCTGCTGAAAGCAGCCGGCATGCGCGCGCTGGTCACTGCCGGCAGCGACGAGAAGTGCCAGCGCTGCCGCGCGCACGGCGCCGACGTGGCGATCAACTACCGCGCCAGCGACTTCGCGCCGCAGGTGCGTGAGGCCACGGGCGGCACCGGCGTCAACGTGGTGCTCGACTCGATCGGCGGAAAATACCTGGCTGCGAATCTCGAATGCCTGGCGCTGGACGGGCGCCTGGTGATCATCGGCCTCATCGGCGGCGCCAAGGCTGACATCAACCTGGCCATGCTGTTGCTGCGGCGCTTGCGGGTCATCGGTTCGACGCTGCGCACGCGCTCGGCCGCCGACAAGGCGGCGATCGTGTCCCACTTCGTCGAGCGCTTCGGGGACGCGCTGAACGCCGGGCGCATCAAGCCGGTGATCGACCGCGTCCTTCCGCTGGAACAAGCTGCCGCAGCGCACCGTGTCGTGCAGTCGAGCGTCCATTTTGGAAAGGTCGTGCTGCGGGTGTAGAACCCCAGGGCGAGGTTCACGAGGAGTAACCTATGCCGATGCCGTTAGAAGGAATCCGGGTGATCGATTGGACGATCTGGCAGCAAGGTCCGGTCTGCTCCGCCATGCTCGGCGACCTCGGTGCCGAGGTCATCAAGATCGAGGAGCGCGAGAAGGGCGATCCGGGCCG
>DATKMS010000128.1:0-3456 GCA_035541735.1 Candidatus Margulisiibacteriota bacterium
TCGCCAGCAGTCCGATGAAGAAGAGGGTGACAGCGATGCGAGCCACCGGAATCCGTTTCATTGCGTTGTGTGGCTCCTCAAGGCGTCGTCGAAGATTTCAGGCGAAACGTAGCGTGTCTGCCATGTTTGCCAGTCTTCGGGATGATGGCGGTAGACCCACTCCTCTTCGAGTTTGGTTGGTGGTGTGTCGTAGATCTGACGGCCATGGTAGGGATACGGCAGGACAGTCGCCGAGTATGTGGAGTTATAGTCGCCGTCTTTGATCCAGCCATCGCCGGTGATCACGTAGTCGCGGACAAATCCGGGAGGCGGAGGCGCGGGCGCGGCGAAGCGCAGGGCGAGCTCATCACCGGCATTCATGATGACGTAGCGATCATCGGGCTTCGCGAGTAGTTCTCGCACATCGCCGTAGCGGGTGTAGTAGCCACTCAGATCGCGCCAGATCTGCGTGGTCGATGCAAGCTGGTTATAGTCGGGAATTTCGGGCGAGGATGCGTTGGCTTGATGAATTACCGAGTAGCCGCGGTAGTGCAGGTCAGCCGTAGCGGGTGCAAGCTGCGTGATGTGCAGATCGGCGCTCGATGCGCCAGTAGCCCATTGGATCGAATCCCAATAGATTTCGAGGTTCGTACGCAGACGCAACGTATGCGGAGCACCCGGCGCGAAGAGGCCGGTGAGATCGATCAAACATGTCTTGTTGCGGCCCGCAGGAAAACCGAGGTTGCCTCTTGCGGTTCGCCAACCGCCGTGACCGTCGGCGATCTCCAGGCTCAGTGGCTCAGGTGCCTCATGATGCCCTTGCCCCATGGCGATGTTCAGAGACGAGTCGGAAGGATGCAGCCAGCCTGTCGCGATGAGCCACAGTGGACCCGACGATGGGAGATCCGCAGGTAGGTCGACTTCGACGTAGTGATCGCGTGTGACGCCCTGATATTGCCCACGGCCGAAGGTATCGAGATATTGGCCGTCAACTGCGCGAAGAATCTCGGTGACGTCGCGGCCGTTGTCGTCTGTCGCGCGAATGATCGGCTGGGGAATCTGCACGGCGGTGACGGCGAGCCTGACCGGCGGCACAACAAAGCGTTCGTCGGTAAAGATCTCCGTCCCGTAGGGATGGTCGACGGTCATCAGGTGCAGCGCGTCGTAGTAGTAGGTTTCCCAAAGCTCGCCGGTGATGCGCAGGTCGTAGAAGCCGTCGTGCGGAACAAGCTGATCGCTGCCGATCTTGTACCACTCTTCAGTGGCCGCAACACGCGCGGGGCCGATGGCGTTGATGCGCAGACCGATTGCCGCGCCCCAAGGCACGGTGTCTTTCACGAACTGCATGGCATGGCCGTTCCACGCAAAAAGGAACGGGCAGGAACCCTTCAGGCGCTGCTCCGTAACGATAGACTGGTCGGCCTTCAGAGCGAATTCTGCACGGACGGAGCCGTTGGGCCACACAATGCGCGCAACGTCGGCGCCGGTCTGCTCGCCCAGCCCGAAGTGCAGTTCAGGCGAAGTGATGGACTGCTTCTGCGGCAGAAGGCCGGACCGAATCTCAATCTCTCCACCAATGCCGAAAGAGTTCACACGTTGATCGCCTGTGGTCTGGCGGGCGCGCGGACGGATTGTCTGCCAGTGGTAGCTCCTCGTGCCTAGGTTGGTTGCGGTAAGGGCTTCTCCTGTCGGCGAGAGTGCCAGCAGGTCCAGGCGGCCGTTGCCACGCAGATCGGCTGTAGCGATCGAGGTCGCCGACGCGATCGTTTTGCCGAGCTGCTGGAACTTCCCATCGTCGCCCTGGAGCCACAAAACCGGCGGTTGCACCATGGAAGACGATGCCGCAAGCAGATCGAAGGCCCCGTTATTGTCGTAGTCGTTCACGAGTAAGCGCAGATCGGCATTCAGAAGCGGTACTGGAATCGTCACGCCTTGAAGGGTCGACGTTGCCCAATTCGCGTTCTCGTTGGGCAGATTCATTGCGAGTACTGTTCCATCGGTACGCGCAACCAACAGAGCCAGTGGGCCAGAGTGATCGGCGTCCGCGACGGCAATCGCCCTGACCGCGTTCGCGGCAAGAGCGGTCGGGACCTCGCGGAAGTTGCCGGAGCGCTCATTCAGGAACACGTGCAGGTGACCCGGGCCGTCGATCAGCGCGGCATCGGGATTGCCGTCGCCATTCAAGTCGGCCCACGCGAATTGTTGAATTCCAGAAACCCCCGTGAAGGGACGAATCGGCGCAAAGGTCCCGTCGCCGTTGTTTCTGAGGATCACGGGGACGCCGCTCGCCTGACCCATCACGATGTCAAGATCGCCGTCCGCCTCGATATCGACTGCCCACGCACCCGTGTAGGCGGCGTTAAGAATCGACGCAGGCAGCTTAGTGGAGGCGGTGACATCGGTGAAGGCACTTGGGCTGTCCTGACGAAAGAAGCGCACGCCGCCGGCGCCGGCGAGCACCAGGTCTGTCTTGAAGTCGTAGTTGAAATCCAGGGGCAGAACGCCATCGGCGCCAGGCTTCGCCGCATCTTTGCCGCCGGGAAAAGGCAGCTTCGCGCCGGTTGCGAGCCTTACCTCCTGGGCATTGGCTGCTAACGGTGTCGGAGTTCCTGCCCCGTTCAGGGAGACGGCGCCGATCCAGCTCCAGGAAGCGCCGGCGAACTGCGGCAAGGACTGCACAACGAAGTTCAGCCCCATATCGGGAGCAGCTAGCGCAAACACGGGCGTCTGCAGACGGACGAAGTGCGTGAATGGTTGCGCCTCGTCTCCGGGTTGCGCCTTCAGGTCGAGCAGGTTGGCGCGAAACTCAGGCACGCGCATCAGCACATTGCGGAGAAAGATGGAGCGCGTCGCAGCAGCATGCGGCTCGGGCCCGTTTGCGGCGCCCCTCAGCGCATCCACCTGCTGCCTTACTTCTGCCGGCCAACCACCAGAATGGGCATCGAGCTTCGCCACCGCGGCGCGCAAAGTCGTCGCATCTCCCTGCTTGGCCGCAATGCGCGCGAGTTCGACCAGGGTAGCGAGGTTGTCCGGTTGTGCCGCGAGCAGCTGCTGCATCAGTTGCTCGAATTGCGCGTCGCTCTGATCGCCGCCTTGCCGTTCAATCTCCGAAGCCAGCAGGTAGGTTGCACGCAGGTTGCGGGGATTGCGCTTGACCGCTTCGCGCAGGTCGGTGATCGCCTGGCCGGAGTTGCCGCGATCGCTCTCAAGCAGTCCCTCAAGGTAGTAGAGCCGGTCGTCGTCCTTGTCGAAAGAGAGGGCCAGCGTGAAACGCTGCGCCGCGGCGTCAAAGTTTCGCTGGCGCAGAGCAAGGATGCCCCAGTTCGCCCAACCTGCAGGCTCGCCGGGGACAAGCTTTGTCGCCTGGTCCAGAGTGCTCTCCGCACGCACGTCATCCCCCACCTGTAACGCGGCCAGCCCCACATAAAACGTCGACACAAACTCCGAATATGTTTTGGAAGACGGGTCGGGCAGCCT
>DATKMS010000129.1:0-35893 GCA_035541735.1 Candidatus Margulisiibacteriota bacterium
ATCGAGCGCCTGTTCAGGCGACTCAAGGGCTTTCGCCGCATCTTCAGTCGCTTCGACAAGCTCGACCTGGTGTTCATCGCCTTCATCTACTTCGCTCTCATCGTGGAAGCACTACGTGAGTAGTGTTAACACGCCCTAGCGCGCCGGCAGCGGCACCGATTCCCGCGCCGATGGGGCCGGCCATGAGGCCGATGACGCTGCCGAGCGCGGTGCCCCCCATGGTGCGCAGCGGGAACTCTCCGTCCGCTCTCTTAGTGGACACCGTGCCGTTGGCGTTCTTCGTCACGACCGCCTCGGCGTAGATGAAGATACTGCCTTCCAGATTCAGTTCCGCCAGCGCTTCTGCGCCCTTGTAGGCTGCACTCTCATTCTCGAAGACGACCGCCAACATCTTGTCCACGCTTATCTCCTCGGTAACGGTGAATCCCCACCACGCTCAAGCGGCCGCGAACGTCCTGCCTGAGAACATCCCGCGCAATGCAATTCCCAGCGCGACGAGCGAGGCGCCATCGAACACGAAATCGAGGCCAATTGCGAAGCCGATGAACCACAGGCTCGAGATCGGCAGCTGCCCGAGCAGCATCACGCCGAGGACTACCGATACCGCGCCGGACACGGCCGCCCAGCCCCAGCGCGGGAACCGCAACGTTGCGGCGCCGATCGCCCTGAACATGCCGCCCACGATCAACAGCGACGCGAGCAGTAGCGTCAGGCTCCACTCGCCGGCGAGCGGATAGCGGATCAGCAGATAGCCCGTGAAGCCCCGCAGCACGGCGCTCAGCAGCGACAGGAAGAAGCCGCTCCACGTGCGCGTCTCGAAGGCGTGAAACAGCGCCGCCACGCCGCCGACGAGCAGCAGCCAGCCGAAGGCGAACACGGTCGCGAGTGTCGCCGTAACATTGCCGATGATGCATACCGTACCGAGGATGACGAGCGCGATGCCAAGCGCCACGAACCATCCCCAGGAGCTCCGGACGCGATCAACTCCGGCTGCCAACGAATCCCCGAACGGCGTGAACATGTTTGCTCCTCTGGTGGGGCGAAGCGAATGGATTCCGGCGCATCGCCAATCCGCAGCCTCGTATGGATTTGCTGAACTGACCAAGCGGGTAGAAACTGCCCGTCCCGCGGAATGGCGCCGGATCTGCGAGGGCGCGGCCTCGAGAGCGGCCTTGGCCGCCCCTATGGACCGCCGACGCCGCGATGACGCCCATTGCCTGCGTATAGTCCTCGGACACCTGGGCGCGCGCCTCGAGTGCCGCCGCGCCGGCCGTGGCCGCGGCATGGCTCACCCGGGCCTTGGCATCGCCCGCCTCGTTCGTGACCCAACCCGCGACGAACGCCTCGGCCACATGGACCGATGGGTCGGTGCGAATGAGCTTCTTGCTCACCGCGTCGAACTCGGCGTGTAACGATGTCTCGGGGGCCTCGAGGGGACGCTGCCATCGTGTTGAGCGGCCTCGGGCACCCGCTCTTGGAGCGCCGCGAGCATCGCATGGACGGCCGTGGTGAGCTTGTCTACTCGTCTGTTCATGTCGTGCTCCGGTGCCGCGACCAACGGTCGCCTGGGATCAGCTGGCGGGTGTGCCATAGTCGAACGCCGGCGTTGCCTTGAGCGCCTCTTTGGTCCCGCCGGGAAGGACAAGTCTCCCGGCGTCGACTTTCAGCTGCCAGACGGGAATGGCGACGTCGTGGTGTGCTACGCCCAGAAAACCGCTGGCACCGACGATCACGTACGAGACTGCCTTGTCCGGTGCGACGATGATGTCGTCGACTGTTCCAATCCGCTCTTTCGCGTCGTTGTAGACGGGCTTGCGAAGAATCTGGCGCTTGGCGCTCCACCCGAGCGCCACCTGCCTCAGCTCGGCGGCAGCGACCCCGACTACCGAGCTGCCCGCGACCTGCGCGGACGCTGCTGCGACGACCAGCAGAACGGAACCGATCCCGACGATGAAATGTGAAGGCGGCATAGATCTCTCCCCCTTACGGGCCTGCGGTTTGCCACCTCGGGGCGCGAGCGACGCATCCTCGGTTGGCAACGGGGTTGAGGTGCGGAGTTGCGCGCCGAAGATGCTACTCATTCGTCCCGGTCACCGGCACCTGCGCGTGGGTCTGCCGGCGCGGTCGTCTGCCGGTTGCAGCGGGCGATCGCGATGCCTTGCCCTCTGCGTGACGTCACGCTACGCGGGGAGCGCTCACGCAAGGCTCACCGATAAGTTGCAGCGAGGATGAATGCACTAACGAAAGTACCCTGCTCGCAAGATCTTGTTCGCGTTGGCCATGACGACGCGACGCGGACGATGCGCCGGACGGTTCTTCGTGGGGAGCTTTGCGTTCGCGAGAGCCGGCACGCGAGTCGCCCGAGTCTATGGCTCCGTCGCCGCGACGCCCGTCGCGGTGGCTAAGGCGGCGCCGGCGCCGACTTCTCGGGGCGTGCGGCCGCGGAGTGCCTCATCCTCGATCAGGCGCCTGTGCACGTACAGGAACCGAACGTGCTCGTACTCAAACGGTGATGCGCTCGCGTAATAGCGAAACGCGGTATTGGAGCGCTGGTCAACGGCGTAGATCGATCCGAGAAGCAGGCCCCCGTCCCCGGTGTAGAAGCCAGCGACGTCGGTACCGTAGTAGGCGCCGAAATCGCCGAGCAACCCAATGGCGTCCCGCAGGGTGGACGGGCCCAGGAGCGGTATCACGAGGTAGGGTCCCTGGTGCGCGCCCCATCTCGCCAGCGTCGGGCCGAAGCCTGTCGGCGAGTTCGCCAGTTCCATGCGGCTCGCGACATCGATCAGGCCGCCGAGCCCGACCGTGCTGTTAATCACAAAGCGCCCTAGGCTGCGGAGTCCGCCAGCGGGCCGGGCCTGCAGCAGGTAGTTGACGATGCTGTCGAGTTCGCGGAGGTTGCTGAGGAAGTTGTGGACTCCGGTGCGAATCGGTGAGGGCAGGCGTCGATAGGCGCTCGAGATCGGTAGAGACACGTGCTCGTCGAATCGCGCGTTGAACCGATAGGTGAAGCGGTTCGCCCGCTCCCAAGGATCATAGCTCTGCATCGGCGGTACGTCGTTCGCCATCGTCGGTGGCGCCTCCGGGGCTCGTGACGCCAACTGCAACTCAGGTGGCGAGCCGAGCGCAATATAGGGTTGGGACGCGCATCCGCCAAGGAACGTAGCGAGCGCGACGGCCGCCGCCACGGCCCTCACGGGGTGCCCGCGCGCCAGTCCCCCGCCAGCATTGCCAGCATATCGGCGATCTGCTGCCGCTCGCCGAGATTGCCGACGTGTCCGCCATGGTCATACACGACGATTCGCGACCCAAGCGTGTCCTGGAGCCACGCAAGTTCGTGCCGATCGAGGATGAGGTCGTCGCTATTGGTCTGGGCGTAGTAATCGCCGTCGGCCCGCAGTTGCCCGGCGATCACGTTCAGCCGATTCTCCGCGATAAGAGAATCGTGGGTGGCATCCGGGCGATGCGCCGTGTAATAGGGCGCGAACACGCGCGCGAAATAGTCATCAAAGGACATGTTGCGAAGGATCCGTGCGGTCTCCTCCAGCGAATCGCCAACCCGCGGCGGGCGCTTCGGGTCGACGACGACCCCGGTGCCGGCATAGAGATCGCCGGCGAAGAACATGTTGACCAGGTCAACGCGGAAGCTCAGTGCGATTGCCGCCGCGAGGTCGGCATCTGTCCGCAGCACCATCGGTGCCGCGCGTAGCAGGAAGTCTTCGTCCAGCTCCGCACGGTCCGATGCGCGATAGACGCTCGCCAGCTGCGCGTACAATCGGCGGTAGAGTCGCTCGATGGCAGCGTCGCCGTTGCCGATGCCGCTTGCGAACAGGCTGTCGAGGCGCGCCACGGATGCGAACAGGCTGACGGGCGGGTTGATCATGACGGCACGGTGGATGTGCAGCTTGCGCTCCACTGCGTCGATCGACTTGACGACCGCCGCGTTGGCGCCGCCGAGGCTGTAGCCCAGCACCGAGATATCGGTGACTTGCACCCCGCGTGGAATATGCGCGAGCAGCTGCTGCATCGCGGCGTAGAGATCCCGGCCGTCCTGCAGCAGGTCGCCGGCGACTCCGGTACTCGAGGTCGAGACGATGAACCCCGGAAACGTCGGCGATGGCATCGTCAGCACGTGATAGCCCGCACCGTAGAGCGCCGCGCGCAGGACGGCCAGCTTGCGTGTGTTGCCATCGCCGCCGGTGCCGGCGATCACGATCGCGAGCGGCGCAGGCCTAGGCTGCGCCGACAGCCACGCGCGCAGCTTGCGGTCGAACCAGAAGACGTCCGGCACCGGTAGTGCCCAGGGCATCGCGACGTTGAGCTCCACGAGCGGCACTGCGCTTGGCAGCGCAGCCATCTCCGTCGGCGACGTTCCGAAGACCGTCGCTCGGAGCGCGGCGGGCTGGAGCACCCGGCCAGCGTCCTCGGTCGGCGCCGGTGGAATCTCGGCGTGCGATCGGTTCACGAGCGCGGCCATGCAGAGGATGGCCAATCGCGCGAAACCCATGCGTACGAATTTCACTTCAATGGCCCCGTTACCGCTCTGGATCCGCTCTCTACGCCGACACGCGTGCGGCGCAGACACGCTTCCGATGCGGGCCTGACCCTGTGGCAGCACCTCGGCAAGCGCGGCTGAACGGGCTGCGCTGCGCTGTCTTCGGATCAGCCCGACCCCAGTCGACGACTCTTTGCTCACGACCCACGCCGCGAGCGAGACGACAAGCTACGCGGGCGACGCTCACGATTGACTTACCGGCCGGCAATCACGATGCGCGTGGACGCTCGTTGGGCGCCGACGGCCCGTGAATCGGCTTCAGGACCGTCAGAGCCTTGCTTCGGGCACGAGCCGCGGCCCGGCGAGCGCCATCTCACGGACCGGGAATCGCGCGACCACCTCGGTGCCCTCGCCCGGTGCGGACACGATCTCAAAGTGCCCGCCGACAAGCGTCGCGCGCTCGAACATGCTCTGCAGACCGATGCGATCGGTCGCGCCGGCATTGCCCCTGGCAACGGCAACGTCAAAGCCCCGACCGTCATCGCGAACCCAGAGGCACAGCGTCCGGTCGACCCAGCGGATGTCGATCCAGAGGTGGTGCGCCCGCGAATGCTTGACCGCGTTGGCCACGCTTTCCTGGATGATCCGAAAGCACGCGAGCTCGACTTCCGGCGGCAGTCGGCCGAGGTCCTCGTCTATATCGACGCGCATCTGTACCGACGAGATCTCCTCGGCGCGGGCGACGTGTGCGCGGACCGCGGCCGGGAGACCACAACCGTCGAGGTCCGGTGGTCGAAGATTGAGCGCGACGCCGCGCAGGCGCTCGATCGCCCGCGTGACCATCCGCTGCCAGACCTCGAGGCGGTCGTCGGCTGCCGCGCCCTGCTGAGACGGGCGACGCGTCGCCATGCTGAGGTTCAGGCCGGCGAGGGTCTGCATCACGTCGTCATGCAGCTCGCGCGCCAGGTGGGCGCGCTCGGCCTCCTGCGCAGCGATCAGCTGCTGCGAAAGCCGGTGCAGCGCGGCGTTCGCCTCGACGAGCTGCTGGTGGGCCTGCAGCTCGTCGGTGACGTCGCGAGTCAGCACGACGATTGCGCGTGCGGCGGGGTCTCGGAGGAAGTTGCGCCCGGTGACCTCGATCGTGCGCCAAGCACCACTCTTGCGGCGATAGCGCACGGTCAGCGGCCCGACCCAGCCATGCGTCAGCAGCGCCGCGAAGGCTCGTTCAGCGACGGCATAGTCGTCGGGGTGCAACAGCTCGCCGTAGCGGCGGCCAACGAGTTCCTTCGGGTCGTAACCGGCGAGCGAGGTGATGGCGCTCGAGACGCCGAGGATCACGCCATCGGCGCCGACGAACTCGATAAAATCCAGGCTGTGATCCATCAGCAGCAACAGCCGTGGATCCGCGGAGGCCGCTTCGTGGCCGAGCGGTTCGGATTTGGACGGACAGTCCACGCGTCGCTCTCCCCTCTGACCTGCCTCGGCGCCAGACATCACTCATCGCGCGGCTGATACGCCGAGACCTATTGCGACCGTAGTCCTTCGGCACTCACGCTCGGCTCACGACGCCACAGCGCGGCGGCGAGCGCTGGCGATACGCGTCGTCGGTGAACCGCGGATGACGCGGAACGGCAGCAGGCGAACCACCGGCTCCCTGCCCGTGCGGTGTAAGTCACGTGAGGTGCCGGCTGGCACGCTCGACGCCTCAGTCGCGTCCCCGGGTCCGCCGCCGGGCCCGGGCGCGTGCGGTTCGGGCGGTGGAGCGTTATGCGAGAGCTGAAATCAACAGGAACATCAGCTTGTTAAGCGACCCTGGCGGACGCGCCGCGCTGGGCCGAGAGCGGGTGGTGCCGTCGGTTGTTGCTAACAAGATGGGTAGCTTGCCATCGTTAATCAAGGCAACCGACCGGACGACCGTGGTCCCCACCCGAAAGCAGAACCTCCGTACCTTCACCGGCAACGCGCTCCGCCTCGCGCGGATTTATCGTCGCGAGGTGAACCGTCGTCTCGCGCGGCACGGCCTGTCGGATGCGCGCGCGTTCCCGGTTCTACAGATCGCCCGCTCGGGAGGCGGCATGCGCCGGGGCGCACTCGCCGAGGAGCTCGGGCTCGAGGGCCCGTCGCTCGTGCGCCTGCTCGACCAGATCTGTGCCGCGGGTCTGGCCGAGCGGCGCAGCCATCCAAGCGACGGTCGCGCTAACTCGGTGCACATCACCGCCGCCGGCCGCGAGCTCGCGGCGGTACTCGAAAGAGTGCTCCACGAGCTGCGGGACCGCCTGCTCGCCGAGGTCAGCGACGCCGAACTCGCAGCGACCCTGCGCACCTTCGGCGCGTTCGAGGCGGCACTCGAGACCGATGCCGCCAAGGTCCGGGGAGCCTGAGCCCGTGCCGCGACTCGACCGTGCCACCCTGCTGTTCGCGTTCAACACGTTCGCGGCCGCGATGCTGGCGCTCTACATCGCCTTCACGCTCGGCATGGCACAACCGTACTGGGCGATGACCACCGCCTACCTCGTCAGCAATCCGTTGTCCGGCGCGGTTCGCTCCAAGGCCGTCTACCGCCTGCTGGGGACGCTGCTCGGCGGGACCGCGGCGGTGCTCCTGGTGCCGATGCTGGTCGACTCGCCGGTGCTGCTCAGCCTGGCACTCGCACTCTGGGTCGGCGGCTGCCTGACGGTATCGCTGCTCGACCGCACGCCGCGCAGCTACGTGCTCATGCTCGCCGGCTATACGGCCGCGATCATCGGCTTTGCGAGCGTGCACACGCCCGCTGCGGTGTTCGACATCGCGGTGGCGCGCGTCATCGAGATCAGCCTCGGCATCCTCAGCGCGACCGCGATCCACAGCATCGTGTTCCCGCGACCGGTCGGTGACGCCCTGCAACGACGATTGTCTACGTGGATGGCCGATGCGGATCGCTGGGCGCTCGACATCCTCCACACCCGGGATTCTGCGCTAGCGGTCACCGATCGCCGGCACCTCGCCGAGGCGGCCACCGAGATCCACATCCTCGCGACGCACCTGCCGTTCGACACCTCACGCTTCAGCGAGACGACCTCGGAGGTCGCGACCCTGCATGCGCGCATGGTGCTGCTGATTCCACTCTTGAGCGGTATCGCCGACCGCATGGCTGCGCTCGCGCACGTGTCGAACCCGCAGGCGCGCGCCAACATTGACGCCGTGGCGCGCTGGGTCGAGTCCGGAGCGCCGCAGGCTGATCTTGTCGCCCTGGTCCAGCGCCTCGAAACACAGGCGGCGGCTCGCGCCGCGGATGACTGGTCTAGCCTGATGGTCGAAAGCCTGCTCGTCCGCGTCGCGGAACTTGTCAGGCTGCTCGGCGAGAGCCACTCCCTCACGCGTCACCTTCAGAACCCGGATGAACCGCTCAACGCCGAACTCGCGAGTTCCGTTGCCCAGGCGAGCCGCCGACCGATGCACAGCGACCTGCCGCTCGCCGTCCTCTCCGGAGCAGCCGCGTCAGTCGCGATCCCGCTGTCCTGCGGCGTCTGGATCGCCTCGGGGTGGGTCGAAGGTACCGCCGCGGCCATCATGGCCGCTGTGTTCTGCAGCTTCTTCGCGAGCCTGGATGACCCGGTGCCGGGAATCATGCGCTTCGGCATGTTCTCGATGGTCGCTCTGCCGCTCGCGATGCTGTACGTGTTCGCGGTCCTGCCCGCAATCGACGGGTTTCCGATGCTGGTTATGGTGCTGCTGCCACCGCTCGTGTGTTTCGGCATGTTCCTTCCCAACCCGCGCACGGCGGGCGCGGCGCTCGCCGTGATCCTCACGTTCTGCAACGCCCTCGCCCTGCAGCTCAACTACAGCGCCGACCTTCCGGCCTTCATGAACGCCAATTTCGGCCAGTATGTAGGGTTGCTGTGCGCGGTTTTCGTGACTGCCGCGATGCGCTCGATGGGCGCCGAGGCGAGCGTCGAGCGCCTGCGGCGCAAGATCTGGAGGAGCCTCGCCGAGCTCGCCCGGGCGCCCAGCGTCCCACCCATCGAAGATGTGGCCTCGGCCGTGGTGGACCGTCTCGGACTCCTGGCTCCCAAACTGGCCGCCGCAGAGGTCAGGGGCGGAGACCAGGTCGCCCTCGAGACCTTGCGCGAGCTACGCATCGGCATGAACCTGGTGGCCATCCAGGATCTGCGGCCGGCCCTGTCCGGGAGCCCCCGCGAGCACCTGGACGGCGTGCTGGCCCGAGTCGCCGAGCATTTCGCGGACCGCGCCGACGGCCGCGGCACGGCGTGCGGCGAAGCAGCGCTCGAGCGCATCGACGCGGCGCTGCGGGCACTGACCCCCCTCCGCGCCGGGATGATTCCCCGCGGCATCAATGCCCTCGTTGGCCTGCGCCGCAACCTCTTCCCCGACGCCGCGGGCTACGTGCCGGCGTCGGCAAAGGTGTCCGTCGGATGATTGCCGAATTCAACATCGGGGGTGTGCTGTTCTCGACGATGCTCGCCGCGGTGGTTGCCGCGCTGCTCGGCACGGTCACGCTGCGGCGGCTACTCGCGTGGACAGGCGCCTACCGGCTGATCTGGCACCCCGCGCTCTTCGACGCCGCGCTGTTCGTCATCCTGTGGGCGATCGCCATCGCCGTTCCCTCGCCCTTCGGAACGTAACACTCATGTCCCGGATTCGTCGCGTGCTACCCGCTCTCGGTCGAATCGCCGTCACGGCGATCGTCACCGTCGCGGCCGTCTTCGCTGCGCGGTTTCTGTGGCGCTATTACCAGGTGGACCCGTGGACGCGCGACGGCCGCGTTCGCGCCGACGTCGTCCAGATTGCGCCCGATGTCTCCGGTCTAGTCACCCGGGTCGACGTCGCGAACGACCAGACGGTCACGCGCGGCCAGCCGCTCTTCACCATTGACCGCGATCGCTTCGAGCTCGCGCTGCGGCAGGCAAATGCCCTGGTCGCCGCCCAGCGCGAAAGCCTCGCGCAGGCGCGTCGCGAGGCAGAGCGCAACCGCGAGCTCGGCAACCTGGTCGCGGCGGAGAGCACCGAGCAGAGCGTGTCGCGGGTGGCCCAGGGCGAGGCGCTCCTCGCGCAGGCGCTGGTCGCGCGCGACCTCGCCGCGCTCAACCTGCAGCGCACCGCTGTTACGGCCCCCACCGACGGCTCTCTGACCGACCTCACGATCCGCGTCGGTGACTACGTCACCGTGGGCCGGCCGGTGCTCGCACTCATCGACGCACACTCTCTCCGGATCGAAGGTTACTTCGAGGAGACGAAGCTCGGAGGCGTGCATGTCGGCCAGCCGGTCACCGTGCGACTGATGGGCGACAGCGCACTGCTGCATGGACACGTGCAGTCGATCGCGCCCGGCATTGAGGATCGCGAGCGGGCGTCGAGTTCGAACCTGCTGCCGAATGTCAACCCGACCTTTAGTTGGGTCCGGCTCGCGCAACGCGTGCCGGTGCGCATCGCGCTCGACGAGCCCCCCGGTGACGCGCGCCTGATCGCGGGGCGAACCGCGACCGTGACCGTCGTCGGCCCGGTCCCGGCTGCGAGCCGGCAGCCATGAGCATCCGCTTCGCCGGCGTCACCGTGCTCGCCGTCGTGCTGCTCGGCGGCTGCACCACGGTCGGCCCCGACTACGCGCTGCCGGCCGCCGCCGCGATCCGGCTGCCGGCCGCCAACGGCGCGTTCGCGGGTACAGCCGCGAACGCGGTCAGTTCGGAGCCGGTGGTCGGCCCCTGGTGGCAGCTGTTCGACGACCCGGTGCTGGAACAGCTCGTCGACGCGGCGCTCGTGTCCAATACCGACCTGCGCGTCGCCGCCGCGAATCTGGCCCGCGCGGAGGCGATCGACAGCGAGGCGGCGGCCGCCGGCCATCCGCGACTTGTGGCCTCCGCCGCCGTTGAGCGCACACAGTTGTCCGGCGAGTCGTACCTGCTGCCGGTGCGGCTGCCCGACATGAACGTCGCCGACGTGGGCGCGACCGTCGCCTACCAGGTCGACCTGGTAGGCAGGCTGCGGCGCGCGAGCGAAGCCGCGACCGCCGACCGCGAGGCCACTGCCGCGGCGCTCGACGTGGCGCGCATCACGGTCATCGCCGACGTGGCGCGCGCGTACATTGCCGCCTGCGCGGCGGGCTACGAACGGGCGACGACACTCGCGCTGGTCGGTACGCAGGAACGCACGCTCTCGGTCGTGAGCCGCCTCGCCGACGCCGGCCGCGGCACCGACATCGACGTCACTCGCGCGCGGGCGCTGCTCGACCAGCAGCGCGCCGTCCTACCCACCTACGATGCCCGGCAGCGGACCGCGCTCTATCGCCTGGCCGTGCTCACCGGCAAGCCGCCAACCGAGTTCCCCGAAATCGTGGCTGCCTGTGCGGAGCTGCCGCGGGTCTCGCGACCCATCCCTGTCGGGGATGGAGCGGCACTGCTCAGGCGCCGGCCGGACGTCCGCCAGGCCGAGCGCACGCTTGCGAGCGCCACCGCCCGCATCGGTGTCGCGACCGCCGCGCTCTACCCCAGCATCAGCATCGGCCTCGGTGGCGGCTCGACGGGGCTGCTCGCCGACCTCGGTGAACCGGCCACCAACCACTGGAGCATCGGCACGCTGATCTCCTGGACGATGCCTGACGGCCGCGAACGAGCGCGGATCCGGCAGGCCGACGCCACCGCCGCGGCCGCCCTCGCGCACTTCGACGCCGTCGTGCTGAACGCCTTGCGCGAAACCGAGACGGCTCTCAGCGTCTACGCGAGCGACTCCGAGCGCAACCAGGCGCTGCGCACCGCGCGCGACGAGGCCGCACGGGCAGATGAGGAGGCGCAGCGCCTGTATCGTGCCGGACGTCATCCGTACCTGTCGGCGCTCGATGCGAGGCGGACGCTCGAGGCCACCGAGGACGCGGTAGCGGCCTCCGATGTGCAGCTGACCGGCGATCGCATCAACCTGTTCCTTGCCCTCGGTGGCGGCTGGGAGTCGCCGGCGCGCTGATCCATTCGCTGGGCCGGGGGCCGGCCGGTATCCTGCGTGGGTCGCGGCGACTATTTCCCGGCCGCAATGTGGCGACTCTGGAAGCAATGGCAGTGGATCGCCGCGGCCTCCAGCGCCGCCTTGGCCGCGCGCTCGACGGCGGCGGTTGCGATGAGCGCCATCGCATCGGCGTAGCGGTCGGCGGCCTTGGCCCGGTCCGTGAGCGCCCTGTCGCTGCGCGGCGCGACGAACGGCGACGCCTCCGGCTCGCTGTCAGCGTGTTCGGCGCAGATCCACTCCGTGACCTGCGCGTGCGCGGCCTTCAGTGCCACCCGATTCGCCGCGATGCGGTCGTCGAGGTCTGCAATCTCCGCGCGAAGCGCGAGCTCGAGAGTCTCCGCATTGCTGGCGCTGCGCACGGACGCGCTCTGCGCCCGCGCCTGGACCTGCGACAACACGGAGCGGATGCTGGTGCAAAGGTGGTCGAGTTGCGGTGTCACGGCGTACTCCAGGCGCCTTCGGAGCGGAGGAATTGCCAGCTGGCGAGATGCGCGGCTCACCGTAGCTGCTCGGCGCCGTGCCTCGGGGGCCCTCTTCAAGCTATTCGACGCCCACTCTCGAGAACCTCACCGATACCGCGCGCGGCGCCACGAATCCGGTGGGGCAGGCGCCCCGCCGCATCGACCGGCGGGAGTCTAGAACCGGACACGAACCCCGGCGAAGGCCGCGAACGGGGCTGCCGGACTTTGGAATCGATTGTCGATGGCGCCGGCACTGCCCGCGGCGCCCGACGGAACGCCAGGAGCGCCGACGCCGGCAGGATCGCCGAAGATTCCGAAGGTGGCGTAGCGTGCGTTCAGGAGATTGGTTGCGCTCACGAACATCTCGACGTCGGCCGTTGCGTTCCACACCGATCGCAGTCCGACCACGTGATAGCCCGGCAGCGGCGCGCAGAGATTGGCCTCGTCGCCACGATAGTACTGGTTGCTCGCGACATCGAGCGACAGGCCGATCGTCCAGCGCGGCACGATCCGGTAGTCGACGCCCAGCCGGGCTCGATGGCGGGGAATACCGGGCAGGCGGTCGCCGGCACGGACGTTGATGTTGCCGGCGGCGTCCGCGAGCGGGTTCGACGGCGAGCCGAGCGTCAGTGCGGACTCAAACGTCGCGTCCACGTAGCTGTAGCTCAGCGAGCCAGACCAGCGGCCGTCACGGTACTTGGCGGCGGCCTCGAGGCCCTGGCGCCGCGTCGGCCCGATGTTCTGGAAGTAGCCGCTGCTGACGGAACTCGCGACGGCATAGATGTCGTCGTGGAGGACTGTCCGGAACAGGCCTGCGCTCCATGTCAGCCCCCTCGTCATCGCCGCATCCGGGACCCCGCGAAGGCCGAGCTCGACCGAGTGACCGACGACCTGCCGCAGGGTCGGCGGATCGCCGGCCAGGCTCGACGGCAGCAGGCACGGTCGTGTTGGATCTGAGCACTCGATTTCGCTCGCCGTCGGTGCCCGGGTCGTCTCGGCCAGGTTGACGTAAGCGGTCACCGATGGCGTCCACCGCAGCGTTGCACCGACGGCGGGATTTAGGTGCGTGTAGCGGCTGTCACCCGTCAGGTTGCTGCCACGCAAGTCGCGAAGTTCAAGGTCGACGACGTCGTAGCGGCCGCTCGCCGTCAGCGACAGCACGGGAGTCAGGTCGAGCGTATCCGTCAGGTAGGCGCCGTAGTAGGCATTCATCGCCCGGAGGATCACCGGTGTCGCAGCGAATTGCGACCCTTCCGGCGTATCGACGACCAAGCCCGACGGGATTACCTGGAGGGAAGCATTTATGGCACCCGGTTGGACGCTGGAGCCAAACGTGACCCGCGCGAAGTCGGCTGATGCGCCGATCTCGAAGTTGTTGCGGTGACCCAAGAGCGGCTCAGCGAGCGCGAGCTCGAGTTTGGCCCCGGTCGTGTTCGCCGCGATGGCCTCGCTGTCGTTGGCGCCGATCGGAGTCGAGCCGGCGGCGGTAAGATCGGGAAGCGGCGCGCCGGACGCGCCGGTCACGGTCGTGAGACCGTCGCCCTGACACAGTAAGCCGGCGTTTGCGGCCGCCGCGCACGACGTGTAGCTCGTCGTGTTGCCGTTCGCAACGAGTTGCCGGTAGCGGCGGTAGTAGATCGTGCCCTGCGCCGAACCCGCGCCGCCAGCATGGTATCCGACGTTAAGCACGACGAAGTCGAGATGGTCCTGCGTGCTCTGCGGACCCGTAAACACGAGCGACCGATTCACGGCCAGTTCCTGGACGGGAGCGGCGCCCTGGCCGGACAGCGTGTTGGCGGCGTACGTGTAACTTAGGTCGATCGACAAGCGCTCGCCGCGCGCGCTGAGTGCCGCGTAGGCCTGGCGTAGCGAGTCGCCGGAGAGCCGGCGCCAGCCCGAGCTGTCGACTCCAGTTGCGGCCAGATACAGGCCGACGTCGCCGAGCGCGTGGCCGAGTTCGGCGACGGCCTGGCGTCGACCAAACGAGCCGGCGGAGACCTCCCCGCTCGCACCGTCGAGCGAGAAGCCGTCCTTCATCGAGACCCCGATCGCGCCGCCGAGCGCATTGAGGCCGTAGACGGGGTTGGCGCTGACGACATCCACCCGCCGGATCGCGACATCGGGGACCAGATCCCAGTTCACGACGTCGCCGAAGGCCTCGTTGATGCGGACACCACTCTGGTAGACCGCGAGCCCCTGCGGTGTCCCGAGTACCGGGGAGGCGGCGAAGCCGCGATACAGGATGTCCGGCTGAAACTCGTCGTCGAGATTGTCGTTGACGCTGACGCTCGCCAGGTTATCGGCGAGCGCCGCCGTCAGACTCGCCGACCCTCGCCGCCTGAGATCCGCTTCAGTCAGCGTCGCAACGCTGCCGGGCGAGCGATCGAGCGTCGAGGTCGGCCCCGGCAACGCGCGGAAGGTCACGACGACTTCCTCGAACGGAGCGTCCGTCGCATCGGCCGCACCGGCGCTCGAGTCGACGGTCCAACCGGCCGCGCCGGCGAGCAGCCACGCGAGCGCCGCCGCGGGGCGCGGCTCCATCCGTCGACGGCGGCCGCAAAAGCGGGCCACGAGGGCACCCCCCGTCAAGGGGTCGGCCTTCGGGAGTCGGATGAGCGGATGTTGCACCGGCCCCACAAAGGTGATCCCGCCCACGGGCAGGCGTGCGCGCGAAACTACACGCAGCGCGCTCACCGCGGCCATACGCCGCCGCCCGCCCCTCAGCGCATCGCGTGTGGCTCTCGTGAGGACCGGCGCCCGATGCTGACGCCGGCCAGGCTCAACGGCCCCTGACCCACATGCCGCAACCCATTCAGCCCCCGCCCTCCGCGCCGCGGATGACCCTGACGCCGCAGTCGACCGCGCCGGCCACGGAGCCGGACGTCGCGGACGACGGGCAGCCCGCGCGCCGGGAGGAGGCGCTCGACGAGGCGCTCGAGGAGACCTTCCCGGCCAGCGATCCGATTGCCATTCATCCCGAGGAGTGACGACGATGACGACCGCCCAGACCCCGACGACCAGGCGCGCGGCCCTCGCGACGCCAACCGATCTTGGCAATGCCGCCCGACAGGACATCGCTGCGGCCCTGAACGGCGTGCTGGCGGACGTGTTCGCCCTCTACGTGAAGACCAAGAACTTCCATTGGCACGTCTCCGGCCCTCACTTTGCGGAGTACCACCGGTTGTTCGACGAGCAGGCGCAGGAGCTCTATGCAATGACCGATGCACTCGCCGAGCGCGTTCGCAAGGTGGGCGCGACGACGCTGCGGTCGATCGCGCATATCGCGCGGACACAGCGCATCCTCGACAACGATGCGCCGTTCGTCGACCCGCTGGACATGCTCGCTGAACTTCGCGAGGACAACCTGACGCTCGTCCGGCGCCTCCGGGCGACGCACGACGTCTGCGACGAGCATCGCGACGTCGCCAGCACCAGCCGGATCGAGACCTGGATCGACGAGTCCGAGCGGCGCGCCTGGTTCCTATATGAGACCGCGCGCCGCGGGGATGGTACGGGTCACTAGTACGGCGCCCAGTCGTGTATTCGCGGTGAGCGGAGCGTCCGTAGTCTGGCTTCGTGGGCGGCGTTCGAGCGCCCGCTGTGTCGGACTCGCGGCGCATCCGGTGCATCGACGGTGACGGGACGCCCGCCGACCGCGCGCTGCAGCGGAGCATCGTCCCGGCAGCCCACGCAGAGCCAACCCGCACCATCGCAAGGAGACAGCCAGTGAAGTGGGAAATGCCAGCGGCGACTGAGTGGCGCTTCGGTTTCGAGATCACCTCGTACGTCGCCAATCGCTGATCGGGGCCGCCCCGGAGCCGGTCTCCGGGGCGTTCTTCAGCAGGGCAGCCGATGACGCTGGCCGTTCAAGTGCTCGGATCAGCCGCCGGCGGGGGCTTCCCGCAGTGGAACTGCAATTGCCGCAACTGCCGGGGCCTGCGGCACGGATCGCTGCGCGGCGTCGCCCGGACGCAGTCGTCAGTTGCCGTCTCGAGCGACGGCGCAAGCTGGGTGCTGTGCAATGCATCGCCCGACCTGCACCGGCAGATCGCCGCCCGTGCGACGCTTCAGCCGCAGTGGGGAATCCGCGACACGCCTATCGCGGGGGTGATGCTCGTCGACGGCCAGATCGATCACGCCATCGGCCTGCTGCTGCTGCGCGAACACCGCGTCGCGCTCGATGTGTGGACGACCGGCCCGGTGCGCGAGGACCTGAGCTCGCGGTTGCCGCTCCTGCCGGTCCTCGAGCACTACTGCGGGATCCGCTGGCATGGACTCGACCCGGACCGGGGCACCGTCGAGGTCCCGGCACTGCCCGGCATCCGGGTCTCGGTGCTGGCGGTGGATGGCAAGCCCGGGCCCTATTCCGCGCACCGCGAGTCGCCCCGCATCGGTGAGAATGTCGCACTCGTGTTCCGCGACGAAAGGACCGGGCGCCAGCTGCTGTATGCGCCGGGGCTTGCGGCCGTCACGCCGCCGCTTCGCGATGCGCTCCGGGCGAGCGCCTGCGTGATGGTCGACGGCACGTTCTGGAGCGACGACGAGATGATCCGCGCGGGCGTGTCGCCGAAACGCGCGCGGGAGATCGGCCACCTGCCGCAGAGCGGACGCGGCGGGATGATCGACGAGCTGTCACAGCTGCCGGCGCGGACGCGGCGGATCCTCATCCACATCAACAACACGAACCCGATCCTCGACGAGTCGAGCCCGGAACGCGCGGCGCTCAATGCCGCCCGCATCGAGGTCGCCTTCGACGGCATGGAGATCATCCTTTGAGCGCAGCGTTCGTCGATGAAGGTGCCTGGGACGACCCCGACTTCGAGTGGGCCCTGCGGCGCGAGGGGCACTCGTACCACATCCACCACCCGTTCAACGTCATGCTGAACTCTGGCGGTGCGACTCCTGAGCAGATCCGCGGCTGGGTCGCCAATCGCTTCTACTACCAGATCAACATCCCGCTCAAGGATGCCGCGATTCTCGCGAATTGTCCGGATCGCGCCGTCCGGCGCCAGTGGGTGCGGCGCATCCTCGACCACGATGGCGCGGACGGAGATGACGGTGGCATCGAGGCCTGGGTCCGGCTCGGCGAGGCGGTCGGCCTCTCGGTCGATGAACTCTGGTCGCTGCAGCACGTCGTGCCGGGCGTCCGCTTCGCCGTCGACGCCTACGTGAATTTCGCCCGCCAGCGACCGTGGCAGGAATCCGTCTGCGCTTCGCTGACCGAGCTCTTCGCGCCGCAAATCCACCGCGATCGCCTCGCCAGCTGGCCGGCGCACTACCCGTGGATCGATCCCGGCGGACTCGACTACTTCCGCACCCGCATTCCGCTCGCCGCCCGCGACGTGCGCCACGGGCTCGAGGTCACGCTCGGCTACTTCCGAACTCGCGAAGCGCAGACGCGGGCACTGGCGATCCTGCGATTCAAGCTCGACCTCCTGTGGGCGATGCTCGACGCGATCCAGCTGCGCTATGGTGTCGGCGATGGACGCTGACGTCGGCTTGGCGGCGCCCGGGCGCCCGGTGGTCACGAGTCTCTACCGACTGCAGTGGGAGCCGGCGCAGAACGCGTACGTCCTCCTGTTCCCCGAAGGCATGGTGAAGCTCAACGCGAGTGCCGGGGAGATCCTGCGGCGCTGCGACGGCTGCCGCACGGGCCGGGACATCGTCGCCGAGCTCGAGGTGACCTATCCCGGGACCCCGCTCGCGGCCGACGTGCTGGCGTTCCTCGAAATCGCTGCCAATCGGGGCTGGATCGCCGGGCTTCGAGTATGAGCCCGGTGCTCACCCCGGGCACTGCTATCGCACCGCCCCTGTGGGTGCTCGCGGAGCTCACCTACACATGTCCGCTGCACTGTGCGTACTGCTCCAATCCCGTCGACCTTGCGCGGCAATCGCCCGAACTTACGACCGAGGATTGGCTGCGGGTGTTGCGCGAGGCGCGCGAGCTCGGCGGCGTGCAGCTCGGGTTCTCCGGCGGCGAGCCGCTGACCCGGCCGGATCTCGAGCTGCTCGTCGCCGAGGGCCGGCGGCTCGGCTTCTACACGAACCTCATCACCTCGGGCATCGGCCTCGACGGCGTGCGCCTGCGCGCACTCAAGGACGCCGGGCTCGATCACCTGCAGCTGTCGTTCCAGGACTCGACGCGCGCGGGTAACGACTTTCTCTCCGGTACAAGGACGTTCGACCGCAAGCGCCGCCTCGCGGACCAGATCAAGGCGCACGGCTTCCCGATGGTCATGAACTGCGTCATTCACCGCCTCAACATCGACCACATCGACGACATCATCGATCTCGCCGTAGACATCGGCGCAGAATACCTCGAGCTCGCGAATGCGCAGTACTACGGCTGGGCCCACCTGAACCGGGAACTCCTGATACCAACCCGCGACCAGGTCGAGCGCGCCGAGGCCACGGTGACGCGCCGCCGCTCGACCCTCGGCAACCGGCTGCGCCTGCTGTTCGTGGTTCCGGACTACTTCGAGAGGCGTCCGAAGCGCTGCATGAACGGTTGGGGCTCGACTTTCATCTGCGTCAGCCCGGACGGGACGGTGTTGCCCTGCCCTGCGGCCCGCATGCTGCCAGGGCATCGGTTTCCGTCGGTGCGCGAGGCGAGCCTTCGCGATATCTGGACCGATGCGCCCTTGTTCAACGCGTTCCGCGGCGAACGCTGGATGCCGGAGCCCTGCCGGAGCTGCCCCGAGCGCGCCACTGATCTCGGTGGCTGTCGCTGCCAGGCTTACCTCCTGACCGGCGACTCCGGCGCGACCGATCCGGTCTGCGACAAGTCCCCGCAGCACGGCATCGTCGAGGCCGCGATCGCCGCCCGCAATACTGTAGTCGACCGGCCCCTCATCTTTCGTTCCCCGACAAACGCCCGCTCGATCGTCGCCACCGCGGGCACCGACGGGCGCTGATCGGACGTGGGCACCTTCCGGTCGTTCCGGTCGCCCGCATTCGCAGAGTATCTCGCCGGCCAGACCCTCTCGCTGGCGGGCACCTGGGCGCAGCAGGTCGCCGTCGCGTGGCTGGCGTTCCAGCTGACCCACTCTTCAGCCGTGGTCGCAATGACCGTGGCCTTGGTGCAGCTGCCGACACTGCTGCTTGCGCCGGTCGCGGGCGTGCTCAGTGACCGGATTTCGCCACGTAACCTCCTGATTGGGACGCAAGTCGCGTCTGCCCTGCAGGCGGGCCTGCTGGCCGCTCTGCTCACCACCGGTCGCCTCGACGTGTCAGCGATGCTGTCGCTGTGCGGCGTCGCTGGCGCGATCGGCGCGCTCGACGCGCCCGCCCGGCAGGCCCTGGTGCCACGCCTCGTCGGCGCGCCGGCGGGCGTGCGAAATGCGGTGGCGCTCAGCGCCGCGTCTATTCACGTCGCGCGACTCACGGGCCCGGCGGTCGCGGCGTTGATCCTCGCGCGTGGAGGTGCGAGCGGTTGCGCTGTCTTCAATGCCCTCTCGAGCCTCGCTTTCTGCGCCATCCTGTCGCGGGTTCCGCGGTCCAAAACCGAAGCCCCACGGCGAATCGGGTTCGGCTCGATTCGTGAGGCATGGCACTATCTCGCCAACGTCCCGGCCGTGCATCAAACCTTCTCCTGGGTTGCACTGACGAGCGTGCTGGCAATCCCTTACGCGAGCCTCCTGCCGGGGACACTCAGCGAGTGGTCGCGCCCCAGCTCGCTGCCGTACGCGCAGCTGATGGCCGCCTCCGGCGCGGGGGCGGTCGTCGCGGCTCTGGTGCTCGCCACCACGACCGATGCGGATGCGCTGCGGCGCGTGGTGCCGCATGCGCTACTGGCCGCCGCCATGGCGCTCACGGTGCTGGGTCTGGTCGGGGGGCGACTGCCGCTCGGACTCCTGCTGCTGCTCGTGCTGGCGACAGGGTTCGCGCTCACGCTAGTCATTACCGGCAGCAATGTCCTCATACAGCATGGGGTACCCGACGCACTTCGTGGGCGAGTGATGGGCCTCTTCGTGACGTCGTTCAACGGCGCAGCGGCACTCGGCGCGCTGCTGCTCGGCGTGGTGGCAGACGTCCTCGGTCCGCGCACGACTCTGGCATCGGCCGGCGGCATGACTGCGCTCATAGTGCTACTTGCTGCAGCGATGTCGCGGGCGCACCGAGGCGCTCGCAGGCGCTAGGGCGTGCGGTGACTCTTCTGCGCAGCCGTGTGCGTCCCGCGAGCGCAGGACAGCTACCGTCCGTCGCCAGACTCCACGATCTCTCCGCCCCGCTCCGTCGTCGCAACGAGGATGATTCCATGCTTCGTCGATTGCCTTCAGCCCTCGCCGTCACTGCCCTCGCCGCGGCGCTCGCTCCTGGACTCGCCACTGCGGACGACGGTCCGTGGGTTCTGAGGGTCCGCGCGCTGCGAATCGCGACAGCGGACAAATCAGACTCGGTTCCGGTGCTGGGACTGCCCGAGGACTCGATCCACGTGTCATCGAAATGGGCACCGGACTTCGACGCCGAGTACTTCTTCACGCCTTCGTGGTCGACGGAATTGCTGCTGACCGTGCCGCAGCAACATGACGTCACGCTGCAGGGCGTCGGCGCCGCGGGAACCTTCAAGCACCTGCCACCGACGCTTACCTTCAAGTACCAGTTTCTGCCGAATGCAACGGTCCGCCCGTACGTGGGCATTGGCATCAACGTCACGTTCATCATGGATGCCGACGTGTATGTGCCGGCCGCGACGGCCGGCGGCTCCTCATTGCCGCTGAAGCTCGATCGCACGAGCGTCGGCCCTGCCGGGCAGGTAGGCTTCGATATACGTATCAGCGAACACTGGTTCGGCAGCGTCGACGCGAAATACGTGGGTATCCGAAGCGATGTCAAGCTGAGCGACGGCACGAAAGTGTCCAACGTTCGAATCGACCCGTGGTTGCTGGGCGTGGGCGCCGGCTATCGATTCTGACTCCGGAAAGGAACCGCGGCGACGCCCCCTCGCTCGAATCGCCGCGGTCCGGCAGGCCGTGCTGAACGCACGGCCTGTTTTTCCTTTCTCCAGGCGCCACCAATAGAGCCTGCGACTCCAGAGTAGGCACCACGTTCCGCTGGCGGCCAACTCGCAACTTCACCATTGCTCCGTCCCGCGCAGAGGGTCCACGGCCGCGACGACGGCCGGCGTGCCCGGCTGACGTCGGATGAACCTAGCCGGCAACGGCGGTCTTCGAGTATCGTGCATTCCGCCTGGGCCTTCAGCGCCTGGCCCGACGGCTACTTGCGAAAGTCCTCGGCGACGCGATTTATCGCAAGGACTTTGTTCGGTTGTGTTGACGCGGTCAGTTGGCCGGTCGACTGTCAGTCGACGCTGCCGTCGAGCCGCGCGTAGACCAGCCTGGAATCTCGCATGCAATCGGACAGCGTCAGCCTCGGCTGCCAACGTGATGAAACGACCATCAATCGACAGAATCCGCATCCGACTTTGATGGCTGCTCATGACCGGATCGGCGTGCGCCACTGGAGAACTTCCCTGCCAACCATGAACGCCAGTGCGAAGAAGGTGCGGCGTAGGCGTGACCCGCAGGAACGCTGAGTTCGATCTCCGTGCCGGAACCCGCCGCCGTCCACACGGTAAGCTTTCCCCCTATCAGCCCGGCGCGCTCGCGCATGCCATGAAGTCCGAAGTGCCCCTCACGCCCCTCTGCCGTCAGAAAGCTCGGGTCAATGCCCTTGCCATTGTCCCGGATCCGTAATCGAAGCTGCCGCTCGTCATAGCGTAGCTCTACCTCAATCTGCTTCGCCTCGGCATGTCGGAATGCATTGCGCAGCGTCTCACTCGCGATTCGATAGATCTCGTCACGCACGATCGGGCGCAGGGCCCGCGGTGTGCCTTCCACCCCCACAACCAATTCGACCGCAGTGTGGCTGCCAGCTTCTGCCGCAATCCCGTCGGCGAGAGTCGTGATGGCCCGAGCCAGGTCATTGTGTTCGAGCGTCGAGGCGCGCAGTCCCTGCACCGCCTCCCGTCCCTCGGTGATCGCCTGCGCCGTCTGATCGATTGAGCTCCCAAGGATCTCTTTGGCGTCGAGCGGACGGGTATCGAATAGCGCGTAAGCCGTTTGAAAATGAAGCAGCAGACCTTGAAAGCTCTGCAGCAGCGTATCGTGCAGGTCGCGCGCAATGCGGGTCCTCTCGCTGACCCTCGCCTCCAGGCGCATGTTCAACCGGTCCGCCAGTTGACGGACCCGGAGTTGATACGATGCCCACAGCAATGCCAGAAACGCCCCCGCACACAGCCCTTGAAACCATGAGGTCTGGAAGTAAGCCGGGGCGATGGAGAATTCCAGAAACTCGGCCGCCTCATTCCACATCCCGCTGCTATCGCCAGCGGTCACCCGGAATCGGTACTTTCCCGGCGCCAGGTTCGAGTACTGCACCTTTCGTTGGTTGAGAACTTCTTTCCAGTCAAGATCCTGGCCTTCGAGCTTGTAACGGAAGCGAACCTTGTCGGGAGTGGCTACGCTGAGGGCCGTGAAGTCGACTTCGAGATCACGAATCCGAGGCGGGAGTTCGAGTTTCGAGGAGGCCGCACCGGTCAGGTTTTGCCAATATACCTTTCCGTTCGCCGCGAGCTGCTCGACGTGCACCTGGGGCGGAGGCCCACTCCGTAGCAGTCGACGCGGATCGATGACGCTGACACCATTCCAGTTGGTGAACCACAGTTTTCCATCGCTCGATCTGGTCACGATCGGCGCGTAGCCGTAGGACGGGTCCCAGCGGACCTGCACACCATCAGGGCTATCGAAGATCGTTGCAGAAATCGTCCGCTTCGTATCAGCTGCCCACGCTTCCAGTTCGGCACGGGGAATGCGTGCCAGCCCGCACTGCAACAGCAGCCAAAACGAGTGATCGTCATCCTCCCTCACCCATGAAACATGACCGCAAGGCAATCCGTTGCTGGTCGTCAGGGTGGACAATACGCCGTCTCGCAGCCGCACCAGGCCACCGCCGTCCATTCCGGCCCAAACCGTGCCCTCGCCGTCAACAAAAACGTCGTTCACATCGCCATCGGGCAAACCGTCGATGCCGCTATACAGTTTCTGAACCGATCCATCTTTGAAGTAAGCGAGCCCATCTTTTGCGCCAATCCAGAGCCCGCCGCGCACAGGATCCGCCGATAGAATGATGGTGCTTTCCTTGAGTCCAAGTCGGGACCTGGGAATACGTTCTATGCCGCCCCCGGCCAGCAGCTGTCCGATGCTCTGACGCCCCTCCGTGTCCTCGCTGAACCAGAGCCGCCCGTCGCTATCTTCGACGATGGAATGCACCTGCCCGTTGATCTGCTCGTTGACGGGAGTGAACCGGCCGTTCCTGAAGTAGGTCAGGCCACGATTGGACGAGATCAAGATGCGCCCGCGGTCGTCTTCCAGGAGTGATCCGGCGTAGTCCCCCCGTCCGTGTCCGTTGGGATAGACGGCAATCTGTCCGTTACTCAATCTGTGCAAGGCGTCGCTGCTTCCAACCCAGACGCTCCCGTCTCGGGCGCCCAGCACCGACCACACTCTGGAGGTCGATAGGCCTTGGCTCACGGAGATCGTCGGAATGGCGAATTCTCGAAATCGGTCGAGTCCGTCGCGCGTCAGTACCCAGAGACTGCCTTCACGACCTTCGAGGAGAGCGATGACGTGGTCACCCGAGAGCCCGTCAGAATGGGTGAACCGGTCTGTTCTTCCTTCGTGTACGTGAACCAGGCCGCGACTTACCGTTCCAATCCACAGGCCACCGTCTCGGTCCCGCAACATCGATGTCACATCGGAGAGTTCCGCTAAGCTCGAAAGGGGGTTGGGGAGTATTCTCCCATCGACGACTTGCTTGATCCCTTCGGGTATGGCGATCAACGAATTGGCCCGGTCGTTCACGCAGGCCATATGAGACAGGTGCCAGCCTTCCGGCTTTCGCACCTTTGACATACGCGCAGGAACGGGCTTCCATTGCCAAAGCCCCGATTCGGCGTACACCCAGAGCATGTCGCCACCTTCACAGATCGATAATACGTAGCGACCCAGACTGCCATCCGCTCCGTAGCACTGAACCTTAGCGCCTCCGACAGAGCAGACGCGCCCGCCGGGCTCCCAGCTCGTGCCAACCCATACCGTACCCTCTCGATCCTCGGAAATTGCGGACACTCGAAGTCCTTCGAATTCCCTGTACTGCGTCACGACGCCGTTCTTCCAACGGACGAGGCCTCCCTCGCCGCCAATCCAGAGTGCTCCGTCGCTGGTCGTACGTATTGGCCCCAAATGCTTGGGAGCGGGCGGCTGCCACGGAACGGTGCGTACACCGTCGAACCGGAGCAGCACTCCAAGTTCCGTCGCCAGCCACAAGTAGCCGTCGGGCGTCTGCGCAATGGCGTTGATGTTGCCTTTGGAAAAGCCTTCGCGAATTCGCCACGCAGTGTGCGCGTACTGACTGGTCTCGAGAGAAGGGTCCAACGCGAAAGCACTGGGACAACAGACCACGAGCAAGCCTAGTGCGACACCGACTCTTCTATGTCCTGGCGCTTTGGAGATTGCGGACATTTCGACGCTGAAGGTTGTCCCGTCCCGGCTGGCTACTGCGCGAGGTGCTCGGACTGGGTCGCACTTTGCGCGCGAGACGACCGAGGCTCGCCGTGGTTGGCGGCACGTGAAATTGACGCACACGGTGTTCCCTGCGTGCGCGTGCCGTCTGCTGCTGCGCGTGGCGGCGACGGCTTCCCATCGACGTACCAGGTCAGCAGTGGAAGCCGACCGAGATCGGGTTGCCCCGCGTGTTTCTTTACGGCCTTAGTATTGCGCGGCATACAAAACTCATCAACTCCTGCCGGAGAACTTCTCAGTGATCCATGAACGCCACTGTGCAGAAGATGCGACATAGGCGTGAACTGCCGGAACACTGAGCTCGATCTCCGTGCCGGAACCCGGGGCAGTCCACACCGTGAGCTTGCCGCGTATCAGCTTGGCACGTTCGCGCATGCCATGGAGCCCGAAGTGCCCCTTGCGGCCCTCCGCAGTCAGGAACCCAGGGACTATGCCCTTGCCGTCATCCCGGATGCGCAATCGAAACTGCCGCTCGTCATAGCGCAGCTCGACTTCAATCCGTTTTGCCTTGGCATGTCGGAATGCATTGCGGAGCGCCTCACTCCCGATCCGATAGATCTCATCACGCACGATCGGGTGCAGGGTCCGGGGTGTGCCTTCCACCCCCACACACAATTCGACCGCAGCATGACTGCTGGCTTCGGCCGCGATCTCCTCTCCGAGAGTCGTCATGGCCCGGGCCAGGTCATCGCGCTCGACCGTCGAGGCACGCAGCCCCTGCACGGCCTCTCGTCCCTCGGTGATCGCCTGTGCCGTCTGATCGATCGCGCTCTCAAGGGTCTTCTCGGCCTCGGCCGGACGCGTTCGGAGCAGCTCGCGAGCCGTTTGAAAGCGAAGCAGCAGTCCTTGAAAGCTTTGCAGCAGCGTATCGTGCAAATCGCGCGCGATGCGGGTGCGCTCACCGACGCGCTCCTCCAGCCGTGCATTGAACGCTCGCCTGATCTGACGCAGACGCAGCTGATACAGCTGCCACAGCACGAGGAGAAAAGCGGCCACGCACGCCGCGCGGAACCAATTGGTCTGCCAGTAGGCCGGCGCAATGGAGAAATCCAGCGATGCGCCCTCCAGGTTCCACACACCGCTATTGTTTGCCGCGATGACCCGAAAGCGGTAACTGCCCGGCGCAAGGTTCGAGTATTGCACGCGGCGAACGTTGAGGACTTCTCGCCACTCAGGGTCTTGTCCTTCCAGCTTGAACTGGAAGCGCACTTTTTCCGGAGCAGCCAGACTCAAGGCGGTGTAATCGATCGTGAGATCACGCAAACGTGCTGGCAGATGCAATCCGGAAGTGGGGACGTAAGCCTGCCCGTCTGCGGTAATCTGCTCGATGTGCACCGGCGGGGGAACCGGGTTGATGCGCACATGGAGCGGATCGATTGTGCTGATCCCATCCAGATGCAGGAACCATAACCTGCCATCCGTCGATTTAGTCGCAACCGGATTTAACGCGGCGCCGAGCGCATGCATCCTGACCCCATCGGTTCTATCAAATACGCGTGGGTGAATTGAACGCTGCGAATCCGCTCCCCAGGCGTTCAACTCGTTTCGTTCGATGCGCAGGAGCCCGCAGCCGGTGTTCAGCCATAGGGAGAAGGCGTCGTCCTCAATGACCCATTTAACGGAATCGCAAGGCATCCCATTCTTACTCGTCAGCGTCGCGGCTCGACCGTCCTTAATGCGGCTGAGGCCGCCTTCAGTCGCGGCCCAAAGCGTGCCCTCGTGATCGATAAGCAAATTCCAGACCGTGTCCGACCCGAGACCCTCCTTGGAGCCGAAGGATGTTTGGACCTTGCGGTCCTTGAAATCGGCCACGCCGCCGTGGAGAAAGCCGAGCCATAGACGACCCGTTAGCGGATCGGATACGACCGCGGAGAGTCGCGGATCTGGCCCGCGCGGCAACCATGGCCACGCCACTGACTCCGCCACGCTCCCGTCGACTACGTGAAACAGCCCCGAACCTGGATAGCTGATCCAGACGCCTTCGCGGGCATCGGCAAACATCGCGATCCAAATTGCCTTCGGCAGCCCCGCTACGCGATGAAATCGACCATTCTCGAACCAGGCTGTGCCCTCGTCAGTGCCGACCCAAATGCGACCGTGCGGATCTTCGAAGAGGGAGTCGATCGCGTTGCCCGGCAATTCACGATCGGTTATTTGTGCGATCGTGCCAAGTCTCGACTTCCTTGGTGGCTCCTCGGCGGAGATCGAGCGCCTGACGGGCTGAGCCGTCGCGCGATAGATGGTGACCTGCCCGCGGTTCCATCGGTTCAGGCCTCCGTAAGAGCCCACCCAGAGACTTCCATCCCGCGCGGCGAGCACACACCCCACTGGCGTGGACAATCCTTCGTTGGCCGAGATCGTAGAGACGGCGGATTCACGAAAGCGGTCGAGGCCATTGGTGGTGCCTGCCCAAATGCTGCCCTCGCGATCCTCCAGCAGAGTGCTGATGAAGTCGCCCGAAAGACGGCTCTTTTCCTCCGGCCAGCTGGATGTTCCGTCCTGAACACGCAACAGCCCGTTCTGCATCGTTCCGACCCAGAGCACACCATGGCGATCGCGCAGTAGACTCTCTGCCCCGAAGAGTCGCGGGACGCCGGGTATGGCGTACTCCTCCAGCCCATCACGGGCGGTCCGCATCAGGATGCGGTCGGCCGCGCCGGCGATGGCGATCAGCCCCATCCCCCGGTCCCCTGCAACCAGAGCCTGCGGCGCGCGAAAGATCTGGGAGGCGTACCGGTGCGCAGGTCCGGGCGTCCATTGCCACAGTCCCGACTCGGTGCCGGCCCACAGATGCCGCTCGCCGTCCTCGTACAAGGAATAAACCACACTGCCGCGACTCTCATTTGAGTAATACAAACCGCTGCTGGGGCCCCCTCCTATCTCCGTGCAGTGAGCTTTCTTGGCACGAATCGAGCAGAGCCCTGCGGTGCCTCCCGCCCACACGGTTCCCTCGTCGTCCTCCAACAGAGCGAAGACCGGGTGTTCCGCGAACTCTGGGTATCGAGTGAGCTGGCCTTGGTGCCAACTGAAGAGCCCGTCCAGCGTGCCAATCCACAGACTCCCGTCGCGCGCAGCCATCAGGGACCAGATGATGGCGCCCGGCAGAGACGGGCCTACCGCGGGTCCAGATGGCACGAACCGGATGCCATCAAAACGAACCAGGCCAAATTCCGTGCCGAGCCAAAGATAGCCGTCACTCGTCTGCGCCATCGAATAGACCCGGCCCTTCAAGCCGGCACTATCGGTCCACTTGGTGTGCGTGTACTGAATGGGCAGACCGAATGGGTCCGAGGCGATAGCCACAGGACATCGGGCGAGCAGGAGGAGCGCACCGCAGAGCAAGAGCGCGCGAGCAGAAGTGCACCTATACCTCGCAGGCGAGGCTCCCCTCACGTACGGCAGGCGGATGGCAGCCCCGAGCATCATCTTCACAGTGTTACGGAGAAAGTGAGGCCCGCGTAGCGCACCGCGTCGCGTGCCGGCTGACCGATGACCGCAACGCCAGTGTGCGTGGGACTGCCAGTCCAGAGTCCGCTAAAAAAATCCTCGACATCGGTGTAGTACGCGTGGTTCGTGACATTCTTTACGAACAGCGTCGCGGAATACCGTCCGTCATTGCTCCTTACCGCAGCACTCAGATTGAGTAAGCCAAATCCAGCCTGGATCGCATAGGGATTTTGATCAGGGAGCATTTGCGCCGAGGTACGGTAAATGTAGTTCGCCTCGAACACCCCTTGATAGGCGTGATTGGCGAATGGCACGCGCTGCTCAATCGAGAGAATACCCTTGAACTTGGGCGCATTCGGCATAGTGTCGCCGCTTACGTTCTGGTACGGGCTTCCCTCGGGCAGACCTGCCACGGTCAGTTGACCGCATAGTCCCTTGGGTGGTTGAGCATTCAGTTGCGTGATCGGAATAGTAGGCTGCGCGCCGTAGCACGGTGCGCTCTGGTAGTCCGTGAACCTGGCGTCAATGTAGGCCGCGTCGAACCTCAACCGGGTCGTCGCCGTGACCAACCAATCGGTTTGGAGCTCGAGGCCGCGCGTCTCCGCGCGACCGGCTGAGGCGAGCGTCAGAGGTGGCGATAGTACGCCGGGCGCGTACGAATAGCTTTGAATCTGATAGTCCCTGTAAATCGAATCGAACACATCGGCGTTCACGATCACTCTGCGGTCCAGATAACTGCCCTTGGTACCGATCTCGAAGCTATCGATGTTCTCGCGTGATACGGGCACCAACGAGGCGTTGTCCGTCAACTTCGCGGACGTGTTGTACGCGGCGGGCGCATATCCGCGCGAATAACTCGCATAGCCCATAACCTCGCCCGTCAACTGCTGCTTGAAGGCAATGTCGCCCACCGGAGTATTGTTCGCCGTGCTACCGGCGCTGTGATATGCCGGCGGCGGGGCAAGCTGATCAATGCGATAGCTGATGACATCATGATTGAAACGCAGTCCCGTGATCAGCGAGGTCGACTCTGCCACCCTCAGGGTCGACCGGGCGTAGAGGGCATACGCGGCAGTGGTCGGAACCACGAATGAGTTAACGGGCGCCGGCGGGAAATTGCGCTGGCCGTGCTCGTCCACCGTCGTATCGGAATAGAAAAACCCAGACAGCCAGCTGAAAGCCGGATCGACGGGCGATACGACTTTGAGCTCTTCGCTGGTTTGCCTGACCGTCGTGAATTGCTCTTGGGTGTTGTTAAAGACGTTGGTTCCGGTCAGGAGAGTCCAGTAGTATTCGTTGACTGCAAACAGATCCTGCACCTCGTGCTGACTTTCCTGCGTGTAGGCCGTCGTCGACGTCAGGGTGTAGTCGCCCGCCAGCCGATAGTCGATGATCCCGCTGTAGTCCGTATCACGATAGGTGGCACCGGCCGTAGTGACTGGGCTGGTGTAGGCAAGGTTTTGCCACGAGAGATTAAGCCCGGGCAGCATGACTGCCTGCGTGAACGGGCTACCGTAGTATAGAAATGTATTGCCTGGCGTTATATAGATGTACGTGAAGTTAAATCCCGTGCCCACGGTATTTTCATCGTGGCCCATGAGCGTGACGGCGAGATCATCGGTGATCGCGAATTTCAGCTTCGCACGTGCGCCGTATATATCCTGCGTGGTTGTTTCATTGAGGGTCAGATTTGTGATCGGATAAGGCGTCGTCCTCCTGTACGCATCGATACTCCCCTCGACTCGATTGATGAGGGGCCCAGACAGGAAACCCTCGATACGATATTCACGATCGGTCGTCACGGTCGCATCTGCGAACCCTTGCGGCGACCCGGTCGGCCCACGCGTCGTGAGGTTGATAACGCCGGCGGCGGCCGTGCGACCCCCCAGAGTCGACTGAGGCCCGAGCAGCACTTCAACGCTCTCAATACCCATGACGTTGTTGGCGGCAAATGAGTCCGAAGGTACCGGGACACCGTCGATCATGACTGCGACACCGGATGAGATACCCACCGTGCCCTCACTGGAAACGGTCGAGATCCCGCGGATTCCGATCGGCACGCGGCCATTGATCGTTCCGTTCAGCTGCACCGATGGCACCAGGTTGTTGAGATCCGACAGGTCCGCCACGTTGGCCGCGGCGAGAGCCTGCGATGACACGACCCGCGCAGCGACGGGAATGTCCTCCAAGCGCTCGCTGCGCTTTTGCGCCGTAATGATGACTTCATCGAGCATGTCGGCTTGGACATCCGCGGCAGTCGCGCTCAGGGAACCGATCACGGGAGCGCTGAGCACAGTCATCCGCAGCAGAGCGCTGGGAAAGGAGCCTGGACGGTGCGGTCTCATCGTTGCTGCACTGCCGCAGTGTCACTGGTAAGCGCGCGTGCCCCCGCCGCTTCGAGTGTCAGCCAAGGCTTCTCGGGCCTCGGGTCTCACGCCAAGTCACGTCACCCGCGCACCAACAGCGCGCCGGGTGACTCTACAGCAACGCGTGCTCGGCGCGCACTGCCTAGGCGGGGTTTAAGAGCGGGAAAATCTCAACCGGTGGAGTCTGCGGCATTGCCCAGCCACTCCCGTACGCGACCCCGTGCCTGGAGCAATTGAGCCTGAGCGCGTGTGGGCGAATCGCAGGCCAAGCGGTTGTGAGGTGACAGGGGCTGATCGGTGAGCAGCCCTACCAGACTCGAGTTAGTTGCCTCGCTGGCATCGAATGGTGTGCCGTGACGTGAGCCGTGCACCACCACCATACTGGCGCGCAGCCGCGCGGCGAGTTCGCGCTTTTCGGCGAGCGGTGTGTGATCGTGCTCGGCTGCAATTATCAGAGTTCGGCTACCCAGCCGCTCGAGCCGATCGGTTGCGTCCCATTGCTCAAGTGCTCGCACCATGGAAAGATACGAGCTGGCAGGCACAGCGCCGACGACAGCCGCCGCTCGCTCGCGAAACGTCTGCTGCCACGGTTCCGGAAACAATCCGGCTGCAAAGACCCGCGCCGCGCTGCGCATGCCAAAGAGGTGTATCAGAGCGGTACAAGTACGCGCATGCATCCATTTACGCCAATGATCTCGATAGGTCGCCAGACTATTGATGAGCGCCAGGCGCGGAACGACTGTGGGACGCTCCAGCGCCATTTCCAATGCCACGGCGCCACCCATCGAAAAACCAACGATGTTGATGCGCGGAACCTCGAGTTGGTCCAGCAATGACCATAGCGCGGAGGCAAAACCCGCAATGGAGTAAGCTCCCCGAGGCGGCGAACTGAATCCACATCCCGGAAGATCAGGGATGATCACGTGAAATCGTCGCTCGAGCGCGGAAATCTGCAGCGCCCAGTCGACACCGCTCCCACCGAGTCCGTGGATGAGCAGTACCGGCTCGCCATTGCCGAGCGAGCGGTAGTGCAGCGTTAAGCCATCCTGATAGGAAGCGCGCATGTCGCTGTCCTCAAATGCCCGGCGCAGTTGCGCTCAGCGATCCGTTGCCGTCCGCTGCGTCGAGCGGAATCACCACTACCGCTCGCGCGCTCGGCCTTGATGCCTGCTTGATGAATTTGACGCGCGCGCCAATCTCAACTCGATCTTGCAGGGCGGGAGGTGTCCCCTGCAGATTGAACAGCAACAAAGATCCGTCATCCGCGATGATCAGGCCAAAGAGGCCGTCCTTGTCGAAGTCGCTGACTGTCCCGGTGAGTGTCACGATCGCCCCGGAGCTTCATTCGTTGACAGCCATCAGATATGAGGCCCAACGGCGCGACCACGCCGCTCCCATGAGTCCTTGAGCCTCCAAACTCCTGGAACGCGACTCGGCTGTTCTCCGCTCTCTCGCCAGCGCTCGCGCCCCCGCTGAGATCGTTTCGCGCAGCCGCTCGTTGCCCCAGTCCTTGTAATAAGTCTGCGAGCGGTTCCTGGTCTCTATTGTGCCCACGGCTCGGGCGGCTCCGGGCACCATCGGCAACAACACGGTGGCTGCGGCGATTCCCCCGCGCCTCCAGTCAGGAGGCTTTCGCCGAAGGTCATCTGTATAGGGTCGCATCGCAATTCCGTTCACTTCGAGAACAAAGAGCAGGGTTTGCAGTCCGATGCCGCACTCGTGATCATCCGCTATTGCTGAAGAACGGCCTCCACCCTCTTCTGTTGCTCAACACTCAACGTCGTGCGCAGGATCGTGCCTCCGTAGCCACGGAACTCGTCGGCCACTGTGTTGGGATCGGCCACGCGCAGGATTGCATAAATTGCTGAGTCGCCCGGTTGGACCAGCTCTCCAACCTCCTGAACGAAATCCTGCGGGATGCCAAAGGACTTCTTCCACGACGCCGCGTCCAACGCACCCGCTCCGGCCCCAATCGCGGTTCCGCCGACTGCGCCAGCTGCCATTGCACCCGCGGCCGCGGCTGCACTCGCCCCTGCCGTGAAAGGGATCGCAAGCGTGGCGCCGATGAGCAATCCCAGCAGCCCGCCCCATCCTGCGCCTTCGCCGGAAGTCATCTGGTAGCTTTGATCGGTGCGCAACTTACCGTTGTAGTCGCGGTAGACGGCAACGGCATCTTCCAGATCAACCGCCCAATCGTCGTTCAGTTCCAGCAAATCATTGAGCACATGCGATGCGCGCAACATGTCTCTCTTGAAACCCACCACTATCAGTTCGGCCACGAGCATTCTCCTCTTAGCGTCGCGTCAGCGACGCGCATATTCGAATTGCGGCATCTGCTTGATGGCGTCCTTGGTCGCATTGGCCAGGACGAACTTGCCATCGACCAGCTTGAGCTGACTGACTGGTATGGCGACGTCGTGCCTGTCAACACCCAAGAAGCCCCCGGCGCCGATGATCGCGTAGGAGACCGCTTTGTCGGGAGCGATGACGACATCGTCAATGGCTCCGATCCGCTCGCCCTTGTCGTTGTAGACCGCCTGGCCGAGCACCTGCTTCTTAGCGCTCCAACCTACGGTGACTTCGCGCAGCTCTGCCGTGGCGACGCCGAGGACCGTGGATCCGGCAACCTGGGCTTGTGCGGAGGTCAATGTCAGCAACGCGATGCTTGCCAGCATCAGGATACCTGTCTGTTTCATGATCCTGGTCCTCAGTATTTGGGAGTGGAATGTATTTCGGATGAGTTCATGTTCACGTCAGCCGTCAGGTTCGTCGGGCGCAACCGTAGCGCGTGAAGACTCACGGAACACTCACCGAAAGTGAGCGAGGCTGAAGCGACGGTGAGCGAGTCCGCCGAGACCTACCGATCTTTCTTTCTTTGCGCCGTGGACGATGGTCTGTCCGCAGGCGCAAATGAACCCGCCGGTCACCAGGGCGCTTTCCAACACGCGCCAACGGACCGCGTTCCACAGCATGTGGAGTCGCATCGCCCCCTGGCGTAGTACGAGGCCGGGACCTCACGCATGCCAACGTCGGCGCAGCCGATGGCGATGAGCAGGTTGCGGGCTCGCAGGTCTAATCCGTGAGTCTCCTGCGAGTCTCGAGGCGTTACGTTTCACCCCGAAGCGGCAGACGTCCGCCGTTCAAGCGGTCTGCAGGAGCTCGTACTGTTGGAGGTATTTCCGGTATCAGCCGGGCATTCCCAGACTCCAAGTATCGCGTGCCGGTCGCTTACCGGCGTACATATGAGGAACAGGCAATGAACACGCACATGAGCAAAGATCTGGACAAGGTTCGGGCAGCTGCGCAAGAGCTGCATGGAGCGATCAGCGATGCCGTGGTCAAGCGCGGTGGCGCCGTAAAGGCCGATTTTGAGGCCGTTGGGCAGAAGGCGAAGTCGGTCACGGAGTCTGTCAAGACTTCCCTCAGCGCTCAGAACGACGCCACCAAGAAGCACCTGAAAGATGCGGTCACGGATCTCGAAGCGGTGCAGAAGCACGCTGCCGAAGCTCTGAAGAACTCAGGCCAGGCATTCCAGACCTCGATCAGGCAGACCCTCGCCGACGCTCGCGCGTCCGTGCAGAAGGTCAGTGAAGCCCTGGCGGCCAAGCGTTCGGCCGAATCCAGGAATACCCGAAACTAGGAGAGTGTTATGCGCAATTATCTGGCAGTGATTTTTGACGACACCGGCAAGGCTTACAAGGGCTTGCACGCACTGTGGCAACTCGACAACGAGGGATTGATCACGGTTCACGGAACTGCGGTAGTCCATCGTAACGACTGGGGGCAGTTCGAGGTCGATACCAAGGAGACGCACCCCGCCCTGGCGACCGCCGTGGGCGTCGGCGTCGGCGCTTTACTGGGTGCCCTGGCGGGACCGGCTGGCGCTGCAGTTGGCGCCGCGGGCGGAGCCGCTATCGGCGCTGGCGCAGGTGGCGTGGTTGGGCTGACTACGGATCTGGTTCGTGCCGATACTCGCGATCAGGCGAAGGATGAGACGGCATTCGTTCTTGGCATTGGCCAGTCTGCCGTCATCGCCGACGTGTCCGAAGACTCCACCTCGGCGATCGATTCGCGGATGAGCGAGCTTGGAGGAATCGTCCGGCGGCGCACCGCGAGCACACTGCGGGACGATGCCTGGGACGACGAGTATCTGCCGTACAGCTATCTGTACCCCTACGAGTACGTCCCGCCGGGCTATCCACTCTATTAGCAGGCCAACGGACCCCCGCCCACTGGCCGCCTCGGTGCCGGGCTCGGCACCGAGGCGGGGGCGGCTGAGGCCTTGCCTTGAATGCGAGAATTTCGTGGCTGCAGACACCCTGTTATCGCGCGAATTGAAGTCTCTCCATGCAGAGCTCTCAGCTCGGCATCGCGAGCGCCCATTACCAACCCTACGTAGCAGGGCTGCCAGCCAGGAAGCAGCGGCACGAGCCGGTCACCTGCAAGTGATAGGCGCCATCGTCGTAGGGATATTGATAGCTCGTCTCCTCGGACGACGCTAGGAGTCCCGTCATGATCAACGATCTTGTTGGGGACCTTTACCTTCTGCGGAAAGCCGATTCCCTGATCGGAAGAATCTGGCTTAGGTTCATAGCGCGCCAGTTCGGCCTCTTGGTGTTTGCGGCCCTGATCGCCGCATTCGGTCTTGCGATGATAAGCGTCGCGGCCTTCTATACATTGCAGGCATTGGTCGCGCCTGGTGGGGCAGCCACGATCGTCGCGATTGCCGATTTCGTTCTCGCCGGGATCGTGATCGCGGTGGCCAGGAACTCCGAGCCAGGACCCGAGATCGATCAGGCCCTCGACATTCGCAAGAAGACAATTGAGTCCCTGCAAGCGGACGCGCACGATTTGCAGGTCAGCATCACCGCGCTCGGTCAGGAAATTCGCGACGCCAAGGATTCAATTGTGGGATTCGTGCAAGATCCAGTAGATGCCGCGGTGCAAAAACTGCTCATTCCGGCTGCCAAATCGATCATAGAGGGATTGCGCTCGAAGAAGGGCCAAGCCTCAGAAAAGTAGCTCGTCTTGGAACGGCTCGGATGTACAAAGTCACCGTGACTGCAGCACCGGAGTTAGACAACTCCGCGACGGGCGAGGCGCCGGCGTGGATCCTCGAATAGCCGAACGGTGACGGCCCCGAAGATCATGCCGCCGATGTGAGCCAGATAAGCCACGCCCCCTGACTGCACGTTTGCGACCGCGCCAAAGCTCAGCAGCTGGACAACGAACCAAAACCCGATCAGGAGTGCAGCCGGGATGAACGTGACCCGGATGAACCAGCCAATCACGAGGAGGGTACGAATCTTGTCGCGCGGGTAAGTGATCAGAAACGCACCCATTACGGCCGCGATCGCGCCGCTCGCCCCCAGACAAGGAACCGTGGAGTCGGGAGCGGCTGCCACTTGTGCGAGCATCGCGACCACGCCGCCCGCGAGGTAGAACGCCGCGTAGCGCCACGGATTCATGGTGTCCTCGATCTCGGGGCCAAATGCCCAGAGGAACACCATGTTGCCGAGGATATGCGACCAGCTCGCGTGCATGAACATGGAC
>DATKMS010000130.1:0-3698 GCA_035541735.1 Candidatus Margulisiibacteriota bacterium
CGCAGATAACAAACCTGCCGGGCCGTTCGGCGAGGACACCCCAACCCAATGACCTTGTTTCCTCCAGAATGCCTTGCGGCTTGCGCGGCGCGGACGGGGACGCCCGCGTCACCCTTTCGCGCAACCAGAATATGAATCTGACCGCCGGCAGGGATTGCATGTCTAACTGCCCAGCCACCTCCATGACGATATCAGGCGGGGCTCGGATCGTCGTCTCAAATCGTTCCCTCACATCAGGATGCGGAATGAAACGCTCAAGCGGAATCAGATCGGCATCCATCAAGCCTGTTGCCGCTCGTTGAAATCTGACCAGCGAAACGAGGTTCTGCTCGCGGGAAATTGACCAGGGTGTTTGGACCTAACCTGCGGGGTTTTGATGCCCAGCAGGGAGTGAAGGTGCACACCATGGCGACATACGCGAAAGTGCGCAGGATGCGGTTGCGGGAAGGGTTGTCGATCAGTGAGATCGCGCGCCGCACGAGCCTGTCGAGGAATACGATCAAGAGCTGGCTGCGGGGACCGGCCCGGAGCGAGATGAAATACCGGCGTCCGGTCGGGCCGAAGAAGATCACCGACTACGCGCAGTGGCTGCGCAAGGCGCTGGAGACCGACATGCGGCGTCCGCGGCGCGAGCGCCGCACGGCCTTGAAGCTGTTCGCCCAGCTCAGGGAGCAGGGTTTTGCGGGTAGCTATGCGCGGGTGACCGAGTTCGTGCGCGGGTGGCGCGCCGAAGCGGGTGCCGTCAGTGCCCGCGCTGCCTACGTGCCGTTGACGTTTGCCTGGGGCGAGGCGTTCCAGTTCGACTGGAGCGAAGAGCACCTGGTGATCGGCGGGATTTGGCGCAAGGTGCAGTTGGCGCACATGAAGCTGTGCGCCTCGCGCGCGTTCTGGCTGGTGGCGTACCCCGGCCAGGGCCACGAGATGCTGTTCGACGCGCACACGCGCTGCCTCACCGGCCTGGGCGGAGTTGCCCGGCGCGGAATCTACGACAACATGAAGACCGCGGTCGACCAGACGCCGCGCAAGGATCGGGGCCGCGTGGTTAACGCCCGCTTCGCGGCGATGACGGCGCACTACCTGTTCGACGCCGACTTCTGCAACGTGGCCTCCGGCTGGGAGAAGGGTCGCGTCGAGAAAGGCGTGCAGGACGCCCGGCGACGAATCTGGCTGGACGCCGGGCAGCAACGCTTCGGCAGCTTCGGCGAGCTCAATGGCTGGCTGGCGACGCAATGCAAGGAGGCGTGGTCGGCCCCCCATCCCGACGGGCCCGACATGAGCATCTGGGAAGCGTGGGAGCACGAACAACCGCACCTGATGCCGATGCCGACGCCATTCGATGGCTACGTCGAGCTGCCGGCGCGGGTGTCGAGCACGAGCCTGGTCGCGGTCGCCCGCAATCGCTACTCGGTGCCCTGCCGGTTGGCGGGCCATCGCGTCAGCGTGCGGCTGTATCCGGAGAGGGTGGTAATCGTGGCCGAGCAGAGTGTCGTGGCCGAGCACCTGCGCGCCGTCGACCGCGATCATGTCATCTACGACTGGCAGCACTACCTGCCGCTGATCGAGCGCAAGCCCGGGGCGCTGCGCAACGGCGCCCCGTTCGCCGACCTGCCCGATCCGCTGCAACGGCTGCGCCGCGCGCTCCTCAAGCGCGACGGCGGCGACAGGGTGATGGCGCAGGTGCTCATGGCGGTCCCCGTGCACGGGCTGGAGGCGGTCCTGGTCGCTGTCGACCTCGTGCTCGACAGCGGCCGGCCCAGCGCCGAGCATGTGCTCAACGTGCTGGCGCGGCTGCGGGAGGGGCCGCCGCCGCCGAGCGTCCAGACCGCCTTGCGGGTGAGCGCCGCGCCGCGCGCCGACCCCGAGCGCTACGACTCGCTGCGGGAGGAGGTGCGCCATGGCTGACCTCATCGCCGATCTCAAGCGGCTGCGCTTGTACGGGATGGCCACGTGTTTCACCGAAAGCCTCGAGCAAGGCACCACCGGGGGCCTCACCACCTACGAGACGCTACTCACTCAGCTGGTGCAGGCCGAGTCGATGGATCGCGCCTTGCGCTCGATCCGCTACCAAATGCATGTCGCCCGCTTTCCCGTGCATCGCGATCTGGCCGGCTTCGATTTCGAGCAGTCAAAGGTCGATCGACGGCAGATGACGACGTTCGCTACCACCGCTTTCACCGAGAAAGCCGAGAACATCGTGCTGATCGGCGGCACCGGTACCGGCAAGACGCACCTGGCCACTGCGCTCGGCGTCGAGGCGGTCACCCGCCACGGCAAGCGAGTGCGCTTCTTCTCCACCGTCGATCTCGTGAACACCTTGGAGAAGGAACAGGCCACCGGCCGGGCGGGGCGGCTGGCGCACCAGCTCATGCATCTGGATCTCGTGATCCTCGACGAGCTGGGCTATTTGCCGTTCTCCCAGGCCGGCGGAGCGCTGCTGTTCCACCTGCTGTCGAAACTGTATGAACACACCAGCGTCATCATCACCACCAACCTGCTGTTCGCGGAGTGGGCTTGCGTGTTCGGCGATCCGAAGATGACCACCGCCTTGCTCGACCGCCTCACCCATCACTGCCACATCGTGGAGACAGGCAACGAGTCCTACCGCTTCCGCCATTCCAGCAGCACCGCGAAGGCGCGCATCAAATCCCGGGAGCAGGCCAAGTCCCGACAAACCGAGGAGACCGACCACACCATCTGACTGACCAGCGATAGAATCAGATCATGCTGGCGGCCGTCTCCGCCAGCTTCCGTCCCTGGTCAATTTTCAACGAGCAGGTCTGGTCAGTTTTCCGCGAGCGTCAACAGCGCTTGGATCGACCTCCTCTGCTTATTTCATCAGTCCGACGAGTACGGCATCCTGCGTCGCCCGTTACACCTTCTGGCGCACATGATCGGTACGCGCACTCGTGTTCTCCAAGCGTTGTTCGAAAAGCACGTTTTGAGCGGCTCCGACGACGCGCTCTCCTGTGCGTTCGTTTACGTCCCGTACCACGCCAGGCGCGCCGGCACGCCGGTAATGCTAATCCCCGAACAGCAAGGCCCCATCTGGTTTTCGCGGAGGCTGGTGCGCGACGAATACAAACGCCAACATGCCGGAAAGGACACCCGCTTCGGCTCACCCTCTCGCCGGGAAGGTGATTCACCCGCCCAAAGGCAAGGTGATCTCACCCACCCCCGGCAAGGTGACGGCTCTTCTGCTTCTACTTCTTCTTCTGCTTCATCTGCCCCCCTGCCCCCCGCAGTCACCCAGCCGAAGACCGATAACGGCGCCCCCGCGGCGATGAACGGCAGGAGGGTCGAAGGACAAGGGACACCGAAAGGCTCAGATCCTTGGCCACGCCGCATACCCGACGTGACCGACCAGGTTGCGCTCATCGACTGCGCGCGCGCGTACGGATTCGATCCGAGAAAGGCCAGTTTCGCGTCTTGGGGAGAGGTGCGCGACGAGATATTTCGTCGTCGGAGGGAGGGAACGGTCACGTGAACGCTCGATGCCCACGAGCGGAGGGATTGCTGTTGCGCAACCCCACCCCGGTGAACCTGCGCGCACGTGCGCAACACTTCCCATTCGCTCCAGTCGCTGTCGCCCCAGAAAGGACGCCGCCCCTACCATCCACGAGAGTCGAGGCCCTACGGTGATGTCGTGACAGTCGCGAAGGGACGATGAGGCCGCAGCTGCAATCGCCGATGTCGCACAG
>DATKMS010000131.1:0-21643 GCA_035541735.1 Candidatus Margulisiibacteriota bacterium
GCCGCACTGCGCTCCGCCTGGGCGGCCGCTGCGAGGCCGTATGGTACGCCGCGTTCAGCCCCAGGCAACGATGCGCTTTGGTGGTAGTGCCGCGCGATCTCCCCCGCGCGCTCAACGGCACCGGCCTGCCCTGAGCATGTCGAAGGAGCCTGCCCTGAGCTTGCCGAAGGGTCGCCGTAGACCTGCTCCAGCGCTTCGGCAATTTGCCGGTGCAGCCGCACCTGACGCGGTGGGCTCAGCTCGGCGTACAGCGTGTGGCGCACGAGGGCGTGACTGAAGTCGAAGCTATCTGACGCGCCGGTTGTGCACAGCAGCTGTGCGGCCAGGGCTGCATCGATGCCGTCGAGCGCCGCCGCCTCATCGAGCCCTGCGACGCGGGCGGCCAGGTCAAAGCGGAAGCTGCCGGAAAACCCTGCCGCCGCGGTCAGCAGGCGCTTGGCCGACTCGGACAAACGCCCGAGCCGCCGCAGGATCACGTGCCGCACCCCATGCGGGATCCCCAGTTGATCGACCGTCAGATTCGAGATCCAGCGCCCCTCGCGGCGAATGATCTTCCCTTCCTCCAGCAGGTGCAGCAGCATCTCACGGATGAAGAACGGGTTGCCATTGGTCTCGGCCGTGAGGCCCGTCACCACGGCATCAGGGACCTTTTGGTCGGCCACAGCTTCGAGCAACTCCTCGACTTCGTTGTTGCCCAGACCCGCGAGTGCCACGTGCTCACACCTGGCCTCGCGCGGCAGGGCACCGAGCGCATCGGCGAGGGGGTGCTGTGGCGTGACGTCCACATCGCGATAGGCACCGAGCAGCAGGAGGCGGTGGCGTGCCGCAAAGCGCGCCACGTGCCGCAGCAGCGCGACGCTGGCGGCGTCCGCCCAGTGCAGATCGTCGAGCACGAGCACGAGCGGAGCGCGCGCGGCCAACGCAATGAGAAACTCCGCGCACGCATCGAGTAGACGCACGCGTTCCTCGTCGGGTTGGAGCGCCACGGGTTCCGGAATGTCTGGCAGGCACTCGTGCAGCGCCGGCACCAGGCGCGCCAGCGGCGCGGCGCCCAGGCCGAGATCCGCGCGCAGCGCGTCGGGGTCGGCGCCGTGCGCATGCTCCGCAAGGGCTTCGACGAACGGCCCATACGGCCGCGCCGCTTCGCCTTCGTAGCAGCGGCCCCACAGGACCAGCGCCCCCTGCGCGCGCGCCGTCTCCGCGCACTCCTCCAGCATGCGGGTCTTGCCGATGCCTGGCTCACCGGCCAGCAACAGCAACCCGCCGCTGCCCTCCCGTACCTCCTGCAGCCGTGCCGCCAACCGCGCCAACTCCGCGGCGCGCCCGACGAACGGTGTGTGGGTCAGCAGCGCCAGCGGTTGATCCTGTTGATACATGACCTCGGCGCTGGGCACCGGTTCCGTCAGACCCGCGACGGCCACAGCGCCGCTGTCGCGGAACGTGAAGCCGTGCTGGTCCGCGAGCTGCGTGCACACCTGCGCGCTGCACACCACTTGGGCCGCTTGCCCAGAGCTGCACAGGCCGCGCGCCACCACCACCGCTGTGCCGAAGTAATCGGTCTCGTCGCGCAGCGTCTCGCCGACATGCAGCCCGACGCGGATGGCCAGCCGTGCATCGGCCGCGCGGCGCCGTGCGGCCAGCTGCATGGCGACCGCACAGCGCACCGCGTCGGCAGGCGAGGCGAACTCGGCAATCCAACCATCGCCCAACCACTTCGCCTCCTGCCCGCCATGCGCGGCGACGAAGGGTTTCAGCAGCCGATGATGTGCCTGAAAGACCCGCTGTGCTTGCTGATCACCGGCGCGTTGCAGCAGCTCAGTGGAGTTCACCAGATCAGTGAACAGCAGGGTAACGGGCGTGACGGTCATCGTGTGCGTGAGCCCACGAACTGGCTGGCGCTTAGTCTCTTTAGCGGAACATTGATGGATTGGACAGGATCACCATTGGAAGTGACACTCTCGCTCGCCTACACGCGCATTCTCAAGGTGGCACGCACCATCGCCGATCTCGGATCATCCCTTCCATCCCCTCAACCGTAGGAACGGAAGAGCGACACTCTTTCACAATGATGGCGACTACCGCCGCCTTCGTTCACCAAGCCACGTGTGACGTACTCCTGCCAAAGCGGCGTGCCGCGGTAGAATCAACAGGACGCGCATCGACCTCACCGTGCCTGCGGCGTGGCCTTCGGGCGCGTCGGTTTGCGCCGTGGCTTGGGCGGCTTGCGGGCGCAGCGGCAGCGGCCGCAGGCGCAGGTAGGTGATTGACAGCGTGCGCAGACCACCAGATTCGGAGTGAGCGGAGCACCACACCCCGGAGCCGCGCAGCGGGGCCAATACCTGCCTATCCCATCATCGGGGTGGACGACGACCTCGTCGAGTTCGTCATCGGCCGCGAACAGGATCCCACGTTTGCGGGAACGAACGCGATAGGCGGCGGCGATGGCCGACCACGCCTCAACCTTGACGTGCTCGCCGGTGTCGCGCAGGGTGACCCAGTGTTCGGGGCCGAAGCGGGGTGTGCTGGGAACTTTGCTCATGGTGGACCTCCTTGGCGTGCGACATGGTCGCTCCGCGTTTGACACCGCTGGCCGCGTGCGCCTCGCGCGGGAGCCGGCGACCGATGTGCCGCTCGATGGCCTGCAGTTGCGCGCGCTCTTCCGGCGCGGCGAAGCTTGAAGCGTGACCGCACGCGCCGGCGCGTGCGGTGCGTGCGGTCAACACGATGCACATAGTCCTCGACCGTGCAGGGAAGATCGTAGTTCGAAAATCGGGTAATTCAGAATTCAAGAGACTCACTGTCCTTTTCTGTGCTGTGGCGACTGTTGCAAGCGGGAGGCGCATGAACCGGGTGAGACGGAGGGGCCTGGCATCAGCGACGTGGCCTCACGACGGGGTCAGGCGCGCGCGCCCCTTGAGCTCGTGCCCGTCGAACTGCTGGATCGCCGCCTGCGCATCGGCATTCGAGCCCATCTCGACGAAGCCGAAACCGCGCGATTGCCGGGGTGCGCGATCGGGGATGGCCGTCGCCGATTCACACACGCCGGCCTGCGCGAACAGTTCTTCAACCTCCTCGGCGGTGACATCAAAAGCCAGGTTGCCAATATACAATCTCCCCATCTCACAGACTCCTTGTCGGGCCGTTGCGGGCGGCCACGTTGGTGTTGCGTCCAAGGTGCGCGGACCCGGCAGGACGCTGTCGGCGCACTGCCTCGCGGTCAGTGGCAGCTATTGCCGCTTACCGTGTATGCCTGAATGCGTGAACGGGAAGAACACCAGAGAAGGTGTAATCGATCGGTGGTGGGGTTCTCGTCAGACAACCAGAGAACCCAGGGTAGCAGCCCCTGCGGACCAACACAACCCTTCAGCACAGCCATCATCTTAACAGGCATTAAGCTGCATCATCAAGGTGGCGACTATGACACCTGCTCAACCCTGCCGATCGGCGCTCCTCATGAGCATGCGGTGTGCTCCTCGCGCTCGGTTCCGCGAAGCGATCTTTCTTTCGCTTTAGGTTCAAATGACTATCAATCGCTCCGGTAGTCAGCTAGTGTTCCGCTACACGTTCAGATCGAGCGATCGACACGTCCCCGGCCCGCACTCGGGGGTACAACGACCCCCCACGTGAAGCGTACGAGCCCCATCGAGAGCACCCAGCTCTCCACAACCCGCGCAACCGACAGGGCTCCCATGAATCACATCGCACATATTTCCTTCCGGGGTGGTGGCTTGCTTCTGCCTGCCCACACACCTTACGAACGCGAGTTGCTGGTTGAATGTGTCGAAGCGACCACCAAACGCTACGGCCTTCTCCGGCTCGAGATCGACGGTCGACACTGGACCATCCGCATGAGCCGTGGTCTTCGACCCGTATGCGTCTCGTGTAGCCAGTGGCCGCGCGCGCTCACCTATCCCGGAGGGGCCACCGGCCTCCTCTCGGTGGTCAGTTCGCGGGCGGCGACGTGCCTCGACACCGGGTGTGCGTTAGCTCAAGCCGGGGCCCATGCGTGAACCGCGCTATTGAAGATGCGCGGCGCGCGAGCGCACGCCAATTCCGGCCGCAAGCCCGGGTGAACAAATGCCTTCTTTCCTTGAGTCCCTTGAACTTTACTGGCGCTGGCTCTGGCAACAAGGCCGCAGGATACACGCCTTGAGAGGCTTCTTGGCCCGCAGGAGGACGCGAGATGTGGGCGACGGCGGCTGGGAGGCACGCGCACGCTTCTGGGATGCGGTACGCGAGGGGCGGGGTGAAGCGGAAGCGCAGTGTTCGAAGCGGGAGCCATAAGCTCACGGTAGAGCAGATCGGCGATTGAAGAGTCGGCGTGTGGTACCGTTCGCAAGACGCTCTCGCCGTTGTTGTCCTTGCGGCGCAGCAGCATCAGATGCTCTTGGTGTTCGCGCTCGACGATGAACTCGTGCATTTGGTCGCCGCTCCCGGCGAGCAGAACAACCGCCTGCAAACCTGACTGCTCGGACCGGACTGCGGGAGCATCACGAGCCGGCGTGGGCGGCGTGGCCTCTCTTGTCACGGAACTCGAGGTACGCCTGCTCCAAGCCGGGCCGGCCTTCAGGCGCCCCTGGACATTCCGCGACCGCTGTTGCAGGACTCAGATATGAGTCAGTTCGCATGAGGCATCCGCCCGGCGGTCCACCGGCGCGTTCGCACCACGTGCCCCATCGCTCACTGCTGTTGTTCGGCCGGCTGGTCCTCAGCACGTGCATGGCCGTGCTGGGCACCCTTCAGACCGCGTCCGGCGTGATCTCGGGCTTTGGGGGCAGCGCAACCTATACCGGGCAACTGGGGCCGGTCTCCGCAGCGCGCACGATCTGCGTCTGCGTATCGAGCGATCGCACCCTCAGCAACTTCATCGGCTGCCTCGAGATCCGAACCAACGGCGGGCCGTATTTCGCGGCGACGTTCAACACGAACACCTACTTCGCCGTTGCCTTCCTGGATCTCAACGCCAACATCGGGTTGGACCCGGGCGAGCCCTACGTGATCTACGACGGCAAGAGTGCGCCGCCGGGCGATCCGATCGTTGCCGGGCTCAGCCAGACCGCAATCAATTTCTCGTTCGGCGACGACAGCATCTGGCCGCCCTCGCCATCAGCGCCGACACCAACGGCGACTGAGACGGCAACGCGCACGCCGACGCTGTTGCCGACTGACACGCAGACACCTGCCTCGACGGCAACGCCGTCGCCCACGGCGACATTGGAGCGCCAGTGTCCAGGAGACTGCGACGGCAACGGCTCCGTCACGGTGGGCGAGATCATCGCCCTGGTAAACATCGCCTTGGGCAACGCTCAGCCCTCATCCTGTTCGCGAGGCGACACAGACGAATCGCGCGGGGTCACCATCAATGAGATCATCGCCGCGGTGAACGCTGCGCTCAGCCGATGCCCAACGCCCATGGCGACGCCGTAGGCGCCTGTGTTGCGCGACCCCTCTCCAAACACCACGCAGCCAGTACCATCGGGTCCAGCTTTCGGGCAGAATCGTGGTAGATGCAGGAGTGCTGAGTGACCAGGCAGCAAAGGCGTGTTGCGAGCGAACTTGGAGCAGTGCTCGCCATATTGCTCCTGAGCGCACCGCTAGGGTGCTCGGACTGCGACACCTCGATCGCCACAAACGCGCTTCCGGACGGAACGGTTGGCGTCGTGTATTCCTTTGCCCTCGCGTCGGACTGCGGAGGAGATTTCTGGTACCTCAGCGAAGGCAACCTCCCACCCGGTATCGGCCTGCAGGACAACGGCATCCTCGTTGGCACAGCCACCCGCGCTGGGGTATCGACCTTCACTCTCGCCGTGGTTGATGAACACAGCGGCGAGACTGCTTTCAAAACCTTCACACTGACGATGCACCCGGCATCGTAAGCCCGCCAGCAGCGGCGGCCACGACGCTCGGCATGACACGCCGCCCGCGCACTCAGCGCACCAAGACTATCGGCGAAAGGACCTTCTCCTGCAGCCACTCCGCCAGGTCCGCAAGGCTCTCGGCGCTGATTTCGTGGCCCATGTCGTACTCGCGGTAGGTCACCGGCACCTGCAATCGTCGCAGGTTCTCCACCGACTCCCGCCCACGGCCGATGCCGATCAGCTCGTCCCGGGTGCCGTGCTGCACGAGAGTCGGCAACCGTTGTGGGTCACGCGGCGACAGCGTTTGCGCCAACGGCTCTGGAAACCACGAGCTGAGTGCGGCCAGGCCCGCGAAGCGCGCGGGCTCGCCCAGCGCCAAGGCGTAAGCGATCACGCCGCCTTGACTGAAACCGAGCACCACGAGCTTGCCGGGGTCGATCGGATAGCGCTGCGCGGCCGCCTCGACGAAACTGCGGGCGGCGTCGATACCGGCAGCGAACGCCGCCGGATCGGGCGGCGCTCCCATCGTCAGTGGGAACCAGCCGTACCCCACCATCGGACCTAGCGGGACCTCCACCGGCCCTTGCGGGCACAGCACGAGGAACTGTCCCCCGGCGAGGTACGGCGCCAGCCCGAGGAGATCCATCGCGCTGGCGCCCCAGCCGTGCAAGGCAACCACCGTCGGATGCGGGCCGTCACCGGCGGGCTCGTAGACCGCGTGGACTAGCTCCATGGCTATATCTCGAGGTCGTCCAGGCGCTCGTGCAGCTCGCGCCATTTCGCATAGGGGGCTTCGTAGCGTTCGTGTTGCTGCGCATCGGGATCGAGACGCGTGTGCGCCACCATCGTCCCAACTGCGGAGGCGAAGTTGCCGCTCTCCGCGGCGGCAATCAGCATGGCGCAGCCGAGTGCGGCACTCTCCGGCTCGCGCGCAATGTCGACGGGTAGACCGGTCACATCGGCAATCACCCGTGGCAACACCGCGCTCCGGCTCATGCCACCACTCAAGGTCAAGCTAGGCGTCTTGTGTCCGGTGATCGCCTCGATCTGCGCAATGTTGCCGCGCAACGCGTAGGCGACGTTCTCAAGGAACGCGCGCACGAAGGTGGCGCGGTCGGGACGCACATGCAGCGCCGGGAACGGGAAGAGAATGCCGCCCGGACGGTTGAAGCGCATCTTGGAGAGATCGAACACTGCCGGGCCCACGAAGAGCATCGTCGGTGGCCCGAAGCAATCAGCCGCCAGGCGGTCACCCAGTTGGTAGAGCTGCTCGCGCGGCGCGCCGCCGCTGACGAGGTCGAGCAACCACAGGTAGGCGTCACCAGTGTCGCCGGCATTGCTCTCGAGCACCCAGCGGTCCGGCACTACGTGACAGCCCGCCCACAAGCGTGAGGCAGGGTCGAACACGGCACGGTCCACCACCGCTTGCACGGGCGTTGTCGTGCCGAGCGTTGCCGCCGTGGCCTCCGCCTCGATGGCGCCGGCACCCAGCAATGAGCATTGCGTGTCGGCGCCGCCGACGTACACCGGCGTCCCTGCCAGCAGCCCGGTTGCGGCGGCCGCCGCCGCGCTCACCGCCCCGACACGCGCCCCCGAACGCAGCACGGGCGGCAAGATACTGGCGGGAATGTCGAAGGTCGACAGCACCTCCTCCGACCAGCAACGGCCGCGCAGATCGAACAGCATGGACTCGGTGGCATTCGACGGTTCCGCCGACAGCTCGCCGCTCAGCCGGTAGGTAATCCAATCGTTGATCATCAACAGATGCGCCACGCTGCCCGTGCCGTGCTTGCGAAACCACAGGTAGCGCGCGATTGGGAAGATGAACGGCGCCGAGTGTCCGGTGATCTGGTACAGGCGGTCACCGCCCAATGTGCTGACGACCTCCAGCCCCTCGGCGAAACCGCGGGCGTCGATGTTTGGCCCGGCATACACCTCGGTGCCCCGGGCGTCGAGGAAGACGCAACCCTCGCGTTGGCTGGTAGCCGCGACGCCGACCACGTCGCGGGGCGCGATCCCAGCCTGGCCGAGCGCTGTGCGCGTGCAACGACACAATATGTCCCAGAAGGCCGGCGCGCTGAACGAGAACTCTTTGACGAACGGCACATCGGGGTTGAGCCGCAGGTCGTAGGTCCACGCCTCACGATGCGCCCCGAGCTGTCTGCCGGCAGCGTCGAAGATGACGCACTTCCCGCCGCCGGTGCCGGCATCAAGGGCGACGAACACCGACATGGGTCACCGGAGAACCACGGAGCACAGAACACAGACGACAGAACACAGAACACCGGCACCAGACTTCGGATAAACTCGGCACACCGCCCTTCCTCCTTCAGTATTGCTCTGTGGTCTGTCGTCTGTTGTCTGTGGTGTTCCCGTACCCGCCTCAGTCGCGGGCAAGCATCTTGTGCACCAACTTGATGATGTGGGCACGGACGCGCTTGCGCACTTCGGGCGTGTACACACTCCCGCCCAGCAGGCTAGTATACTGGCGACTGTCGAGCAGGAAGAGCAGCACGACATTGTGCACCGTCAGCATGAAGAGCTGCGAATCGACGTCCTTGAGCCGGCGGCCGCCGAATGCCTGCGTCCAGCCGGCAAAGACCTTCCACGCCGGCACCAGAATCTCACGCTCGATGTCGACGTGGCTCTCCTCATTTTCAAGCAGGCGCCGCACCAACAGCTTCGGGACGTTGGGATGCGCGGCGAAGAAATCGAAGAGGCCACCGACGGCGTCATCGACGATGGCCCGGCTAGCCGGTTGCCCGACCTCTGCCGGCATGGCACGCCGCACCAGATCGAGGATGCGGTCGTAGATGTTCTCGAACACCGCGAAGTACAGCGTCTCCTTCGATTCCCAGTGATAGTGGAGGCTGGAGATGTTCACGCGTGCCTTGGCAGCGATCTCGCGCGTCGAAGCCCCGGCGAATCCCTTGGTCGCAAACACCTCCTCGGCAGCCGCAAGAATCCGTGCCTTGGTTGAGGACGGAGCCTCGCGTGCCTTTTCGAGAGCAGACCGCATATGCGCATCGAACCGGTGATTTAATCAATTGACCGAAGCTCCTTAGGGGAGTCGCGGCGCGCTTGTCAAGAAAGCCCGTGGAATTTATTCTCGGAGGCGGAGTGATGCGGCGAGGGGGACAACGGTGCGCACTGCTGCTGGTTGGCGGTGCGCTGCTGGCGGGTTGCGCGGGCACCGAACGCCCAGCCGCACCGCCGCCACCACCGATCGTGCAGGAGGCGCCGCCACCCGAACGCTGGATACGCGTACGAAAAACGGAACGCACCCTTACCTTGTACGAAGACCGGCAACCCGTCAAAACGTACCCCGTCGTCCTCGGCAAGGACCCACTGTGGGCGAAGCTCTACGAGGGGGACAAGCGGACGCCCGAAGGCGAGTACCACATCGTCAAGAAGTACTACCATCCGTTCTGGTCGCGCTTCATGTTGCTCGACTATCCCACCCCCTACAACCAGGAGATATACGCATGGAGCCGCGCGCGCGGCCTCCTCCCCGAGCGCGGCCACAGCGTGCCCGGCATCGGCGGTGCGGTCGGTATCCACGGCACCGAAGACGAAACCCTCAACCGGAGCGGCGTGAACTGGACGGCCGGCTGCGTCTCGCTCTTCAACCGCGACGTCGAAGAACTCTACGACCTCGTCCCGGTTGGCACCCGGGTGGTCATCGAACGCTGAGCACGCTTCCAATCCGCAAGCCGCAAGCTCTACGAGCAAGCTCCCCGAGCAAGCTCCACGAGTTGACTTTGCACAACGCCATGGATAGGGGGCGCATGCTGACACGGGCGACTGCAGGGCTCGCGTTTGACACAGGCAACCTCATACGGAGGCAGAGACATGGACGATCGGCTCGAACTGCGCAAGGAAGAAGACGAAGAGGAAGAGGATTGGGAGAACGAGGACGACGAGGATCTCGATGACGATGACGAAGACGACGACGATTTGGACGACGACGATGAAGACGACTTCGACGAGGAAGAGTGATTGAAGGTCGTCAAGACGTGCGCGCCGTCGTGCAGCGCGTGTCCGCGGCACGAGTGACAGTAGACGAGCGGCTGGTCGGCGCGATCCGGCGAGGACTCCTGGTCCTCGTCGGCATCGCCGCCGACGACAGCCTCGCGGAAGCAGATTGGCTGCTCGACAAGCTGCTCGATCTGCGGATCTTCGAGAACGAGCTAGGAAAATTTGACAAATCGCTCCGTGACATTCACGGCGAATTGCTCCTGGTATCGCAGTTCACGCTGTTCGCGGATACCCGCAAGGGACGCCGTCCCTCCTTCTCCGCCGCGGCGCGGCCGGAGCACGCCATTCCCCTGTATGAGCACCTGCTGCACCGCGCGCGCGCGCAGGGAATCACCGTCGCCAACGGCGAGTTCGGTGCCCACATGCAGGTCGAGTTGACCAACGACGGGCCGGTGACGATCCTGCTGGACAGCCGGGATCGGTGACCCGGCTGCGATGTCCCCATGCCCGTAGCCGGCTTCTACTCCATCCACACCTCCAAGCTGTCGTTCCGCAGCGATGGGCGCTGGTATGCCGATGCGGAGCCGGTGGTTCACGAACGGCTCGCCCGACTCTTCGGCCGCTACCTGCGGCACAAACCCGGTGGCGGCTATGAAATCTGGATCGACGAGCGCTATCACGCCGATGTCGAAGTCGAGGACACCCCCTACGTCGTGACCGGCGTGGATGCGACGGCGGCGGGAGAATTCATGGTGGACCTCAACGACGGGACGACCGAGCGGCTGAATCCGGGCAGCCTGCAGGTCGGCGCCCAGGACGTACTCTACTGCCGCGTAAAGAACGGCGCCGAACGCGCGCGCTTCTTGCGTGCGGCGTACTATCAACTCGCAGAATTCATCGAAGAAGTCGGGCCTGGCCGATTCCAACTGCGCTGTGGTGACACCACGCATCCGATTTCCCAGCTCTGAGAGCGCGCCGGCGCTGCACGTCGTGCTGGTGGCGCCGGAGATTCCCCCCAACACCGGCAGCATCGCGCGCCTGTGCGCCGCAACACAGATTCGCCTGCACCTCATTCGCCCGCTCGGCTTTTCATTGGGTAACCGCTACCTGAAACGCGCCGGGCTGGACTACTGGCCCTGGGTCGACGTACACGTGCACGACGACTGGCAGCACTTCCGCGCCCAGCAGCGCGGCGCGCGCATGCACTTCTTCTCAGCCCGAGCCACCCGCAGCTACTTGGGCGCACGCTACGCACCCGGCGATCACCTGGTCTTCGGCTCGGAGACCAAGGGCCTCCCACCCGCCCTGCTCGCTGCGCACCGCGATACCACCTACGTCATCCCGATTTTCAGCCCGCATGTCCGCAGCCTCAACCTCTCGAACGCCGCATCGATCGTGGTCTACGAAGCCCTGCGCCAACTCGGCAGAACATGCTAACCATCAGGTAGCGGCTGGACATCTTTCTTTGGCCGCAGCGTGAGACAATCCTGGTTCAGAGGACAAACCCCATTCACACGATTCACGACAAGGTTCTGGCGTTCATCGGCGACCCGACCAGCGCGACCTTCGAGGCACTCGCCATCGAAGTCTTCGTCCACCAGTTCGAGCATATCGCGGCGTACCGGCGGGTATGCGAGCAGCGCAGCGCCACACCCGCAACGGTGACTGACTGGCGTGCCATCCCGCCGGTCCCGACGCTGGCCTTCAAGCACGTCGCGCTGCACTGCGCTCCACCGCAGCGCACGTTTCTCACCACCGGCACGACGCAGGGGCCGGAGCAGCGCGGCCGTCATGCCATACCGGATCTGCGGCTCTATCACGCTGCAGCGCTTGCGGGCCTGCACAGCTTCCTGTTCCCCGACGCAGACAGGCTGCCGATTCTGGCGTTGATCCCGGCAGCCCGCGAGCGGCCGGAGTCGTCCCTCGCCCAGATGGTCGAGTGGGCCATCGAGCGCTTCGGCGGTCCGGATAGTGCCACCTTTGCGGCAGCGGACCGTCTCGACTTCGACCGCTTCGCGGCGGCCCTGCGGCAGAGCGAACGTGACGGCCGTCCCGTGTGCCTCATGACGACCACCGGTGCGTTGGTCCGCTTCCTGGACCATTGTCGCGACGCCGGCTGGGCATTCCGGCTGCCACACAGCAGCCGGCTGATGGACACCGGTGGCACCAAGGGGGCGCCGCGCCCGCTGTCGCGCCATGGCTTCCTGCAGGCCGTCTGGAACCTGTTGGCCATTCCCGGCTACTTCGTTGTCAACGAATACGGCATGACCGAGCTGTCGTCGCAGCTCTACGACAACGTCATTCGTGACCGCTATCACGGCCGCGGCACGCACCGCGCCTTGGCTGGCCCGCACTGGTTGCGCACGCGCGTGCTCGACCCGGGCAGCTTGCATGACGTGGCCGCGGGCGAGGCCGGCGTGCTCTGCCACGTCGATTTGGCGAATGCGGGAAGCGCGGTGGCCGTGCTGACTGAAGACCTCGGCCGGCTGACTGCCGATGGGCTCGAGTTGCTCGGCCGGATCCACGGCGCCGAAGCGCGCGGCTGCTCACTCGCGCTCGCCGATTTCGCGGCGTAGCGGCACGGACGCGGCGTGACACGGCGACGCAGTTTGACTATGAATGCCGCCACTGTCTCCGGGAGGTGGAGGAGTTCGTGATGATGCTCTCACGCGCATGGATGGTGATTGGTCTACTCTTCGCGGTGCAGGCGGTGGCAGCGGAGCCGCCGCCGCAGCCAACGCAGTCCCCCAGGATACACCGTACGGCCTGCTCGCTGGCCGAGTCCATGGCCAGCAAGCTGGGGACGAAGAAGATGACCGCCGAGGCCGCGCAGCGCACGTGCAAGCAGCTGGCCCCTGCCATGAACGACGCCGATGCAGCCGAGTTCATGCGCTGCTGCGCGGCGCGCCTGCAGCAGTGAGGCGGGATGGCGCGGGAGACCCGGCCGCAGCGCGGGTCGCGCGCGAGACGAGGTGCGCATGGCCCTCGCCCCGGAATGGAATCCCGGGCCTGAGATCCGGGAAAGTCGACTGCACGTCGACTCACGCTAGCTCAGGTACAGCAACCGCCCTCGTGCGAGACGATGAGTGTGTTCGCGCCAACGTCTTCCGGGCGCACACAGTCGGCTTCCAGCCGACTTCCTCTCCCTTCAGCGCGGGAATTCCATCCCGCGCGGCGCGGCGACGCTCACGTGGCAGCGCCCGCAAGGCGCTAACTGCGGCCCGGACCGAAAATCCGTTCATTGGCGCGCGCGTCTTCTTCGAGCTCCTTGGCCCAGTTGCGCGCCCGCCGCGGCGCCACGCGGAACTGCTCGTAGAACTCGCGTGCCAGTTCGGTACGGTTGATGCCCGCGGGCGCGAGCATGATGTCGACCTGTGCCCCCGCCATGTCGAAGGCGCTGTGGATGATGGTGTCGGAGTCCATGTCGAAATCCGCCAGGAGCTGCTTGATCACCCCGGCGTTGGTCCCGAAGCGCTTCGCGACCTGGTGAATGTTCTGGAAGCGGTAGCCGCCGTCCTCGGTAATCCCCAGGTGGTAGGCGCAGAACAACGCGAACGGCTCGATGCCGTGGCGTTCAGCCAAGGCAGACGGGCGCGGCGGACGGGGTACGGCGCTCCCGCTCTCCGGCCGGCGCTCGTGGCGCCGATCGCGACGACGGTCTTTCCAACTCATGACCGCACTCTAGAGAATCGGAACGATGGTGAAAAGACTTCGCCCCGTCGTTCGGGAAGCGTGTCGCATCAAGCCGCGAGGCAGTGTGAGGTTGGCGCCGCACGGACGAGCCGGTATGGTGCGCACGTGCCCGTCCGCGAGATCGATGCACCGCCGCGCGTGCTCAGGCCCACCGAGCTGCAGGCAGCCCTAGACGCCACGCAACGCGCCGCTGCACGTCTGAAGACCCGTTCCGTTGACGAGGTGCTGGCGCCGCTCGACCGCGTGATCGCTGCCTGGCTGGAGCCACACTCTGCGTGGCAGCAGCGCGCGCAGGCGGCGTTGCCTGCAGCGACCGGCTTCTCACCGGCCATGATCCGTCACGGCCTGCCGCTGCTGTTGGCGCCCCTGCAAAGCGACGCCGTTCGCGCGCTGTTGCGCGAGGAGCTCGGAGACCCGCGCGTCCTTGACGCGCCGCACGGCGGCCGCCGCGCTGTCGGACCATCGCTCATCACACACGTCCTCTCCGGCAACATTCCCGGTCTCGCCGCCACGCCGATCGTTCTGTCACTCGCCATCAAGTCGGCGGCACTGATCAAGGCGGCAGCGGGCGATCCGACCTTTCCAGCATTGTTCGCCGCGTCGGTGCGCGAGATCGACGCGGAGCTGGCCGAGTGTCTGGTGGTCACGCATTGGGAGGGTGGCGATACCGCGTTCGAGAGCGTCGCCTTCGGTGCTGCGGACCTCGTCGTCGCCTCGGGCTCGGACGCCGCCATCGCCGCAATTGCAGCGCGTGCTCCGCGTCGCTTCATCGGCCACGGCCACAAGGTCAGCTTTGCAGCCATCGGCCGCGAGTGTCTGATGGACCGGGACGCCGCGCAGCGGCTGGCACGACAGCTGGCGTACGACATCTCGCTGTGGGATCAGCACGGCTGCCTGTCGCCGCAGCTGTGTTATCTGGAAGCCGGCGCACGCCTGACGCCCGAGGAGTTCGCCCGCCTGCTCGGCACTGCGCTCGATCACTTCGCCACGGAGCTGCCACCACGGACGCTGAGCCTGGAGGAAAAGGCCGCGGTGCTGCGTTTCCGTCAAGCCAGCGAGTGGCAGGAGACGCACCGGCTGCTCGTGAGCACCGATTCTACGGCCTGGACCATCAGTGTGGAGCCGAACGCCGAGTTTGTACCGAGCTGCTCGCATCGCTGCATCCGGTTGAAAGTGGTCCGCAGGCTGGCAGATCTGGCTACCGTCCTCGTACCGCAGCGGCATCACCTCGAGGCCGCCGGCCTCGCTGTCGGAGCGGAACGGGTGGATGACGTGACGGCAATGCTGGCTGCCGCCGGTGTGCATCGCATCTGCGCGTTGGGCATGATGCAAACGCCGACGTTGGCATGGCGGCAAAGTGGACGGCCGCGTGTGGGGGAGTGGGTCGATTGGGTGGGAGTGGAGGCGGTCGTGGGCGAGCGCGCGGGAGCGTGAGAGCGTGGAGCGAGAACAAGCGAGTGGCCTGACGGCGGCGTTCTACCGCCACCTGTGCCAGACCTCGGCGCAGCCGCTCGGCATCGTGGTGGCGCGGGCGCAGGGTGCGACGATCTGGGACGCCAGCGGCCGCGCCTATCTCGATCTGCTCGCCGGCATGGGTGTCGCCAACGTTGGGCACGCGCATCCGCACGTGGTGCGCGCGGTCGCCGAGCAGATCGAAAAGTACCTGCACGTTTCCGTCTACGGCGAGATGGTGCAACTGCCACAGGTGGAACTGGCACGGCGGTTGGCGGAGCTGACTCCCGGCGATCTGTCCGTCGTCTACTTCACCAACAGTGGGACTGAAGCGGTCGAAGGCGCTCTGAAGACGGCGCGCAAGTTCACCGGCCGCGCGCGCCTGGTGGCCTTCGACGGAGCCTTCCATGGCGACACGTTCGGGGCCCTCTCCGTCGGCGGCAATCCAATCTACCGCCGCCCCTTCGTCCCGCTGCTGCCGGACGTCGAGTTTCTCCCCTTCGATGACGTAGAAGCACTGGGTCGCATCGACGCGTCGGTAGCGGCGGTCATCGTCGAGCCGATCCAGGGTGAGGGCGGCGTGCGCGTGCCCGGAGATGGTTTCCTACCAGCGTTGCGACGCCGCTGCACCGAGGCTGGCGCGCTGTTGATTGCCGACGAGGTGATCACGGGATTCGGCCGCACGGGTCGCTTGTTTGCGTGTGAGCACTGGCAAGTCGTCCCGGACATCCTCGTCCTCGCCAAGGCGCTCGGCGGCGGCATGCCGCTGGGGGCATTCGTCGGGCGCACCGAGGTCATGCAGACGTTGTCGCACGATCCGCCGCTGGCGCATGTCACGACGTTCGGCGGGCATCCGGTGTCCTGCGCGGCCGGATTGGCAGCGCTCGATGTCCTGCTGCGTGAACATCTGGCTGCAGACGCGGCGCAACGGGGAGCCCGATGGGTTGCACAGTTGCGGACGCTGTGCGGCGGCGCACTACGCACGGTGCGCGGCCGGGGCATGCTGCTGGCGCTCGAGTTCGCGACGCCGGAGGCGACGCGACGGTTCGTGGCTCGCTGCTTCGAGCACGACCTCATCCTCAACTGGACCCTGCACTGCGACACTGTCGTCCGCCTCGCCCCGCCGCTCATCATCAGCGATGACGAACTCGAGCGCGCGACGGCAACGATGGCCGCGGCACTCGACTGACGGCGCGGAAGCGGCCGATGCTCGCCTACGTTCATCCAGTGGTTGCCGCTCTCACGGCCGTGCTGCTGGGCTACGTCGGTTCGCTGGGCTTGCGGGCGCGCAGCGACCGACGCCACGCCGGCCAATGGCTGGCCCGTCACGCGCGGCTTGCACCGTTGATGTATGGCCTTGCTCTCATCAGCTGGGCCGCCGGCGTGCTGTCTACCTGGCTGCTGCGACCCGATCTGGAGCTGGCGGCCAGCGCGCACTTCCGCATCGGGCTTGCCCTGGTGCTCACGCTCTCCGGGGGTGCGCTGTCATCGCGGTGGATGGGACGCGCAACGATCCGCGCTCTGCATCCGTGGTTGGGCGCTGCCGCCATGCTGTTGGCCGCAGCTCAGGTATTCTTCGGCCTGCAGATCACTCGCTAGCAGGGCCTGCGGCCCATCTCTGCGCGAATTGAATGGGAAGGATGGTGGCGATAGGCGCGACCGTTCGGGGGCAGGCGCGGTGCGGCCTATCGCCACCGCTGGGAGCTCAGGCGGCGCTGTGTGCCATCGCCGGCGCCTGGTGCACCTGTACCTCGGGGGCCGGCGCACCGGCGATGCGGGACCGCATCTGCTGATTCGCCTCTGCAATTTCGGCGAGCAGACCCTGGGTCGCACTCATCAATCCCTGGGATGCGGCCGTCTGGCAGCGTTCGATGGCTTCAAGCTGCAGTGCAAGATCGCGAGTCAAGTCACCGACCAGGTCGGTGGCGTGGCCGTCAGCTGTTGGCCTTTCCGTTTCGGCCAGCCAGGCATAGGCCACCCCGGCCGCCAGCAAGAACGGCACACGCAGCAGCATGCTCGAATGCTGCAGTGGCTCGTTGCCGTTGGCCCACACCATCAGCAGGGACGCTATCGCCAACCCAATCGTCAGCACGGCAATGATGCCGAGACGGATACCCGCAATCGCGAGGACCAGCACGCCCAACAGCAGCACCACCAGCTCGACCGACAGCTGCGCCGCACAAAAGAGCGACAGGCCGATCAGCACCGTGTCGAGGCTGGCCACGCCGAGCCGGAAGGCCGGCCCGGTCACCGCACTTACCGGGAGCCGACCGATGATGAGGTTGGAAGCCAGGAATGCAACGATCACCAAGGGAGCAAGACCGGTCGCTCCCCGAGTTTCTTCGCTGAACAGCACCAGATAGGCACAGGTGATGATCAGGGCCCACCGCACCATGACGATGGTGCTGCGACGCACCGCGGCGGTATCCACCGCTGCTGTTGCACTAGCTGACTGAGAATTCGCGACCGATTCCGACATGGGACCTCCTTTGGCTCGTGCGGCGAGGTAAAGCCAATCGGGTGCCAAAGCGTTTGCGACGAACGTTCGGGGCCATTGCGCGGGCCAGCTCCGGGCCGGCGGCGGCGCAATGACGCTCTTGGCGATCCCTTGCCTTGAGGGGGTTGGCGGAAGGGGGCTCGGGATCAACGAATCAGAATGTCGCCCACCAAGGCGCCTTCTCGGGGGTGACGCGTTCGATGAGGACGTTACGGGCGCTCAGCAAGGAACCCTCGACACGGCGCATCTCGGCGAGGTCGGTGTTGTAGCGTGTCAGCGCATTGATCTCGCGGAAGCGGGCTTGCGTGAGCTGGTCCTGATAGTCGAGGAGGTCCTTTGTCGTGGCCAAGCCGACGTCGTAGCGCGCCTTCTGGTTGCGGAGGTTCTCTTCTGCAAGCTCGCGCGCAATCCGGGTTGCGTCGATGCTCTTCAAATCGCTCTGCAAGTTACTCACCGCTGTTTTGATCTCGAGCGTCACCCTCTCCTGCAGGTCACGGAGCGACAGACTCGACTGTTCGAAATCGATGTTTGCCTTGGCGTAATCGGCCTTGGCCTGCGCGTTGTCGATGGGAATTTCTAACGTCGCGCCGGCGGACCAGTTGTAGAAGCGGCCATCGGGCATCAACTCGATCGACCGGGTGTAGCTACCGGAGAGGTCCTGACTCACTAGAACCGGCAGAGTGGTAGATGACACCAGCTTACTGTTATCGGTTCCACTCAGTCCGTTGACCCCCACGCCGCCTGCGAAGTTGAGTCGCGGGAGGAGCTGGTTCTCCGCCACCTTCCGTTGCAGGCCGGCACCGTGGACGTTGAGCCGCGCGGCCGTCAGCTCAGGCCGCTGCTCCAGAGCCGTGCGCAGGCTGCGTTCGAGATCAATCGGGTAATCCGGTACCCCCGGTCTGTCGGTTGGTTCGATCATGATCAGCGCCAGGGAGTTCTTATCAGGGGCAGGCGAATTGATCAGCGCACGCAGGTTATCGCGGGCAATGACGGCGAGATTGCGCGCTTGAATCAAGGTGGCTTCGCGGCTCGCCACCTGGCTCTTCGCCTCCAGCACCGCGGTCTGTGGCAGGGCGCCAACATTGAACTTGCCCTCGTTCTGCCGTTGGAGCTCCTGCGCCAACGCCAGGGATTGCTCTTGTACCTGCACCGCCTCGATGGCCAGGACGAAGTTCCAATACGCAGCTTCCACCTGAGCGATGGTGTTGGAGATGCTGGCCTCGTATTGATGGTAGGCGACCTGCTCGGTGTTCTGCGCGATCTCAACGACCAAGAGCGCGTAGCGCCACCCGAAGTCACGCAGCAGCGGCTGATTCAGTGACAGCCCGAGTGTCGTGATGTACTCGGGAGTGATCGGAGTCGCGATCGATGGGTTGGTAACGATCCGCCGGTTGTTGAAGTCGAAGGACAGCGCCCCTCCCGACAGCAAGGTCTTCCGCAGACCGGCGTTGGCATCCAACTCCGACGTAAAGAATGTGGTCAGCTGCTCGAGGGAGGTAGGACCTGCGGTCAGTGCGGTCGTTGCCGGGCTGACATTGCGGAAGCGATTCACATAGCCGACGGCGCGCGGATCGAACTGCGACCACGCCCGCCGCACGCCGGCGGTGGCGGCAACCGGGTTGAGTCTCTGGATCTGGAGGTTTGTGTTGTTCTTCAGCGCTAGCGCGATGCAATCGTTGAGGCTCAGCCCCTGCGTCTTCCCAACGTCGACCAGACGTCCGTAGTACTCAGACGAGTCCTCGGCGCGGCTCACATCCGCCGGGACGCCTGCCCGCCACTGATCCTGCAGAATCTGAGCATAGTTTGGGACGTCATCGAGGAGGTGCACGTCGCGCGGTGGCGGAGCTTCGGCTGGGGCGGAGATCGGTATGGGCTCCTGGGCCAACACCACAGTCGTCAGGACCACGCCGCTGAAACCGAGCGCCCAAGCCCCCAGCGTTGTTCGCATACCCTCCCTCCGGCGCCGCACGTTTAGCAGGATTGCAGGGAACGGTCACGCCTGCGTGCGCCCGTGGGTGAACGCCGGCAGCCGGGCGACCAGACCACGCAGCCATTCGGCCAGCCGCGCAAAGAGCCGGGCGTGCCCGAGGTCGTCGAAGAGCGAGTATGCCACCGGCGTCAGCAACAAGCTGAGCAACAGGCACAGGGCCTGGCCGCCGATGATCACCTTGGCCATCGATGCACGCGACGCCGCACCGGGACCGCGTCCCAACGCAATCGGAATCATGCCGGCGATCAGCATCACCGTGGTCATCAGAATCGGCCGCAGCCGCACATGGTTCGCTTCCAGGATCGCCGCATCGCGTGGCATGCCCTGCGCCCGCAGCGTGTTGGTATAGTCGATCTGCAGGATGCCGTTCTTCTTGACGATGCCGAAGAGCATGAAGAGGCCGAGCACGCTGTAGATGTTGAGCGTGTCACCCAACAGCAGGAGCGAGAGCAACGCGAACGGGATCGACAGCGGCAACGCCAGCAGGATGGTGATCGGATGCAGGAAGCTCTCGAACTGCGCGGCGAGAATCATGTACATGAAGAGCAAGCTGAGCACGAAGGCCACGGCAAAGTTCGATCCGGTTTCCCCCAACGCCTTGGCACGCCCGGAGAACTCGGCGCGATACGTCGGCGGCAGCTCGAGCCGGGCCACCACGTCCCCGATCCTGGCCATGGCAACAGACAATGGTAGGTGGTTGAGGTTGGCGACGATGGTCACCTTGCGCTGCCGGCTGTAGCGATCGATCTGCGACGGGCCGCGTTCCTCGCTCATCGTGGCGAGGTTGGCGAGCTTGACGAGCTCGCCGGACGGCGTGGCAATGGTCAGGTCATTGAGCGCGTGCGGATCGTTGCGGTTGGGCAACTGCGCGCGCAGCCAGACATCGTACTGATCCTGCTCTTCCTTGAACTTGGTTACCGGCTCGCCGCCGACGAGGGTGCGCAGCGCGGCAGCGATATCCTGCACCTTGATGCCGAAGTCCGAGGCCTTCTGCCGGTTGATCTGCACGCGCAACTCGGGCTGGCGGACCGAGAGCGTCGTGTCGACGTCGACAATGCCCGGGATGGCGCGCATCCCCGCCATCACCTGGTTGGAGTAATGTTCGAGCTTCTCCAAGCTGGGACCCGTAATGTCCAGCTCGATCTCGGTGTAGCGCTGGCCGCCACCCATGAACATGTTCACGCTCTGCACGCTGGCGCGCAGGTCGGGATACTGGGTGAGCAACGTGCGCGCCTGCTCCATCACCTGGAACTGCGACACCGGCCGTTGCCCGAGATCGGCGAGGCGGACGTAGAGGGAGCCTTCGGTCACCGGCCCCTCGCCCGCTTTCAGGCGGCCGGTGCTGTCGCCGATGGTGCTCAGCACGTGCGTGACGGCCGGCAGCGTCCACAGCTGCGCTTCGAGTTCGCGGAACGTCGCGTCGGTGCGCGCCAGGCTGTAGCCTTCCGGTGTCTGGACGATCACTTCGAACTCGCTCTGGTCATCCTGCGGCAGAAAATCTTTGCCGACCACGCGGAACAGCGGCACCGTCGAGTACACGACGACGACCGACAGCGCGACGATCACCCAGCGGTGGCGCAGCGACCAGCGCAGAATCACACCGTAGCCGCGGTCGATGAGGCTGTAGAAACCAAAGTTCTTCGAACCGCCCCCACCCGACACCCCGCGCTTGACTCGCAGGTACCGCGAGCACAGCATCGGCGTCAGCGTGAAGGACACGAGCAGCGACACCAGGATGGCGCACGCCACCGTGATGCCGTAGCTGTTGAAGAACCGGCCGACGCGGCCCGACATGAACGCCACCGGCAGGAAGATGACCACCAGCGAGAGGGTCGTGGCCATGACGGCGAGGCTGATTTCTTTGGTGGCGCTGGCGGCCGCACGCATCGCCGGCTCGCCGCTCTCCTCGGCGTGGCGGAAGATGTTCTCGAGCACGACGACAGCGTCGTCGATCACGATGCCGGTGGCCAGCACCAGGCCAAGCATGGTGATGTTGTTGATGGTGAACCCCATCACCTGCATCAGCGTGAAGGTCGAGACGATCGACGTCGGAATGGCGATGGCGGCGATCAGCGTCGCACGCAAGTTGGCGATGAACAGCATCACCGTCAGGCTTACCAGCACCGCCGCCAGCACGAGATGGAACTCCACCTCGTGAATCGACTTCGTGATGAA
>DATKMS010000132.1:0-4544 GCA_035541735.1 Candidatus Margulisiibacteriota bacterium
CCAGCGGCAGTTTGAACAGCCGCGTCGACTGGCCGGGCAGGAACACGGCGAGCAGCAGGCGCTGGCTGCGGCCAGGCAAACACACAGCAGGGCTCGCGATCGTCGCATTGTCAGCTTGCCGGTAGAGTGGCCGCAATATACCGTGTCGCCTGGCTGTGATCGAGTCAGTCGGAGGTGCCCGGGCACGTGCAATTTTACACTGCGAGTGACGGCAAACGCGTGGCGGCGTTGAACGAGCCAAGGCGCGCGCCGCTCGCTCACCTCCATGGGCGGTGAATCAATGCTGGCGATCGACCCGTCTATCGCTCTCCTGCTCGCCATCGCCTTGGCGGCCATCTTCGCATGGTCGGGCACGGCCAAGCTGAGAGACATCGAGATGTTCGAAGGTGTGGTCGCACACTACCGGTTGATCCCGCGCGCCATGGAGAAGTCCCTCGCGCGGCTCGTGCCGCTCTGCGAGTGGGCCTGCGCTGGCGGACTTCTCTTCTCGTCAACGCGGACTTTCGCGGCGGTCGGTCTAGTGTTGCTGCTGTGCCTGTTCACTGGCGCGATCGCCATCAATCTCATGCGGGGGCGTACGAACATCGATTGTGGCTGCTTCGGACCCGCTCTGCGCCAGAGCCTGAGTGTCTCCCTGTTGCTGCGCAACGCCGTGCTCATTGTGCTGGCCGCACTCGTAGCGCTACCTGCCGGCCAGCGTCCCTTCGAATGGATCGACTGGGTGACCATCGGGTTCGGGGCGGTGACCGTCCTAGTGCTCTACGGCAGCGCGAACTACGCCCTGGCCAACGCGGTGCGCACACCGGCGCTCGAGGCGCTCTGAGATGCTGACTGCCTTGCTCATCTCTCAGGTCGTTTTGTGGATCCTGCTGCTCGTGATGGTAGCTGTGCAACTCGCGGTGCTGCGCCAGGTCGGCGTGCTGCACGAGCGCATCGCGCCACTGGGCGCACTGACCATCGACAAGGGTCCGAAGGAAGGCGAGAGCGCGCCGCTCTTCGACCTGGTCGATCTGCGTGGCCGCCGGGTGCGCATCGGCAGCCGCAACGATGAGGGCCGCAGCACGCTGCTGTTCTTCCTCTCGCCGACCTGCCCGGTGTGCAAGAAGATGCTCCCGATCCTGCGCTCGCTCGGCCAGGCCGAGCAGAGGTGGTTGCAGATTGTGCTGGCGAGCGACGGTGACCGCGATGAGCACGAGCGCTTCCTGGCGGCGCAGCACATCGGCGACTTCCCCTACGTCCTCTCGCTGGAGCTGGGAATGAGCTATCACATCGGCAAACTACCGTACGCCGTGCTGATCGACGAGGCCGGCGTGGTGCGCGCCAAGGGACTCATCAACACGCGCGAGCATCTGGAGAGCCTGATCGAGGCAAAGGAACGTGGCGTTGCGTCGATCCAGGAGTATCTGCGAACGACTGGTGAGCACGCCGGATCGCAATCCGGGTAGAGCCAGTGCAGTGGCGTTGCCCGGTTCTTTAGTCCGGTAGGCAGCGTCGCCGATTTCAGTCGGCAATGACCGCTGCGCTCTCTGCTCCTCCCCCGCCGGCGAGTCTAGGGCGCAGCTGCTTGACGAGGTCAAGGGTACCACTCGCGGATGCTGCGGTGCCGAAGACGTAGAAGTCCGGCCGCTGTAGCACCACCGCGACGCCGGTGTTCGTAAACCAGCGCGCGTAGCTTCCGTCAATGTCACGCACTGGAGCGCCGGGCCCGACGTGTGCGCTGATGCCCCCGATGGAAGCGAAGTACGCCGCTGCATCTGCATCGAGCTGCGTGGCGGGATCGCACGCTGGACTCAGCAAGGTCCAACCGCGACCGACGACGTCGTCGAAGAGTCCGGTCGTTGTGCCACGCTGCACCCGACCCTGGACGAACAGCTGGCCGGCGCGTGAATCGCCGGCCAGCAACACGCCGGAGCCGATTGCCAGTGGCGGCGGGGGCGTGGTCTGGTGCCCGTCCTTCAGCGCGGCGATCATGACCGCGTCGCGTGCCGCCGCCTCGGCAGGGTCGGGGACGCAGATGACCTTGCCCAGGGCCATCGAGAAGTTGATGATCGCTCGGACGTGCGGGATGCGCTCGCTCGGGTAGGTGTCGAGCAGCGCGTCCGGCGCCTTGCCCGCCAGCACCATATCGAGCTTCCAGGCCAGATTCGCGGCGTCACGCAGACCCGAACACATACCCTGGCCGGCGAATGGTGGCATCTGATGCGCCGCGTCGCCTGCCAGCAGCAGGTGCCCGTTGCGCCACGTGTCAACCCAACGCGCTTGGAAGCGATACACCGTGTGGCGCTCGAGGGTGGCGTTCTGCGGCGTGAACCCCCATGGCGCGAGCAGGCGCCACGCGGTTGGCTCGCTGTTCAGTTCCTCGATGCTCTCGCCCGGGAGCCGCATGAACTCCCAGCGCCGCCTGCCGGGTCCGCCGGACACCAGCGTGGTGGGGCGGGCAGGATCGCAAATCTGGATGTTGAGCGGGTTCCACACACGCGGTTCGTGCGGAACGACGTCGACGATGAGCCAGTCGAAGAAAAAGCCGAGGTCAGTGACCGTCGCACCCAGATGCTGGCGCACGAAACTGTTGGCACCGTCGCACCCGACGACGAAGCGGGCTGCGGCGTCGAGGCGGCGCCCGTCGAGCGTGGCCACCGTGAGCCCCACGGCGTCGCCGGCCGTTACGAGGCCGACAACCTCGTGCCCGCGGTGCACGTCAACGCACCGCAGAGAGCGCGCCCGCGCGTCCAGCAGGCGCTCGATCTCGGGCTGCGCGAACATGTTGCCTTCGGGCCAGCCCGAGAGACCGGCCGCCTTGCTTTCGAAGCGCAGTAGCGTCTCGCCGGCGGCGTTGCGCCACTCGTACACATCGGCCGCTTCGGTGGCGCCGACGATCGCGTCGGCCACTCCGGCCGCTTGCAGGATACGGCCTACCTCGTGATCGAAATGCACGGCGCGCGGCAGCGGGTAGGACGCCGGTTGTTTCTCGAACACACCGACGCGCCATCCCTGCTGGCCGAGCAGGATGGCCAGGGTCTGTCCAACGGGTCCGTAGCCGACGATGGCGATGTCGTAGCGTGATGGCATCTCGCAGGCCCTAGAAGCGCAGCATGTCCAAAGGCGTCATGCCCTCTGGGAGCGGCGGTTGCTGGAGCGCCACGTGCGGCGGACGATATGTGCCAGCTGCGTCGGCACGATGCGCCCACGGCTTGCGGAACGTTTTGGCATTGCGCTCGTCGTGGCCGCTCATACTCGATTCTCCTCTGCGAGGTCGCAATAGTAGTGCGGTTGGGAAGTTCGCGAAAGTAGCTGGCCGGTCGAGCAGCGGCGAGCCCGACTCCGCCGGTACACGCTAGCTGCAATTCCCAGCGACGAATCTGGTTGACGTCGGTGATCGTAGCCGAGTAAATGTTCGATAGTCGATCTATCGCGGTTGCAGCGTTTGCAGGGCCGCTCAAGCGGCCCCAGAAGAGCGGGCTCAGATGCGCTTCCGATACATTCCGTTCATCATCGCCGTAGGAATGGCCATTCTCATCCGCCCGGTCACCGTGCGTGCCGGGGTCATTTCGTGGAAGAGTGCCGCAAGCGGCAACTGGAGCGACAAGACCAAATGGGACTCGGGCACAGTGCCTGGCCCCGGGGACGACGCGAACATCACCGTAGCAGGTACCTACACCGTTACACTCGACGCACACAGCGAAATTGCCAGCCTGACGCTCGGCGGTTCGACGGGGACCCAAACGCTGTCGAATGCTCAATTCAACCTCACGCTCGACGGCGACAGCACCATCGGCGCGCGTGGCGTCTATACGCACGGCGGCGGCACGCTGGCCGGAGCGGGTACGCTCACCGTCGATGGCGCGCTCAACATGAACGGTGGAACACTCAGCGGCGCAGGCGCGACGAACATCGCCGCCGGGGGAACGTTCAGTATCGGCGGTACCATGAACATTCTTCAGTCGATCAACAACGCCGGTACGGCCACTTGGGGCAGTGGCGGGATCAATTGCGGCAATGGTGCAATCGTAACCAATCAAAGCGGCGGGGTGTTCAGCATTCAGAGCGATCAGTTCTGGGGTCCCTTCGGTGGCCAGGCCTGCCAATTTGTGAATGCATCGGGCGGCACGGTGAGCAAGACCAGCACGGGAGGTACGACAACCTTCTCCAATATCCCGTTCGGCAACAGCGGCGCGGTGACCGTAAGTACCGGCGTCCTGCTCCTGGGCGGCGGCGGCACGAGTAGTGGGTCGGTCAACGTCGCTACGGGGGCGCGCGTGGAGTTCAACGCCGGTACCTACACGCTCAACGCCGGGGCTGCGTTCACCGGCGCGGGTACGATGCGCGTGAGCGGCGCGACGCTAACTGTAGCCGGGGACGCGGGCGTCACCAATTTGGAGATGACGGCGGGGACACTCAACGGTGGGGCGAACCTGACGGTGAGCGGCAGTTGCGCGTGGAGCGGGGGGACGATGAGCGGCACGGGGCTGACGATCATTCCGATGGGGGCGACGCTGACGATCAGCGGCAGCGTGAACCTGAGCCGGTCGCTCCACAGCGCCGGG